>DXIW01000044.1 GCA_019112625.1 Candidatus Acutalibacter stercorigallinarum | reverse complement strand
TCACACTCCCAGATATTTAAGGGTGTGCCCCAATAGCGGTTGCGGCTCAGGCCCCAATCCTGCACATTCTCCAGCCAGTCGCCGAAGCGGCCCTTGCCGATGCTCTCCGGCACCCAGTTGATGGTGTTGTTGTTGCGGATTAAGTCCTCCTTGACCGCGGTCATCTTGATGAACCAGGACTCTCTCGCGTAGTAAATCAGGGGAGTGTCGCATCTCCAGCAGTGGGGATAGCTGTGCTCGAACACGGGGGCGTCGTAGAGCAGGCCTCTCTCCTCCAGGTTCTTCAAAACCATGGGATCCGCCTTCTTCACGAACACGCCGGGCCACGGGGTCTCCGCCGTCATATCGCCCTTGCCGTCCACCAGCTGCACGAAGGGCAGGTTGTAATTTCTGCCCACCTTGGAGTCGTCCTCACCGAAGGCCGGGGCGATGTGTACCACGCCGGTACCGTCGGTCAGAGTGACGTAGGTGTCGCAGGTGACATAGAAGCCCTTCTTTCTCTGTTTCTGGGCCACAGCGGCGGCGCAGTCGAAGAGGGGCTCATACTCTTTGTACTCCAGGTCCTTGCCCACGTACTTCTCCAGCACCTGGTACTCGCCCAGCTTGCCCAAGACGGTCTCCACCAGGGCCTCCGCCATATAATAGGTAATGCCGTCCCCGGCCTTCACCTTCACGTAGGTCTCGTTGGGGTTCACGCAGAGAGCCACGTTGGACGGCAGGGTCCAGGGAGTGGTGGTCCACGCCAGGATGTACGCGTCCTCGCCCTTCACCTTAAAGCGGACGATGGCGGAGCGCTCCTTCACATCCTTGTAGCCCTGAGCCACCTCGTGGGAGGACAGGGGGGTGCCGCAGCGGGGGCAGTAGGGTACAATCTTGAAGCCCTTGTAAAGCAGGCCCTTGTCCCAAATCTGTTTCAGGGCCCACCACTCGCTCTCGATAAAGGAGTTGTCGTAGGTGACGTAGGGGTGCTCCATGTCGGCCCAGAAGCCCACGTCCTTGGAGAAGTCCTCCCACATGCCCTTGTACTTCCACACGCTCTCCTTGCACTTCTCGATAAAGGGGGCGATGCCATAGGCCTCGATCTGGTCCTTGCCGTTGATGTGCAGGAGTTTCTCCACCTCCAGCTCCACAGGCAGGCCGTGGGTATCCCAGCCGGCCTTGCGGGGGACCATCTCCCCCTTCATGGTGTGGAACCGGGGGAACAGGTCCTTAAAGGACCGGGTCTGCAGATGGCCGATGTGGGGCTTGCCGTTGGCGGTGGGAGGCCCGTCGTAGAAGGTGTAGGTGGGGTCGTCCTTACGCTCCTCCACGCTCTTCTCGAAGATGCGGTTCTCCTCCCAGAATTTTTCCGTTTCCTGCTCCCGCTCCACAAAGCTCAGGTTCGTGGAGACTTCCTTGTACAAACTCATGCCAAACACCCTTTCTCTGCTGTGCGGAATCGGACGAAAACAAAAAAGCCTCCGTCCCGGGCAAACGGGACGAAAGCCAGGCTTTCGCTATACCACCCATTCCGTATCCAACAATACGCGCCCCGGTAACGGCGGGGAAGCCGGCGGCACTTACTGGGAGAAAACTCCGTTGGGCCCGCGGCTCGGGAGGGATGCGGCTGCGCCTGTTTGCGCCGGCTTGCACCAACCGCCGGCTCTCTGCAGCAGAAGGGACGCTCCGCCTGTCTCCGTCATGGCCTTTGCTCTCATTTTTCGTCCCCCATTCTACCACATGGGCCGGGGAAAGTCAAGCAAATGCGGGCAGAAAGCCAGGGACCCGGCCCGGGCGGAAAGGTGCATTTTTCACAAAAAATCTTCTTGACACCCCGGCGGCGTATTGTGCTATACTATATTTGAGTGGATAGGCGGGTACCATACGTACCCATAGAGGAGGAAATGCCCTATGGCTCCCATAAAAACCAAGGCGAAAAACCTGGACATGACCCAGGGGGAACCGGCCCGGCTGCTGGTGCTGTTCGCCATCCCTATGCTCATCGGCGGGATCTTCCAGCTGATGTACAACATGACCGACACCCTGGTGGTGGGCCGCTTTGCCAGTGTGGGCGCCCTGGCGGCCATCGGCGCCACCGGCTCCACCACCTCCCTTATCATGATGCTGGGCCAGGGCCTGACCAACGCGGTGAGCGTGGTCATCTCCCAGGCGGAGGGGGCCGGCCGGCAGGACCGGATGAAGAGCTGCGTGGCCCACGCCGTCTACCTGGTGCTGGCGGGGAGCCTGGTGCTGGGGCTGGCCTCCTTCTTCGGGGCCCGGCCCTTCCTCACCCTGCTGGGCACCCCAGAGAACATCATCGACGACGCGGTCTCCTACGTGCAGATCACCGGCGGGCTGTCCATCGCCCTCACCGCCTATAACGGGGTGGCCGCAGTGCTGCGGGCCATCGGTGACTCGAAAACGCCCCTGTACTTCCTCATCCTGTGCAGCCTCTTAAATGTGGTGCTGGACCTGGTGTTCGTCATCGCTTTCCACGGGGGCGTACCCGGGGTGGCCATCGCCACAGTGATCTCCCAGGCGGTGTCCGTGGTGCTGTGTGTGTTCTATATGGTGCGCCGCTACCCCCGGCTGCGGCCGGACGCGGCCTCCTTCCGCTTCGACGGCAAGATCATCCGGGAATATCTGACCATCGGCCTGCCCATGTGCTTCCAGAGCGGAGTGCTGTGCGTGGGCATGTCCGTCATCACCGCGGTGATCAACTCCTTCGGCTCCGACATCGTGGCCGCCTACACCATCGGCGGCAAGGTGGAGCAGCTGGCCACTTTGTCCTTCTCCAACCTGGCCTTCTCCTTCTCGGTGTACGCGGGCCAGAACTACGGGGCCCGGCTGTACCGCCGCATTGGGGAGGGCCTGAAAAAGGGCCTGCTCATCATCGTGGGGCTCACCATACTCTCCTCGGCGGTGATGCTCCTCTTCGCCCGGCCTCTGGCCCAGATCTTCCTGGAGGAGGACGTGGCCGCGGTGCTGGACGGCGCTGTGGCCATGATCCGTACCGAGGCCTGCTTCTTCTGGGCTTTGGGCATCATCTGGGCGGTGAACTCCACCCTGCGGGGCATGGGCCTGGTGCGCATCGCCCTGGTCTCCAGCATTGTGGAGCTGGTGTGCAAGATCGGCATTTCCGTCACCCTGTCCCAGGTCATCGGCTCCGCCGGCATCTGGATTGCGGCCCCCAGCGGCTGGGTGCTGGGGCTCATCCCCTCCCTGATCTACCTGCTGCGGTGGTTCAAGCACGCCCCGGCGGACGGGGAGCTCCCCGCGGGGAAGGCACCTGCCGCCCCATAAATTTGCGCATGACAAAAGGACATCCAGGCCTGGGCCCGGATGTCCTTTTTTTGCGTTATTCCACCTGGCTGCGCAGCTGGTCCAAATCGATGGACTTTCCCCCCCGCAGGCGGCTCTCCTCCGCCGCCAGGGCTATCAGGTGGCTCTCGATGGAATGCTCCAGGGTGGTGGTGCGCTCGTTGGGCTGGGCGCCGCTGAGGAGCAGGTCGAGAAAATCCCCTACGATGCCGCTGTCCCCGCCGCCGTGGCCCTTCAGGTCCGAGGCCAGGGTCCCCACGTCAATGACCTCCTCCGGCTTGCCGAACTCCCGGATATGGATGAGGTTGGACTTCATGTCCGCCTCGATCTCCCCCTTGGTGCCCATGGCCTTGAAGTACCGGTAGCAGTCCTCGGTAAAGGCGCACATGGTAAAGCTGATGGTGGTGCCGTCCTCCATGAGGAGGTTGGTCTGCTGGTGGTCCACCACGTCGTTGTCGCAGTGGTACACGCAGCGGCCATAGGGGCCGGTGCGCAGGGCCTGGTAGGTGCTCTCGGTGGTGGGGTCAATGCTCAGCACCCCGGCCAGCCAGCTGCTGCCCTTTTCGCAGCCTGTTTTCTCGCTGGTGACGTAGATCTTTTCCGCGTCGAAGGGACAGCTTTCCTTGGCCTGGCAGCCGTCCAGGCAGCGCAGGGCCGCCCCCGCGGGGGCCATAGAGGCCTTGAACAGGTGGGTGCCGCCGATGGAGGACACGGACTTGCACCGCTTTCCCACCAGCCAGGTGAGGATGTCCATATCGTGGCAGGACTTCTGTAAAATCATAGGGCTGGTCTCCTGGGAGTTGCGCCAGTTGCCCCGGACGAAGGAGTGGGCCTGGTGCCAGTAGCCCACGTTCTCGTTGGCGCAGATAGTCACCACGTCGCCGATGCGGCCGCTCTGGATCAAATCTTTCAAGGTGTTGTAGAACACGGTGTACCGCAGCACGTGGCACACGATGACCTTCCCGGGGCAGGTCCTGGCCGCGTCCAGGATCTTCTTGCACTGGGAGAGCTCCGGGGAGATGGGCTTCTCCAGCAGGATGTGGTAGCCCTTTTCCAGGGCGGGGATGGCGTGGCCCACATGCTGCCGGTCCATGGTGGAGACCACCATCACGTCGGCCAGGCGGGGCTGTGCCAGCATCTCCTCGGCGCTGGAGAAGCAGTTTTCCTCCGGGATGTCATAGAGTTTTTTGGCTTTCTCCACCTTGGCGGGGTTCAGGTCCGCCACGGCCACCACTTTCATCTTGTCCGGGAACAGGTTCTGCATGGAGGCATAGGTGCTGCCCCGGTCGCCAAACCCGGCGATGGCAAAGGTAACAGGCGCTTTCATAGCTCGACTTCCTTTCTTTTCACGAAATTCCTCACCCAGGCGGGGCGTCTCCCCGCCTCTTTTCTCATTCTAAAGAAAACGGGTGGGAAAAGCAAGCCCTCCCGCCCTGTTCTCTCTGTATTTTTTGCCCGCTTTTACGCGGTCTCGATGGAGGCGGCCTTCTGGAGCTTCAGGTACTCCACGGCGTTCTCCCGCATTTTGTACTTGAGGATCTTCCCCGCGGCGTTCATGGGGAATTCCTTGACGAAGGAGACGTACCGGGGCACCTTGTGCTTGGCCATGTGGGTGCGCACGTAGTCCTTGATCTCCTCCTCGGTGGAGGTCTCCCCCTCCTTCAGGATGACGCAGGCCATGATCTCCTCGCCGTACTGCTCATCGGGCACGCCGATGACCTGCACGTCCCGGACCTTGGGATGGGTGTAGATGAAGTCCTCGATCTCCTTGGGGTAGATGTTCTCGCCGCCCCGGATGATCATGTCCTTGATGCGGCCGGTGATCTTGTAGTTGCCCTCGGGGGTGCGGCGGGCCAGGTCGCCGGTGTGGAGCCACCCGTCCTGGTCGATGGCGGCGGCGGTGGCCTCGGGCATCTTGTAGTAGCCCTTCATGATGTTGTAGCCCCGGGCCACGAACTCGCCGTCCACGTCGTCGGGCAGGTCCTCGCCGGTCTCCGGGTCCACGATCTTGCACTCTACGCCGAACATGGCGCCGCCCACGGTGTTGACCCGCACGTCCAAAGAGTCGGTGGTCTTGGACATGGTGCAGCCGGGGGAGGCCTCGGTCTGGCCGTAGGTGATGCAGATCTCGCTCATGTGCATCTTATCCACCACATCCTGCATCACCTTCACCGGGCAGGGGGAGCCTGCCATGATTCCGGTTCGCATGTGGGAGAAATCGGTCTTGGGGAAATTCTCGTGCTCCAGCATGGCGATGAACATGGTGGGCACCCCGTGGAAGGCGGTGATCTGCTCTTTGTTGATGCAGTCCAGGCCCTTGCGGGGGGAGAAGGCGGTGATGGGGCACATGGTGGTGCCGTGGGTCATGGCGGCGGTCATGGCCAGCACCATGCCGAAGCAGTGGAACATGGGCACCTGGATCATCAGCTTGTCCGCGGTGGACAGGTCCATGCAGTCGCCGATGGCCTTGCCGTTGTTCACCACGTTGTAGTGGGTGAGCATAACCCCCTTGGGGAAGCCGGTGGTGCCGGAGGTGTACTGCATGTTGGCCACGTCGTCCTTGTTGATCTGGCGGCGGCGCTTCTCCACCTCGGTGGGGGGCACCGAGTCCCCCAGGCCCATGGCATGGTCCCAGGTGTAGCAGCCGGGCTGCTTGCTGTCCACGGTGATGATGTTGCGCAGCACCGGCAGCCGCTTGCTGTGGAGCTTGCCGGGCAGGCTGTCCTGGAGCTCGGGGCACAGCTCTTTCATAATGCCCACGTAGTCGGAGTCCTTGAAGCCGTCGATCATCACCAGGGTGTGGGTGTCGGACTGGCGCAGCAGGTACTCGGCCTCGTGGATCTTATAGGCGGTGTTCACGGTGACAAGCACCGCGCCGATCTTGGTGGTGGCCCAGAAGGTGATATACCACTGGGGCACGTTGGTGGCCCAGATGGCCACGTGGTCGCCCTTCTTCACCCCCATGTAGATGAGGGCCCGGGCGAACTGGTCCACATCGTCCCGGAACTGGGAGTAGGTGCGGGTGTAGTCCAGCTCGGTATAGCGGAAAGCGTACTGGTCGGGGAATTCCTTGACCATCCGGTCCAGCACGTCGGGGAAGGTCTCGTCGATGAGGGTCTCCTTGGGCCACACGTACTTGCCCGCGTGGCGCTGGTCGTCCTGGAGGACGCTGGGGCCCTCCTCCTTCTGGGGCAGGGTGGGCACGTAGTCGTGCATGAAGTTGGCAAACTGGGGGAACACCACGCCGGCGTCGGAGAGCTCGCCCATCCAGCGCTTCACCCACTCCAGGGAGATGTACCCGTCGTAGCCAGAGGCGAACAGCTGGTCCAGCATCTCGGTGATGGGCAGGTCGCCCTGGCCCATCATGCGGTACTCCACCTGGCCGTCCTTCACCACGCTGTCCTTTACGTGGACGTACTTGATGTAGTCCCCCAGGTTCTCCACGGTCTGGGCGGGGGACTCCCCGGCCCAGCGGTAGGGGTGGTGCATGTCCCACAGGGCGGCCACCGAGGGCATGGCCACCTTGTCCAGCAAGGCCCGCAGCCGCTGGGTGTCGGCGTAGACGCCGTTGGTCTCCACCAGCAGGGTGACCCCGAAGCCCTGGGCGATGGTGCCCAGCAGCTTTAAGCAGCTGCACACGAACTCGTCGTCCACCTCGCCCTCGGGGGCGGGGTGCAGGTCGCCCAGCACCCGGATATAGGGGGTGCCCAGCTTTTTGGCCAGCACCACATACTGGGTGATCTCGGAGATGTTCTTATCGAAATCCTTTTTCGACTTCAGGCTGCAGCCCGAGGCCAGGCAGGGGATCTCCAGGTTTAGGGAACGCAGCTTCTCCACTGTCTGCGGCAGTCGTGCGTCAGTGAACGGTCTGGCGTTCACTGCGAAAATGTCTTCCCCTAGGCCGCGCACCTCAATACCGTCGAAGCCAAGGTCCTTGGCCATCGTGTAGATTTCTGTCCAGGAATAATCCGGGCAGGCCAGTGTAGAAAAGCTGATCTTCATCCATGGTACCCCTTTCAATAAAAATGATGTGTATTATTATACAACTCCCCCTCGCTTTTGGGCAAGGGGGAGCTGCATATTTTGTGATTCCTACAGGGTATTCTCAGAAGCGTGCAATATTTTGCGATAAACTCACAACGGCTTTCTCACCCCTTGGGGTGGGTGCGGCCGATGTCTTTCCGGTACATGGCGCCCTCGAAGGAGATGGTCCCCACCGCGGCGTAGGCCTTGTCCAGGGCCTCCTCCAGGGTGGCCCCCAGCGCGGTGACGCCCAGCACCCGGCCACCGTTTGTCAGGAACCTGCCGTCCTCATACTTGGTGCCGGCGTGGTAGACCGTGGCGCCCGCTGCCTGGCCGTTTTCGTCCAGGCCGGTGATCTCCAGCCCCTTGGGGTAGCTGCCGGGGTAGCCGCCGCTGGCCATGACCACGCAGGCGCTGGCCCCCTCGTCCCACTGGATGTCCACCTCTGCCAGCTTCTCCTCCGCCACCGCTTTCACAATCCGGGCGAAGTCGGTTTTCAGCCGGGGCAGCACCACCTGGGTCTCCGGGTCGCCGAAGCGGGAGTTGTACTCGATGACCTTCGGCCCCTGGGGGGTGAGCATGAGCCCGAAGTACAGGCAGCCCTTAAAAGGCCGGCCCTCGGCGTTCATGGCGGCCATGGTGGGCAGGAAGATCTGCTCCATGCAGGCCTTGGCCGCCTCTTCCGTGTAGAAGGGGTTGGGGCTGATGGTGCCCATGCCCCCGGTGTTGGGGCCCTTGTCCCCATCAAAGGCCCGCTTGTGGTCCATGGAGGACACCATGGGCTTGAGGGTCTTGCCGTCGGTAAAGGCCAGCACGCTCACCTCCGGCCCGGTGAGGAACTCCTCCACCACCACCTGGCTGCCGGACTCGCCGAACACCTTGTCCTCCATGATGGAGTGGAGGGCCGCCCTGGCCTCCTCCTCGTTCTGGGCGATGATGACGCCCTTGCCCAAGGCCAGGCCGTCGGCCTTGATGACCGCCGGGTATGTCCCCTGGGCCCGGATGTAGTCCAAAGCCGCGGCGGGGTCGGAAAACACCTCGTACCCCGCGGTGGGGATATGGTACTTCTTCATCAGGTTTTTGGAGAACACCTTGCTGGCCTCGATCTGGGCGGCGGCGGCGTTGGGTCCAAAGCAGGGGAAGCCCGCGGCCTCCAAATCATCCACCATGCCCGCGGCCAGGGGGTCGTCCGGGGCCACGAACACCAGGTCCACGGCTTTCTCCTTGGCCAGGGCCAGCATGCCCTCCTTGTCCATGGCGTTTACCGGGAAGCACTCCGCGTCCCGGCTGATGCCCCCGTTGCCCGGGGCGCAGTACAGCGCCTCCACCAGAGAGCTCTCCTTCAGCTTGCGGACAATGGCGTGCTCCCGCCCGCCGCTGCCGATGACTAAAATTTTCATGGGTCTCTCCCCTTTCGTAAGCTCAGGTCACAGGTACTGGGCCAGCTGGGCCCAGCGCTCTACCGCCAGGTCCGCGCTGCCCTTGTCCCCGGTCTTTTTCGCGGTGCGCCAGCCCAGGGACTTGGCCTCCTCCTGCTGGGCGGGGGAACCTCCCGCCAGCCAGCAGTAAGAGGGCCGGCCCGCGGCCTCCCAGGCCCGGCGCAACAAGCCTGGGGAGTCCGCCTCCTCCCCCGCCTGGCCGGACACCAGCCCCCCGGCGAAGAACTGCCCCAGGTGCAGCCGCAGCAGCAGCCCCAGGGCCTCGGGCAGGGCGTCGCCGATGAGGTAATTCTCGCAGCCCTGGTAACAGGCCAAGGCCAGGGCGGGGGCGGCGTCCCCCCCGGCCGCAGTCCAGAGGGCCGGGCACAGGGCCACGGTGCGCACCCGCCGGGCGCAGAGCTCCACCCAGGGCTCGGGCAGGCCCAGCTCCCGCAGAAGCCTTTCGCAGGCGGCGATACGCTCCTCCCACCAGGCCGCCCCGGAAAGCCCCTTGGGCGCTTTAGGGAGGCGCTTGTCCAGCTGGGCCGCCGTCACCTCCAGGCGGGCGGCCCAGGGGCCCAGGGCCAGATACAGGCACTTGCCCCAGGAAGGCCCCTTGGGGGCAAAGACGGTGGCCCAGTCCCAGAAAACGGCCCTGCCGCTCCTTCTTCCCCCGGCCATCAGTGGTGGAACAGGCGGATGCCCGTAAAGGCCATGGCGATGTTGTACTTGTCGCAGGTGGCGATGACGTGGTCGTCCCGGATGGAGCCGCCGGGCTGGGCGATGACCGTCACACCGGACTTGTGGGCCCGCTCGATGTTGTCCCCGAAGGGGAAGAAGGCGTCACTGCCCAGGGCCACGCCGGTCAGGCCGTCCAGCCAGGCCCGGCGCTCCTCCCGGGTAAAGACCTCGGGCTTTTCGGTGAAGAACTGCTCCCAGGCACCGTCGGCCAGCACGTCCATGTACTCGTCGCCGATGTACACGTCGATGGTGTTGTCCCGGTCGGCCCGGCGGATGCCCGGCTTAAAGGGCAGGTTCAGTACCTTGGGGCACTGGCGCAGGTACCAGTTGTCCGCCTTGTTGCCCGCCAGGCGGGTGCAGTGGACACGGCTCTGCTGGCCGGCCCCCACGCCGATGGCCTGGCCGTTCTTCACGTAGCACACGGAGTTGGACTGGGTGTACTTCAAGGTGATGAGGGACACGATCAGGTCCCGCTTCTCCTCGGGGGTGAGGGTCTTGTTCTGGGTGGGCAGGTTAGAGAGCAGGCTCTCGTCGATCTTCAGCTCGTTTCTCCCCTGCTCGAAGGTGACGCCGAACACGTCCTTGTGCTCCACCGGGGCGGGCCTGTAAGCGGGGTCGATCTGCACCACGTTGTAGCCGCCCTTGCGCTTCTCCTTCAGGATGGCCAATGCCTCGTCGGTGTAGCCGGGGGCGATGACGCCGTCGGACACCTCCCGCTTCAACAGCAGGGCGGTCTCCTTGTCGCACACGTCGGAGAGGGCGGCCCAGTCCCCGTAGGAGGACATGCGGTCCGCGCCCCGGGCGGCGGCGTAGGCGCTGGCCAGAGGGCTCAGCTCCAGGTCGTCCACGAAGTAGATCTTCTTCAGGGTGTCGGACAGGGGCACGTACACCGCGGCGCCCGCAGGGCTCACGTGCTTAAAGGAGGCGGCGGCAGGCAGGCCGGTGGCCTCCTTCAGCTCCTTGACCAGCTGCCAGCTGTTCAGGGCGTCCAGGAAGTTGATATACCCGGGCTTGCCGTTTAAGACGGTGACAGGCAGCTCGCCGCCGTCCTTCATAAAGATCCTGGAGGGCTTCTGGTTGGGGTTGCAACCGTATTTCAAAGTGAGTTCGTTGGCCATCACTGTTCCATCCTTTCCCTTACTGATTCTTGTTGACGATCCTGGTCTGGGCCTGGCCGGTGGCCAGGTCAATATACCGGACAAACAGGGAGACCTTGTTGTCCTGGTTCAGGCTCTCCCACAGGCTGGTGGTAAAAGCGTCGATGTCCCCTTCGATGGTGACGGGGGTGGGCTCCCCCTCGAAGGAGGGGATGGGGCTGCCGTCGCACTGATAGGTGTGGAGGAAGTGGCCCAGGCCCGCCTGGCCCGGGTACTCGAAGGTCTGGCGCAGGCAGGCGGTGCCGGCCTCGTCGGCGGCCTTCAGGATGGACAACTTGTAGCTGCCGTCGGGGCTTAAAAGCCCGGAGATGCGGGGGGTCCAGTTGGGGCCGTCGGGCTCGAACTCCCGGGTGCGCAGGGCCTGCTCGAAGGGGAGGCCCTTCTCCAAAAAGTCCCGGATGGTGTCGGTCTGGTCGCCGTTGGTGACGATGAGCCCCCGGCCAATCTGCCGCACCGGGTGGTAGATGATGAGGCTGGGGTCCTCCATTTTGGCGGGGTCGGCGGCCTCGGTGCGGATGCCGTCAGGCTCCTCGGCGAAAACGCGGTTGCGGCTGTTCACGCTGCGGCCCATGATGAAATAGGCCACCACGGCGCACCCGCCGTCCTGGCTTTTGCCGATGACGATGCCCCGGCCGGGGTAGGCGTTGCCCCGCAGCTCCTGGTTAAGATCCACTGGTTTCATAGCGATGCTCCTCTCTGAACGGATGGTTTATTCCGAAATATGCACCACGCCGTCCTCTACGGACAGCTTGCCCTGGCAGAACAGGGACACGGCCTGGGGCAGCAGCTGCCACTCGGCCTGCTCCATCACCCGCTTCTGCAGCACTTCCGGGGTGTCCCCCTCCTTCACCTCCACGGCCTTCTGGAGGATGATGGGCCCGGCGTCGCAGATCTCATTGACGAAGTGCACCGTGGCCCCGGTGACTTTTACCCCCCGCTTCAGCACCGCCTCGTGGACATGGAGCCCGTAGTACCCCTTGCCCCCAAAGGCGGGCAGCAGCGCCGGGTGGACGTTCAAAATGCGGTTGGGGAAGGCCTTTACGAAGTTGTCCCCGGTGATGGTAAGGAACCCGGCCAGCACCACCAGCTCCACCCCCCGCTCTTTCAGGGCGTCGGCCAGGGCCTGGCTGTAGGTGTACACGTCCGGGTAGTCCTTCCGGGCCAGGGTGATGGCCTCGATGCCCGCCTGCCTGGCCCGCTCCAGGGCGTAGGCGTCGGGGCGGCTGGCGATGACCACCCGCAGTTTGCCGTTGGGGATGTTCCCCGCCTGCTGGGCGTCGATGAGCTTTTGCAGGTTAGTGCCCCCGCCGGACACCAGCACGCCGATGCTTACCACAGCACGACCCCCTCGCTGCCTTCCACCACCTCGCCCAGGAGGACGGCCTCCTCCCCGGCGGCCTGGAAGGCCTCCACAGCGGCCTGGGCGGTGTCCTTGGACACGGCCACGCACAGCCCGACGCCCATGTTGAAGGTGTTATACATATCCCGCTCGGGGATATTGCCGGTCTTTTGGATGAGCTCGAAAATAGGCAGCACCGGCACCTTGGCCTTCTCCACCTTGGCGGTAAGGCCCTCCTTCATCATACGGGGGATGTTCTCGTAGAACCCGCCGCCGGTGATATGGGACACGGCCTTGATGTCCGCCTTCTCCATGGCGGCCAGCAGGGGCTTTACGTAGATGCGGGTGGGGGTGAGCAGGGCCTCCCCCAGGGTGGCGCCCAGCTCGTCGTAATAGGTGTTCACGATCTCCTTGTTCTTCCCGTCGTCCTCGCCGATGCCGAACACCTTCCGCACCAGGGAGAACCCGTTGGAGTGCACGCCGGAGGACCTGACGCCGATGAGCACGTCCCCGGCCTGAAGGCGGGAGCCGTCCACAATCTTCTTCTTGTCCACCACGCCCACGGTAAAGCCCGCCAGGTCATAGTCGTCGGCGGGCATCATGCCCGGGTGCTCAGCGGTCTCCCCGCCGATGAGGGCGCAGCCGGACTGGACGCAGCCCTCGGCCACGCCGGCCACGATGGCGGCGATCTTCTCCGGGTAGTTTTTGCCGCAGGCGATGTAGTCCAAAAAGAACAGGGGCTTGGCGCCGCAGCACACCACGTCGTTGACGCACATGGCCACCGCGTCGATGCCGATGGTGTCGTGCTTATTAAGCAGCATGGCGATCTTCAGCTTGGTGCCCACGCCGTCGGTGCCGGAGACCAGCACCGGCTCCTCCATGCCGGTAAGGTCCGGGGCGAACAGGCCGCCGAACCCGCCGATACCAGACACCACCCCGGGGATCACCGTGCGCTTCACGTGCTTCTTCATCAGCTCTACCGACTCGTACCCCGCGGTCACGTCCACGCCCGCGGCCTTGTAGCTGTCGCTGTAGCTGGTCAAATTCTTTTCCTCGCTCATGGGAGTCCTCCTTTATATGGCCCAGTTGCCGTTTTTGAAGATCTGCACGGCTTTCCCGTCCCGGGTATAGCCGGTGATGTCCAGGTCCTTGCTGCCGATCATAAAGTCCACATGGATGATGGAGTCGTTGACGCCCTTCTCCTGGAGCTCCTGGTCGGTCATGGACTCGAAGCCCTCCACGCACTCGGGGAAGCCGAAGCCCAGGGCCACGTGGCAGGCGGCGTTCTCATCGAACAGGGTGTTGTAGAACAGGATGCCCGTGTTGGACACCGGGGAGTCGTGGGGCACCAGGGCCAGCTCTCCCAGCATGGAGGCGCCCTCGTCCATGTGGAGCATCTTCTCCAGAAGCTCCTGGCCCTGCTGGGCCTTGCAGGACACGGCCCGGCCGTTCTCGAAGGTGATGGAGAACTGGTCGATCAGGTTCCCCTGGTAGGACAGGGGCATGGTGGAGACCAAAGTCCCCTCGCACTTGCCCTTTAAGGGGGAGGTGAACACCTCTTCCGTGGGCATGTTGGGGTTGTAGAAGGTGCCGTCCAGAATCGTAGCGCCGCCGCCCTCCCACTTGGCGCCGGGGATGAGCCAGCACTTGAAGTCGGTGCCGTTGGGGGCGGTGTAGTGGAGGTAGTCCAGGTCCAGGGCGTTGAGCTTCCCGCTCTTCTCCTGGAGGGTGGCGTTGTGCTGGTCCCAGGCGGCCTCGGGGTCGTTGTCCGGGGTCACCCGCACCGTCTGGAGGATGGCCTCCCACAGCTTCTCCTCGGCCACGCTGGCCCGCACCCCGGGGAACACCTTTTTGGCCCACTTTTTGCTGGGCACGGCGATGATGGTCCACTGGTGCTTGTTGTCGATAGCCTTCCGGTAGGGCCGCAGCACGGTGCTGCGGGCGGCCTGGGCCTTCTGCATCTTGGGCACGCTGACGCCCTTCAGGCCGTCCGGGTCCTCGGAGGAGATGTGGATGCGGGCGGGCAGCTGGTCCACGAACATCTGCTGCTGCACCTTCTCCCACTCCTCCACCCTGGAGAGCTGGGTCACGGTCTGGTGGCGCAGGTCCAGCTTGCGCACGGCCTGGTCCTGCCAGAACACCTGCACCCACTTGGCCCCGGCCCGGTAGGCCTCCTCGGCCACCATCTCGGCGAACTCGTGCTGCTCCACCTGGGCGTAGATGGCACAGCCCTGGCCCTTCTTCAGATTCACGCCTTTGCGCACCGCCAGCCTGGCGTACTTGCGCAGGATCGTCTTTTTCATGTGCTCTGCTCCCCTTTACAGCTCGGCGATCTTTTCCTGGAGGGCGGCGTTCTTCTTGGCCACGCCCTCTACCATGTCCTGCTTCATCTGGGTCAGCTGCCCGGCCAGCCCCTCGTCGGAGAGGGCCAGCATCTGGCAGGCCAGGATGGCGGCGTTGTCCGCGCCGTCGATGGCCACGGTGGCCACGGGGATGCCGGAGGGCATCTGCACGGTGGCCAGCAGGGCGTCCAGGCCGTCCAAGGTGGAGGACTTCACCGGGATGCCGATGACCGGCAGGGTGGTGTGGGCGGCCAGCACGCCGGCCAGGTGGGCGGCCTTCCCCGCCGCGGCGATGATGACGCCGAAGCCCTGGTCCCTGGCGGTTTTGGAGAACTCCGCCGCCGCCTCGGGGGTGCGGTGGGCGCTCATCACCCGGGCCTCTACCGGGATGCCGAAGGCCTTCAGCCGCTTGATGGCAGGGGCCACCACCGGCAGATCGCTGTCGCTGCCCATGATCACTGCTACTTTCTTACTCATATCGCATACGCTCCTTTTTGTGTGATTTTTCCTGGCAGAAAGAAAAGCGCGCAAGGGTAGGCTGCGCGCTTTCACCTGGTCAATTCCAATACCAGTGGGGGACTTCCTCGAATTTCAGGTACACGTGGCTGGCCCCCAGCTCCCGCTGGAACAGGGGGATGACCGCCTGGGAGAACTTCTCACAGCTCTCACCGCTGGCGGAACCGTACAGCATCACGTTCACCATGGCGATGGGGCCGTCCTGCGCCCCGCCGAACCACAGGCGGCAGTTGTCGGCAAACTGCACCATCAGGCTGCCCTCACCCTTGCCGGGGATCAGAGTGATGGCCTTCCCCAGCTCCGCTTTCAGGCTCAGCTCCTGGGCTCTCTCCAGGGGGCAGCTCACTTTTACGTCGATAAAGGGCATGGTCGACTCCTCCATTCTTTGGAAATACCGGATACCGTACCCCAAATTATACAATGGATCGCCAAAAAGCGCAAGAGCGGGAACAGAAATCCCGGGGATTCTTTTCCTTTCCGCACACAAAAGGCCGGCGCTCCGGGGAGCGCCGGCCTTGCCAGCTGTTCTGCTGTTTTATGGCTTAGTACATGCCGCCCATGTCGCCGCCGGCAGCGGGGGCCGCGGGGGCGGGCTCTTTGATGTCGGCCACCAGGCTCTCGGTGGTCAGGATGGTGGCGGCCACAGAGGAGGCGTTCTGCAGGGCGGAACGGGTCACCTTGGTGGGGTCCACGATCCCGGCGTCGATCATATCCTGGAACTCGCCGGTGAGGGCGTTGTAGCCGAAGCCCACCTTGTCGTCGTTCTTCAGCTGCTCCACGATGACGGAGCCCTCGATGCCGGCGTTGATGGCGATCTGGCGGACGGGCTCCTCCAGGGCCTTCAGCACGATGGCGGCGCCGGTCTTTTCGTCGCCCTCGGCGGACTCCACATAGGCCTTCACCGCGGGGATGGCGTCGATGAGGGCGGTGCCGCCGCCGGCCACGATGCCCTCTTCCACAGCGGCCTTGGTGGCGGCCAGGGCGTCCTCGATGCGCAGCTTCTTCTCCTTCATCTCGATCTCGGTAGCGGCGCCCACCTTGATGACGGCCACGCCGCCGGCCAGCTTGGCCAGGCGCTCCTGGAGCTTCTCCCGGTCGAAATCGGAAGCGGTGGTCTCAATCTGGGCGCGGATCTGGTTGACGCGGGACTTGATCTCCTCGCTGTCGCCAGCGCCGTCCACGATGATGGTGTTCTCCTTATCCACCTTGACCTGGCGGGCACGGCCCAGCTGGGAGAGCTGGGTGTCCTTCAGCTCCAGGCCCAGCTCCTCGCTGATGACCTGGCCGCCGGTGAGGGTGGCGATGTCGATGAGCATCTCCTTGCGGCGGTCGCCGAAGCCGGGGGCCTTGACAGCCACGCAGGTGAAGGTGCCCCGCAGCTTGTTGAGGATCAGGGTGGTCAGGGCCTCGCCCTCAATGTCCTCGGCAATAATGAGCAGCTTCTTGCCGGACTGTACCACCTGCTCCAGCAGGGGCAGGATCTCCTGGATGTTGGAGATCTTCTTATCGGTGATGAGAATATAGGGATCGTCCAGCTCGGCCACCATCTTGTCGGTATCGGTAGCCATGTAGGGGGTGACGTAGCCCCGGTCGAACATCATGCCCTCGACCACCTCGCTGTAGGTCTCGGCGGTCTTGGACTCCTCCACGGTGATGACGCCGTCGGCGGTGACCTTCTCCATGGCGTCGGCGATCAGCTGGCCGATCTCATCGCTGGAGGAGGACACAGCGGCTACCCGGGCGATGTCTTTGGTGCCGGAGACCTTGTGGGAGTTCTTCTCGATGGCGTCCACAGCCACCTCGGTGGCCTTCTGCACGCCCTTGCGCAGCACCATGGGGTTGGCGCCGGCGGTGACGTTCTTCATGCCCTCCCGGACCAGGGCCTGGGCCAGCAGGGTGGCGGTGGTGGTGCCGTCGCCGGCCACGTCGTTGGTCTTGGTGGCCACTTCCTTTACCAGCTGGGCGCCCATGTTCTCAAAGGGGTCCTCCAGCTCCACTTCCTTGGCGATGGTCACGCCGTCGTTGGTGATGAGGGGGGCGCCGAACTTCTTATCCAGCACCACGTTGCGGCCCTTGGGCCCCAGGGTGATCTTTACCGTATCCGCCAGCTGGTTTACACCGGCCAGGAGGGCCTTGCGGGCGTCCTCGCCGTAGATGATTTTCTTAGCCATAATATAACTCGATCCTTTCTCTACTGGGTTGATTTACGAACACAAAACAAGGACTATCGTTACTCGACTACAGCCAGGATGTCGGACTGCTTGACGATGGTGTACTCCTCGCCGTCGATCTTCACCTCGGTGCCGCTGTACTTGGCGGAGATGACCCGGTCGCCTACCTTCAGGTACATCTTCACCTCTTTGCCGTCCACCTCGCCGCCGGGGCCAACCGCCACCACACGGGCGATCTGGGGCTTCTCCTGAGACTTAGCGGCCAGCACGATGCCGCTCTTGGTGGTCTCTTCCGCCTCTTCCGCCTTGATGAGCACTCTGTCCAGAAGTGGTTTGATCGTCATAATACATACACCTTGGGCCCCTGTATTATAGTCGCTGGGGGGCCGTTCCTTTCTCCCCGAAAATATCGTTTTCGCGCCCCCGGGGAGGAGCGCTAAAACCGTGCGGATACCGCACGAAAAAGAAAGATTTACTCGATTTAGCACTCACTCTTCCTGAGTGCTAAACTTATTGTAGCTACAAAGTCAGGTAAAGTCAAGGGGCTTTTTTGAAAAATTTTACTTTTAACATTTTCTTCATAAAGATGCCCCCCCAGCCAAAGCCGGGGGGCGCTGTTATTCCTCTTGCACCTGGGCCGTAAAGCCCTGCTCCTCATCCCCGGTAAACAGGATGGTATAACTGCCGCCGTACTGGGCGTGGAGCTCCACCGGCGGGGTGGTGGCAATCTCCCGGGTATCCCCCTCCCCGTAGGGGGAGAGGTCCACCGCCAGGCCGGAAAGGTCCCTGCCCTCGAAATACCCCTGGGGGAACAGGGCGGTCAGGTCCGACTGGGCGGTCAAAGGGGCGCCGTCTATGTCACCCCAGCCCCCCTGGCAGTACTCCTCCCCGTCCAGGTACAGGGTGTAGTAGAGCTGGTACACCTCCGGGCTTTGGCACACTACCCGCAGGGTCAGGTCCTCCTCCCCGGCGGACTCCTGGACCACCACGGTCTGGCAGGCGGAAAGACCCGTGGCCAGCACCAGGGCGGCAGCGGCGGCAAACAGCAGTTTTTTCATAGGGTTCAGCTTCCTCTCCTCAAAAAATCAGGCCCTCTCGGGTACAGCCACAGTGTACCAGAGGGGTCTGAATATTTCTTTGCGAAAGCCTTACCCGTTGCTGTCGGTTTCTTTCCTGTTTCTTACGGGGACTTCATACCGCTCCGGATGGGCGAAGTACTCCTCCCGGGTGATGGAGTAGCACACGTCGTCGAACACCTGGCCGTCGAAGCGGTGGAAGCCCCGGAGGATGGTGCCCTCATAGCGGAAGCCGCACTTCTCGATGACCCGCCGGGACCGCTGGTTCTGGGCGAAATGGCTGATGGCCAGCACCTCCACTCCCCGGCGCCGGAAGGCCTCTCCCACCATGGCGGAAAGGGCCTCGGCCATCAGGCCCCGGCCCCAGTAGCCCCGGGCCAGCTCGTAGCCGATGGACAGGCTGTTCACCCGGAACCGCCGCAGGTCCTCCTGGAATTTGATTTTCCCGATAGGCTCCCCAGTGCCCTTCAGCACCATGGCGTAGCAGCCCTCGTCCCGCAGGGCCCGATGGAACTGGGTCTCCGCCTCCTGCAGGCCCTGGGCCGGCTTCGACCCTGCGGGGAGCATCACCTCCGGGTCCCCGGCAAAGCGGAGGAACGCCTGGAAGTCCAGGGGCTTCCACCGGCGCAAGAACAGCCGGGGGGTCTCCATCTCCCCCCGCAGCCTATGGAGGATCTTCACCGCCTCGCCCCCGTTTCCGCCTTGAAGTACTGGTAGAACTGGCAGGGGATCATGCCGTTGTACAGCTTCCGGCGCTTATCCGCCCGCCTGCCGTAGAGCTTCTCGAACTCCGGTTCCGGGGTGATGACGCCGTAGCTCCACCCCCGCCGGGGCTGGAACACCTGCCCCATCACCTGGATGAGCCGCCGGGCCTCTTCCCCGTCCAGCAGCCGCTCCCCGTAGGGCGGGTTGCACACCACGCAGCCGTAGGGTCCCTCCTCCCGGAAGTCCCGGATGTCCCGCACCCAGGCCCTCACCCAGGCGGCCACCCCGGCCTTTTGGGCGTTCTCCAGGGTGAGGGCCGCCGCTGCCGGGTCGATGTCGTAGCCGGTGGCGGTAAAGGTTATGTCCCTACGCTCCAGGTCCTGGGCACGCTCCCGCTCCCGCCGCCACACCTGGGGGTCCGCGTCCCGCCAGCTCTCCGCCTGGAAGCTCCGGCGCAGGCCGGGGGCGATGTTCCCCGCCAGCAGCGCCGCCTCGATGAGCAGCGTGCCCGAGCCGCAGAAGGGGTCGATGAAATTCCCGTCGGGCCGCACCCGGGCCAGCTTGCACAGGGCCGCGGCCAGGGTCTCCTTCATAGGGGCCAGGTTGGACTCCCGCCGGTACCCCCGCTTGTGGAGGCCCTCCCCGCTGGTGTCCACCATCAGGCTCACCTTATCCTTCAAAATGCGGAACCGCACCCGGTGCAGGGGCCCGGTCTCCGGGAACCAGGAGAGGCGGTACTTCCCCTTCAGCCGCTCCACAATGGCTTTTTTGATGATGGCCTGGCAGTCCGGCACGCTGTGGAGCTGGCTGGAGAGGCTGCTCCCCGACACAGGGAAGGCGTCCTCCTTCCCCAAAAGGGCCTCCCAAGGTAGGGCCCTCACACCCTGGAACAGCTCCTCAAAGGAGCGGGCGGGGAACTCCCCCAGCAGCAAGAGCACCCGCTCCCCGAACCAGCTGCCCAGGTTGACCCTGGCCAGCAGCTCCGCCCCGCCGGCGAACAGCACCCGGCCGTTTTCCGCCCGGACGTTTTCACACCCCAGCTCCCGCAGCTCCTCCGCCGCCAAGCCCTCTATCCCCATCAGGCAGGGGACGCAGTATGTCCATCCTTCCATAAGCCCTCCTCGTTTCCATGCAGAAATCTTCTCCTACTATACCACATCCCCGGGAAAAAGAAAACACCCGGGACAGGCAGGGGCGCCGCCAGCCCACAGCCGCAGCGCCCCACATGGGTTTCACTTGTCACTTGCCTTCCGGCACCAGCAGGCCGTAGTCCCCGTCCTTGCGGCGGTACACCACGTTGATCTCCCCGCTCTCGTCGTCCCGGAACATAAAGAACTCGTGGTCCAGCAGGTTCATCTGAAGGATGGCCTCCTCCGGGGTCATCACCCGCACGAAGAAGCGCTTGGTGCGCACCACGTGGTACTCCTCGTCCGGCTCCTCGTACAGCGCATCGGGGAAGTCGATGTCGGGGGCCACCTTTTTGGCCCGCTCCAGCTTCGTCTTGTTCCGGCGGATCTGCCGGCCCAAGGCGGAGATCACATGGTCCAGGGCCTCGTTCATCTCCAGGGAGGTCTCCTCGGCCCGGTAGATCATCCCACGCTGCTTGATGGTTATCTCCACAGTCTGGCGGTTGCGCTCCACCGTCACAGTGACGGTGGCCTCGGCGTCCTCGTCGAAGATGCGGTCGAATTTGGAGAGCTTTTTCTCCGCCAGCTCCTTGAAATGGTTCTTCAGGTTGACTTTCCTGCCGACGATCGTGATCTTCATGGCATGCACCCGCCTGCCCGGGCTCCGTGCCCTTTCTGGGCAGGCCCTTTCCTTTCGTCAGATTTTCCGGGCATCCCCTCGGCCTCCCCAGCTTTTGGGGCGCCCTGGGAGGCCATGGTGGCCTCTTGTCTATAGTATAGCATCCTATCTAAAATTTTGCAAGGAATATCTGAAGAAATTAGTGAGCTTCTTGCCAAAAAATCACAGCACCACCGTCTTATGCCGGGTGACGTGGCAGCCCACGTTCACCGCCACCGGCAGCCCGGCGATGTGGGTGGGGTAGGCCTCGATATTCACCGCCAGGCAGGTGGTGTCTCCGCCAAAGCCCTGGGGCCCCACCCCGGTGGCGTTGGCGGCGGCCAGCATCCGCTCCTCCAGCGCGGCGTAGTAGGGGTCCGGGTTGCGCAGGCTCACGTCACGGCACAGGGCCTTTTTCGCCAGCATGGCGCACAGCTCGAAATCGCCGCCGATGCCCACCCCCAGCACAATGGGCGGGCAGGGGTTGGCGCCAGCCAACTCCACCGTCTCCCCCACAAAGGCCACGATGTCCTCCGGCGAGGCGGCGGGGGTAAACATCTTCAGGCGGCTCATGTTCTCACTGCCAAAGCCCTTGGGGGCCACGGTGAGGGTCAGCCTGTCCCCGGGCACCAGCCGGGTGTGGAGGATGGCCGGGGTGTTGTCCCCGGTGTTGCCCCGGCGCAGGGGGTCCTGCACCACCGAGCACCGCAGCAGGCCGTCCACATAGCCCCTGCGCACCCCTTCGTTCACGGCGGCCTCAAAGTCCCCCTGGATATGGACCTCCTGCCCCACTTCAGCAAAGACCACCGCCATGCCCGTATCCTGGCAGATGGGGATGGCCATCTCCCTGGCGGCGTCCAGATTCCGGCACAGGTCGCAGAGGATGGCCCGGGCCGGCTCCCCTGTCTCCTCCCCGGCCCGCTCGCCGATCAAACGCTCCAGATCGGCGGGCAGCACCCGGTTGGCCTCTACGCACAGCTCCTCGATAACATCGGTGATCTCCTGGGCTGCGATCTCCCTCATCCTGGTCCTCCCTTTCTGCAAAAAAAGCCCTCCGGGCCCGCCAGGGCGCGGAAAGGCTCCATGCTGTCCAATGTGTTATTTCTGCTGGCCCCGGCGGGAATAGCCCCGGCGGAACTCGTTGCCCGCCCGTTTCAGGTCGGACATCTTCTCGTCGCTGGTCTGCTTGAAGCGGGACATCATGTCCTCGAAGCTGCCGCTGTCGTTGCGGCGGCTCTGCCACTCAAAGTCACCGGGCCGGCCCTGGCTGGGCTGGGGCACGGGACGGGGCGCCCGGGGCTGCCGCTCCCGGTTCCCGCCGCGGCCGCCCTCCTGGCGGCGCTGGGGCCTGCGCTGCTGGTCCTCGGGAAGCGCCTTCTTGATGGACAGGCTGATCTTCCCCTCCTCGCTGATGGCCAGCACCTTCACCTTTACGGTCTGCCCCTCGGTGACGAAGTCCTTGATCTCGTTGACGAACGTGGGCGCCACCTCGGAGATGTGCACCATGCCCGTCTGCCCGTTTTCGAAGCTGATGAAGGCCCCGAATTTGGTGATGCCCGTTACTTTCCCCTCATAGATCTGTCCAACCTCAAGCTGCATAAAAAGAAAAATCCTCCTCGGCTGTGCCGAAACGAATTAGAAGTGCCCAAATCATACCTGCGGCCCCGGGATAACATCCCCTCTCAGTCGTTGGCCCCGGCGTCCACGAACACCCGCTCCCCGGGCTTGGCGTAGTTCAGCTCCTCCCGGGCTTTTTTCTCCGCGTAATCCCGCAGGCCTTCCTCGTCCTTCAGGGATTCCTGGAGCTCCTCGTTCTTCACGTTCTGGGTGGCGAGCTGGGCCTGCAGCGTCTGCAGGTCCTCCCGCTTCTCTGCGATCTGCCGCTGCTGGGCGATGAGGGAGACCACCACGAACACCGCCAGCACGATGACGGCGAACCGCAGCAGCAGGCTTCCCTTGTATTTCTCCACCAGCTTCAGCTCTCGCAAAGCGCGCACCTCTCTCCCGTTCCCCAGTCGCGACTGGTCTAATAAACATAGTATATACTAGTCTACATAAGTTTTTCAAGTCTTTTTTTTCGCTTTTTCCGGCTTTTCTCTAAATTTTTTTCGGTTTTTCGACCCCTGCCCCGCCCCTGCGGGGGAATGTCCCAGCCCAAAGGCCTTTCCCTCCCGAAGGACCGCCCTCCCTCGCCGGAAAAAACCTTTTGCCGCCCGGGCCGCTCCGGCGGCCAAGGGGTCCAGCCCGGCGATGGCGGCCCAGGCCCCCAGCCCTTGGAAAACAGCCTGGAACAGCCGCAGCCTGCCCTGATCCACCGCCAGGGCGCACAGGAACGACACCGCCCCGCACACCAGGCAGAAGAGCACATCCACCAGGGCGGTGGCCCAGGGGCCCAGCCCCAGCGCCAACCGCAGGGCCTTGCACAGCAAAAAGAGGCAGCCCAAGGCCGCCCCTGCCGCCAGGCAGAACACCCCCGCGGGGACCAGCCCGCCGGTCATCGGAACAGCCTGCCCAGCAGGGACAGGGCCTGGCCCCCCTCGCTGTAGGACACCGCCGCCACCTTGCCGGTGACCAGCATGTCGCCGGTGTCAGCGCTGAGGGCCTCGATGTGCAGGCCCTCCCCTTTGATGTTCAGCTGCCCCAGGTCCGTCTGGGCGGCGACCTGCTCGTCGCTGAAAAAATCCACCCGCCGTATGCCGGTAGCGGTGAGCTTCCCCCGCCCCTCCAGCGTGAGCCGGTGCCCGCCCCCTGGTTTCTGCCCCTCTGCCATAAGCGTGCCTCCCTTTTCCGGGGCGCGGCGGCCCCGGTCCTACCCAAGGGATATGCGGGGCCCAGACTAGGTTATTCCTCAATCAGGCGGTACATGTCCCCCGCCTGCTCTTTTTTCGCGTACTCCGTCACGCTGAGGACCTGGGCCTTCAGGGTGCGCTCCCCCAGCTGCAGCTCCAGCACGTCCCCCTCCTTCACATCGTAGGAGGCCCGGGCCTGCTTGCCGTTGACCAGCACCCGGCCCGCGTCGCAGGCCTCGTTGGCCACGGTCCTGCGCTTGATGATCCGGGAGACCTTCAAATACTTATCCAACCGCATGGTATTCCTCTCCTTTTCCGGCGGCCCCGCCTATGGAAAAGCGGGCCCGGAAAACTCCGGACCCGCCGCAGGACCTATCTAAATCAAATCTTACTTGCCGTTGACCGTGTCCTTCAGGGCCTTGCCAGCCTTAAAAGCAGGGGCCTTGGAAGCGGGGATCTTGATCTCCTTGTTGGTGCGGGGATCACGGCCGGTACGGGCGCCGCGCTCGCGGACCTCGAAGGTGCCAAAGCCCACCAGCTGGACCTTGTCGCCCTTCTTCAGGGAATCGGTAATGGCATCGATGACAGCGTTCACAGCGGCGTCAGCGTCTTTCTTGGTAAGTTCAGCCTTGAGGGCGACTTCAGCGATCAATTCGGATTTGTTCATTGTAGGACTACCTCCAAAAATTATTGCGGCGCCGCCTGTGCCGGGCACCGGCCAGCCGCTTGAGATTACAAATGCTCCTGCGGCCTCTGCCGCCAAAGCCTATAGCATTTGCAATCATATCATATCCATCCCTGTTTTTCAAGCATTTTTGCAATTTTTTGTCCCTGGGGCAGCATAAAAAGGTCGTTTTTCGCAATACTGCGCAAAATCAGCAGCCCAGCCAGATAAACCAGGGCCCCGGCGGCCACAGACCCCCCCACGCGGAGGCCTTCGGCCCAGGAAGATCCTGACAAAACCCGCCCCAAAAGTCCATAGGCCAGCCGGGCGGCGCAGCCGCACACCAGGGCGCTGGCCAGGGGCTTGGCGAACAGCTTCACAGGGGACAGCTCCACCCCAGCGGCCCGCCGCAGACACCACAGCTGGGCCGCCGTCAAAAACAGATAGCAGCAGAGGGTCCCCGCCGCGGCCCCCAGGATATTCACCTGGGGGATGGCGCACAGCCACCAGTTCACCCCCAGCTTGATGGCCAGGGCGGCGGGCAGCAGCTTCACCGGCAGGTCGGCCCGGCCCACCGCCTGGAGCATGCTGGAGAGGGGGGTGCTCATGGCCGCGGCCAGGGAGGCCAGCCCCAGCAGCCCCAAAGCCCTGGCGGTGATGGGCCAGGACTGGCTGTCCCCGTACAGCAGCCGGGTCACCGGCCCCGCCAGCGCGCTGAGCCCCACCCCCGCCGGGAAGCAGAACAGGGCCGTCACCCGCAGCACCGAGGCCATGCGGGCCGCCAGCTCCCCCTTGTTCCCCCGGGCCCAGGCCTGGGTCACCGCGGGCAGGGCGCTCACCCCAAAGGCCTGGGTGATGGCCGGCACCAGCAGGTACAGGGTGAGGGCCATGGTGTAGCAGCCGTAGAGGAAGGTGGGCAGCGCCTGGGGCTGCCGCAGGTACGCCTCCGGAATCATCCCCGGGCAGGCGGCCAGCAGGCCCTGGGGGTCCCGCTCCAGCAGGGCGGCCAGCCGCCCCTGGAGGAAGGCGGCGTCCACCAGCCCCGCCGCGTTGAGGAGGATAGACCCCGCCGCCACCGGCAGGGTGATTTTCCAAAGCCGCCGGCGCGCGGCTTTCTTCCCGGCGGGCCGGGGGGCGCCGCGGAGCATGGCCAAGGTGATGCCGTCCCCCCGGCGCCCCCGCAGCCACAGGTACAGGGTGGACACCCCGGCCCCGCAGGCCACCCCCGCCACTCCACCGGCCGCCGCCAGGGACAAAACCAGCAGCGAAGCGTCGCCGGGGGAGGCCGGGGCCAGCCCCAGCACCCTGCCGGTGCGGGCGTAGGCCGCCTCCCCCAGCTGGGCGGCGGCCAATGCCCCGCCCAGGCCCACCACCAGCTTCACCAGCGCCTCCACAATCTGGGACACCGCGGTGGGGGCCATGTCCCGCAGGCCCTCGTAATAGCCCCGGTACACCGCCCCCACGCAGGCGAAGAGAATGGCCGGGGCCAGGGCCACCATGGCGTACAGGGCGTTGGGGTCGCCGATGACAGTGCGGCAGTACCAGGGCGCTGCCAGGGTGATGAGCGCCATCCCTCCAACGCCCACCCCCAAAAACAGGGGCATGGCGGCGCGCCGCACCAGGCGCACGTCGTTCCAGCGGCCCAGAGAGGCACTCTCTGACACCAGCCGGGACACCGCCACCGGGAACCCCGCCGTGGCCAGGCTGAACACCGGGCCGTAGAAGCTGTAGGCCACGTGGAACACCCCCATGCCGTACTCCCCCACCACCCGCTGGAGGGGCACCTTGAACAGGGCACCGATCACCTTCACCACCGCCATCCCCGCGGTGAGGAGCAGCGCCCCGTACAAAAAGCTCTGGCGGTTCCCGCCCCTGTCCCCGGCCCTGTGCTGTTTCCTCACATCCACCATCCCCCCGTGTTTCTCCGTACCTCATATCTATGTGAGACTGCCGGGGGAGCATGACGGCGCCCCTTCTTTACAACTTTCTTAAACTTATATTTTCGTCTTGACTTTATTATTATTAAAGTGTATATTTAAGATAGTGAAAGAAAGGAGGGTTTCCCATGGCCATCAACGTGGTGCCGGGCTGGATGGCGGACCTGGAGGAGGAGGATGTGGCGTTCCTCAAAAACTTCCTGCTGTGCTCCGGCTCCCTGAAGGAGATCGCCGGGCTGTACGGGGTCACCTACCCCACGGTGCGGCTCCGGCTGGACCGGCTCATCCAGAAGGTCCGGCTGGGGGACGAGCACGCCGGGGACCCCTTCATCACCCTGGTCAAGCGCCTGGCCCTCAACGACAAACTGGATTTCGACACGGCTAAGCTGCTCATCGGCGAATATAAAAAACAGAGAGGAGACGGTGAAAAATGAGTGCCATCCCCAACCTAGTGACAATGCTGCTGGTGTACTTCCTGTGGTTCCTGCTCCTCGCCGGTATCGTCATCGCCGTGGTGCTGGTGCTGCGCCGGCGGGAGAAAAAGCGCCGGGAGGAGTTCCGCCGCCAGGTGCAGCAGCAGGACCGGGAAAAAGAGCTGGAGAAGATGAAGATCGACGACCTATAGGCAAAAAAAGTGGAGCTGCCATCTGGCAGCTCCCTTTTTTTCGGGTTTACTCCTCGGTGAGCTTGGTGCCGCAGTTGCTGCAGTACCGGGTGCCCACAGCGCTCTGCTTGCCGCAGGTGGGGCAGGTCACCTTGTTCTGCTTGTCGCTGAGCTCCTTGGCCACCGCGGCCTGCTGGGCGATGAGCTCATCGATCTCCGCCATCTTGCCCACGGCCTCGGCGTCCTCGGCCAGCTGCTCCCGGCAGGCCTCGTAGACGTACTCGCCCAGGGCCTCGTACCGCTTGCTGATCTCGGCGTTGAGCTCCGCCAGGTTGATGCGCAGCTTGGACACGTCTACCAGCTGCCCGGCCTTTTTGCCCACGGCCTCTGCCGCAGATTTCGCGTTAACGACCACATCGTCAAGAATTCCCATGATCTTCGTTCCTCCTTTTCAAGAGTCCAGTGTGTTAGAAATGGGTTCGTCCCGTTTCTCTTGCTTCCATTATACCGGATTTTTGGAAAAAGTCAAAGCATTTTGCCTTTCAAATCGCTTACAATTCCCTTACTTTTTATCCAGTACCACAAAATTTACCCCTTCTCAGGGCCCCAAAAACTCCCGCAGCATAGAGCGCTCCGGCACCAGGGAGGGGTCCAGGGGCTCAAACCGCATCAGGCGGGCTTCCAGCTCCCGGGCCTTGCGGTAATAGGGGCTGTCCTCGGCGATCTCCCGCAACAGGGGGATGGCCACGGTGCGCAGCACGCAGGGCTCGTAAAGGTGGATGGAATTCACCGTGTAGTCGGCAGACAGCCGGTAGGGCCGGATGTACCGGTCCTCCCCCGCCTCCACCGTGTCCCACATGGCCAGGGTACCCTCCGCCGGGGTGCCCCGGAACTTCACGTCCCGCACAATGCGCCGCACCAGCCGCAAATCCATGGGGGACATGACCTCGCCGTTGGCGTCTTTGATGCGCTGCTTCACGCTGACGTACAGCTTCACGCAGGAGCCCTCGGGCAGCTCCCGGGTAAAAACGGGGTTCAGGGCGTGGAGGCCCTCCACCACCACCAGGTCCGACCGGCCGATTTTATACCGCCGGGGCTCCCCGTCGGGCCGGCCCAAGGGGAAGCTGTACCGGGGCACCGAAAACTCTCCGGTGGTGGTGATGTCCAGCAGGCACCGCTTCACCGCCTCCACGTCCAGGGCCTCTACCGACTCGTAGTCGTAGCTGCCGTCGGGGAGCTTGGGCGCCTGGCCCCGGCCCAGGTAAAAGTCGTCCAGGGAGATGATGTGCCCGGTCTCCCCCAGCTCAGTGAGGTAGTCCCGCAGCAGCCGGGCGGTGGTGGTCTTGCCGCTGCTGCTGGGGCCAGAGAGCATGAGCACCATGGCTCCGCCGTGATGCTCCACAATATCCTGGGCGATGCTGCGCAGGTGGCCCTGGTACGAGCCCTCCACCTCCCGGATCATCCGCTCCGGGCAGTCCACCGCCCCCTGGTTGATCTGCTCCAGGTGGTTGATATACTTAATGTAACCGCTGGCGAAATTGCTCATACAGCTGCGTCACCCGCTCCTTTCGTTCCAGTATCTCCCCGTTCCGGGTGATGTATTCCAAGGGGTTCTTGAAGTTGAACACCCGCTCCAGCCGGTCACTGTAGGGGTCCTTCAGCTTGGAGACGCCCCCCGCCCCGCAGGCGATCACCGAGCTGCACTCGTCCATGGTGTACACGTTGTAGCGGCACTCGGTGCCGGGCTTTGCCCAGCCGGTGTTCTCCAGGTTCCCGGCCATGCGGGTCTGGCGGTAGAGGTAGTAGGGCTCGTACCCCGCCTCCGTCAACCGGGCGATGGAGTGGTCCATCATGGCGGCGGTCTCCTCCCGGCGGCTGTGGAGGGTCAGGTCCCCACTCTCCGTCACCAGCCGGGCCGAGCGCTTTAAGGCCAGGGAGTGTACTGTCACGTTGGCGGCCCCCAGGTCCAGCACCCCCTCCAACGTCTTTTGGAAGGACTCCAAACTGTCCCCGGGCAGGCCCACGATCAGGTCGGCGTTGATGTTGGTAAAGCCCGCCTCCTTGGCCAGGGCGAAGGCGTCCAGCACGTCCTGGGCGGTGTGCCTGCGGCCGATGTTGCGCAGCACCTGGTCCGACAAGCTCTGGGGGTTGATGCTGATGCGCCCCACCCCCTGCTCTTTCAGGGCCGCCAGCTTCTCCCTGGTGATGGTGTCCGGCCGCCCCGCCTCCACGGTGAACTCCCCGCAGCGGGAGAAGTCGAACACCCCTTTGATCTTCCCGCACAGGACAGTGAGCTGCTCCGCGGTGAGGGTGGTGGGCGTGCCCCCGCCGATGTACACCGAGCGCAGGCACAGGCCCAGATCTTGCGCCACCTGGGCGGTCTTTTCCAGCTCCACCAACAGCAGGTCAAAATAGGGGGCCATCAGCTTTTTGGCGTGCTCCACGTCCTGGGAGACAAAGGAGCAGTAGGCGCACCGGGTGGGACAGAAGGGGATGGACACGTATAAGCTGTAGTCGTTCTCCCCCAGCTCCTCCACCGCAGGCTTCTGGGCCCGGAGGGTGCGCAGGGCCAGGTCTGTTTTGGCGCCGCTCACGTGGCAGTGGGTGCGGAATTTCTCCGCCCCGGCCTCCTCCCCCAGCTCCTCGGTGTACTGGCGCAGCAGCTTCACCGGGTGGATGCCCGTGAGCATCCCCCAGGCGGGGGTGTAGCCCGTCAAGTCCCGGAAGGTGCGGTACATCAGGTCGGTGATGCCGTACTCCTCCAAAGCCGGCCGCCGCTCGGTGCGGGAGAGGGACTTCCCGTCGTCCCAGGCCTCTACGGTATATTCATATTGCCCGCCCCGCTCCTCTATGCGGGCCAGGGCCCAGGGCTCCCCCCGGACAGCGGTGTCCGGGGCATTCACTTTCACCGGGCTGTAGGGGAAAAACAGCCGGCACAGGTTTTCACATTCATAGCGGAACTGGTGTCCGCACAGGGTAAGTTGCATAGCGTTCCTTTCCGGGGTCTTACGTGCGGTCGATGGAGATGACGCCGTTTATTTTCGACAGCCGCTCGATGATGTTCTGCAGCTGGGGCAGCCCGTTGATGGAGATGGTGGCGGAGATAAAGGCGTTCTGGCTGTTGCGCTCCTGCCGGGAATTCAAGGCGTGGATGTTGATCTTCATGGCGGAGAGCTGCAAGGTCACGTCCGCCAGCAGGCCCGGCCGGTCCACCGCCACGATGTGCAGCGTGGACTTGAAGTCGTCCTTCACGTCCCCCTCCCAGTGGGCCTTCACCCACCGGTCGGGCTCGGGGCACTGGGTCAGGTCGCGGGGCACGTTGGAACAGTCCCGCTTGTGGATGGACACCCCGAAGCCCCGGGTGATGAACCCGATGATCTCGTCCCCGGGCAGGGGGTTGCAGCACCGGGAGAGCTTCACCAGGCAGTTGTCCATGCCCTCTACCAGCACGCCGCTGGCCGCCTTGGTCCGGTGCTCCGGCGGCGGCGCGGTGGGGGGCAGCTCCTGGGGCTCGGCGCCCTTGGTCAGCCGCTGGTACTCCTCCCGGATGCGGGGCATCACCTTCCACAGCTGGATGCCCCCATAACCGATGGCGGCGTAGAAGTCGTCCTCGCTGCTGCAGTTGTGGCGCTTGCCCACGCTCTCCAGCATATAGTCCATCAGCCCGGGCACCATGGCCATGTTGCTGCGGCGGAACTCCCGTTCCAGCTCGGCCTTGCCCTCGATGATGTTCTCGTCCCGCTTCTCCTTCTTGAACCAGGCCCGGATCTTGTTCCTGGCCTCGCTGGTGCGCACCAGGGTGAGCCAGTCCCGGTTTGGGCCTTTGCCCGCCTCCTTGGTAGTGAGGATCTCGATGATCTCCCCGGTCTTCACCTTGTAGTCCAGGGGCACAATGCGCTTGTCCACCTTGGCGCCGATCATCCGGTTGCCCACCGCCGAGTGGATGGCATAGGCAAAGTCGATGACCGTGGAGCCCAGGGGCAAATTCACCACGTCCCCCTTGGGGGTGAACACGAACACTTCCTCGGGGATCAGGTCGCTTTTGATGGAGTGCACCAGATCGGTGACGTCCTCGCTCTCCGCCTGGTTCTCCAGCATCTGGCGAATCCAGGAGAGCCGCTCGTCCAGCGCGGCGTTGTCCGACTCCTTGGCGCTCATGCCCAGCTTGTACTTCCAGTGGGCGGCGATGCCGTATTCCGCGGTGTGGTGCATCTCCCAGGTACGGATCTGCACCTCGAAGGGGACCCCCGCCTTGGTGATCACCGTGGTGTGCAGGGACTGGTACATGTTGGGCTTGGGCATGGAGATATAGTCCTTAAACCGCCCCGGCAGCGGCTGGAACATATCGTGGATGATGCCCAGCACGTTAAAGCAGTCACCGATGGTGTCCACGATGACCCGCACCGCGAACACGTCGTAGATCTCGTCGAAGCTCTTGCCCTGGATGAACATCTTGCGGTAAATGCCGTACACGCTCTTCACCCGGCCCTCGATATACACGTCGGGCACCACTGGGGCCAGCCGGGCCCGGATCATCTCCTTGGTCTCTTCAATGAACTGCTTGCTGCTCTTGCTGCGGGAGGCCAGGTCTTCCTCGATCTCTTTGTAGGCCTGGGGGTCCAGGTACTTCAAAGAGATGTCCTCCATAAACTCTTTTACCGTGCGGATACCGAGGCGGTGGGCGATGGGGGCGTACACCTCCAAACACTCCAGGGCCTTGTCCCGCTGCTTCTGGGGCGAGACGTATTCCAGGGTGGCCAGATTGTGCATCCGGTCGGCGAACTTGATGATGATGACCCGGATGTCTTCGGCCATGGCCATCAGCATTTTCCGCAGGTTCTCCGCCTGCTGTTCCTCCCGGGAGGAGTAGGGGATCTTGCCCAGCTTGGTCACCCCGTCCACCAAAAGGGCCACCTCTTTGCCAAACTTCTGGGTAAGCTCCTCCACCGTGCAGTCGGTGTCCTCCACCACATCGTGCAAAAGCCCGGCCATCACCGATTCGGAATCCATGCCCAGGCCCACCAGGATGGCCGCCACAGACAGGGGGTGGATGATATAGGGCTCCCCCGAGCTGCGCTTTTGGTCCCCGTGCTTTTCCACCGCCAGCTGGTACGCCGCCTGGATGCGCTCCTGGTCGTACTCCTTCTCGCTGTCCTGTATCACCTTTTCCAGCTCCGCATAGGAGCTGATCTGCACCGCTAACGCCATAGACAGGCCTCCTCTCTCAACACGCCCCCGCCAGTTCCCTTAGCTTTTGGAAAACGGGCGAAGCGAAAATATCCACCTTGCCCTGGGTGGGCAGCAGCTGCACCCCCAGGCGCTCCCCCTGCCGCCGGAATTTGGCCAGGCCCCGCTCCTCCAGCATATCCAGGCCCAACAGGAGCTTCCCCAGCCCAAAGCCCTTGGGCGCCAGCGCCATGGTGAGGGACTGGAACCCCAAGGTCCCACCGCTGTGGGCGGCCAGGTACCGGTACAAGGCCGCCAGCTCCTCCCGGCTGGGGGTGAGCTGGGCCGCCTCCAGGGCGGTCAGGCTCTCCCGGCGCAGGTACTTTTCATAGGTCTGGTACTGCTGCACATACCCCTCCAGGTCCAGGCCGGAGAGCTTCACGTCCCGGGCCGCCACAGTGAGCTGCTGCTCCCCCCGGAACTCCCGGAGCTCCAGGGTCACCGCCAGGTCCAGCCGCTCCCCCACCGTATAGGGGAAGTCCTCCTTCGTCATGCCGAAGCGCATGCAGGTGAGGGCCGCCCCGTTCTTTACAAGGGAGAGCCGCAGGTGGCCGCCGTTTCCCACCGGGGTGATGTCCCGTAGCTCCATGCCGTACAGCCCGAACAGGGGCTGGGGGTTCCCGCTGCCGAAGGGCTCCAGCCGCTCCAGGGCCCGGGGCATCTCCGGGGACAGGGAGGCCGGGTTCAGGCGGCAGTCCAGCCGCAGCACCGGCACGGGCATCTGGGGGCAATGCTGTTTCGCGTACTCGTTAAGGCCCTCCCGGAAGCGGCCCACGTCCTCCGGCCGCATGGTGGCCCCGGCGGCCATGGGGTGCCCCCCGAAGCGCAGCAGGAAGTCCCCGCAGGAGGACACCGCCTCGAACAAGGAGAAGCCCTCCACGCTGCGGCCGCTGCCCCGGGCCTCCTCCCCGTCTACGGAGATGACGAAGCAGGGCTTGCCGTACCGCTCGGTGATGCGGGAGGCCACGATACCGATGACCCCGTGGTGCCAGCCCTCCCCGTCCACCACCAGCACCCGGCTGTGGCGCAGCTGGGGGTCCGCCTCAATACGGGCCATGGCCTCCTGGGCGATCTGGGCCTCCACCTGGCGGCGGCGGTCGTTCTCCCCGCAGATCTCCGCGGCCAGGCCGGCGGCGTCCTCTTCCTCCTCGCAGGTGAGCAGCCGCACCGCCCGCTCCGGGGCACCCATGCGTCCCGTGGCGTTGATCCGGGGGATGGCCGTAAAGGCCAGGGTGGTGGCGGTGGGCTCCCGGTGAATGGCGCTCTGCTCCAGCAGGGCGTCCACCCCGGGGCGTCCCCCCTGGCCAATGAGCCGCAGCCCCGCCTTTACGATGGTCCGGTTCTCCCCCAGCAGGGGCACCACATCCCCGATGGTGCCCAGGGCAGCCAGGTCGGCGTACTCCTCCAAAATGCCCTGGCTGTCCCCGTCCTCCAACGCGGTGAGGAGCTTCAATACCACCCCCGCCCCGGAGAGGTCCTTGCAGGGGCTCTGGTCCCCGGGCTGGTGGGCGTCGATCAGGGCGGCGGCGTCAGGCAGGCTCTCGTGGGGGCGGTGGTGGTCGGTGATTACCACGTCCATGCCCAGCTCCCGGGCCAGGGCCACCTCCTCCAGGGAGGAGATGCCGTTGTCCACGGTGATGATGAGCTTAACCCCCTCCTGGTGGAGGGTCTCCACGGCGTGACGGTTCATGCCGTAGCCCTCCCCCTCCCGCTGGGGGATGTAGTAGAGCACGTCCGCCCCCACGGCCTCCAGGTAGGTGTACAGCATGGCCGTGGCGGTGACGCCGTCGGCGTCGTAATCCCCGTAGACCGCGATGCGCTCGAACCCCTCGATGGCCTGGCGGATGCGCTCCACCGCCTGGTCCATGCCCTTCATCTGGAAGGGGTCGGAGAGGGGCGCCTCCCCGCCCAGCACCGCCTGGATGTCCTCGGGCTGGGTGAGCCCCCGGATGTCCAGCAGCATGGCCAGGAAAAACGGGATGGCGTATTCCTCCGCCAGCCGGGCGGCCCGGTCCTTGTCCAGATGGCAGACCTCCCATTTTTTGATGTTCAAGGCAACCTCTCCCCTATTTTCAGCTTGAGTATAGATTATACCATTTTTACCGCCAACTTGCAAGAACTGGCTTGCCGGGGGGACTCCCCCGCCTTCGCCCCGGGGCGAAGGCGCCCCCTCTCCGAGGGGCGGCCGTCCCGGCCCCGCCGGGCCGGCGGGAGCCCCCCCACAAAAATGTCCAAACCGCAGCAAAAGGGAGGAGCCTTCGCTCCTCCCTCGCTCACAGCCGCTTATGATCCTCCAGCCAGGCCCGCACCTGGCTCTCGGTGTCCAGCTCCAAGGCCTGGCGGGCGACGGCCTGGGCGTCGGCCAGAGTCCACTTGGAGACCGCCTTCCGGGCGGCCAGCAGGGCCACGGGCAGCACGCTCAGCTCCCGCACCCCCATGGCCAGCAGCACCGGCAGGTACAGGGGGTCGGCGGCCGCCTCGCCGCACACCGCCACGGGGATGCCCGCCTCTTCCCCCGCCCGGGTAATCCGTCCCACCGCCCGGAGCACCGCCGGGTCGTAGTGAGAGTAGTACCCCGCCACCGCCGGGTTCTTCCGGTCGGCGGCCATGGTGTACTGGGTCAGGTCGTTGGTGCCGATGCTGAAAAAGTCCGCCTCCTTCGCCAGCAGGTCCGCCAGGATGGTGGCGCTGGGGGTCTCGATCATCACCCCCAGGGGGATGCGCTCCCCATAGGGGAGGCCCTCCCGCTTCAGCTCCATGCGGCACTCCTCCAAAAGCTCCTTCACCCGGCGGACCTCTGCCAGGCTGGTCACCAGGGGCACCATCATCCGGATGTTCCCATAGGCCCCGGCCCGCAGCACCGCCCGCAGCTGGGTGCGGAACATCCCCACCTCCTCCAGGCAGAACCGCACCCCCCGGCAGCCCAGCTCCGGGTTCTCCTCCGGGGAGCGGGTCAGGTAGGGCAGGGGCTTGTCGCCCCCAGCGTCCAGGGTGCGGATGGTCAGGGGCTTCCCCTGGAGGGCCAGGGCCATCCGCTGGTAGACCTGGAACTGCTCCTCCTCCGTGGGGAAGTAATCCCGGGACTGGAACATGAACTCCGTGCGGAACAGCCCCACGCCGTCCAGGCCGTACTCCGCCGCCCGGAGCACGTCGGCCTCGCTGCCTACGTTGGCCTCCAGCTGCAGGGGGACGCCGTCGGCGGTGCGGGTGGACCTGCCCACAAACTCCCGCAGGGAGTCCCGCAGCCGCACGAACTGCTTCCTGTTGCGCTCCCAGCCCACCAGCTTGTTGGGGGAGAGCCCCAGGTGCACCTCCCCTTTGCTGCCGTCCACCACGGCCACCTCCCCGCCGGAGAGGGCGTCGAAGATGTTGGGGGTGCCCATCACCGCGGGAATCTCCAGCGCCCGGGCCAGAATGGCGCAGTGGGAGGCCTGTCCGCTGTGGGTGAGGACGATGGCCACCACGTTCTCCGGGTTCAGGCTGGACACCGCCGGCAGGGACAGGTCGTCGGCGATGAGCACGGTGCTGGGGGGCAGGTCCGACAGGTCGGTCTCCGGCAGGCCCAGCAAAATGCGGAGCAACCCGTCCCGCAGGTCCCGCACGTCCGCGGCCCGCAGCCGCAGCATCTCCTCGGGGGAGGCGGCGAAGCTGTCGATGAACCGCTTGCACTCGTCCGCCAGGGCGGCCTCGGCAGGCTTGCCTAAAATGATCTTCCGCTCGATGCGCTCAGCCAGTACCGGGTCCAGGGACATGGCCGCCTGGCTGCGGAGGATGTCCGCCCCCACCCCCTGCTCGAAGCCCTGGGCGCGCTCCTGGGTCTGGGCGGAGAACTGCCGCACCGCGGCCCGGTAGCGCTCCAGCTCCTGCTCCGTGTCCTCGATGGTCTCGCTCCACCCTTTCAGCTCCGGCTCCCGGTAGATCAGCACCCGGCCGATGCCGATGCCCGGGGAGGCCCCTATCCCGCGAAAGATACGCTCCATGGCTCTCGCTCCTTTCCGTTCTCCCGCCCCGCCGTGCCAAGGGTCAGGCGGGGTCTACGAACATGGTCTTGTAATTCACATAGATCACCTTCCCGGGCTTGGCGCCCTGGGGCTTGCTCACGTTGCGGACCTGGGTGTAGTCCACCGGCACCTGGGCGGAATCCTTGGCCTTGCTGTGCCGGGCGGCCAGCACGGCGGCCTCCTCCATGGCCTTCTCCGTGGGGGCCCGCCCCTGGGTGACCAGCACCGTGTGGGAGCCCGGGATGTTCTTGGTGTGGAACCAGATGTCGTTGTTGTTGGCCAGCTTCCGGGTGAGCAGGTCGTTCTGCCGGTTGTTGCGCCCCACCAGCACCGTAAACCCGTCGGAGGTGGTAAAGCTCAGGGGCGCGCTGACCGCCGCGGGCTTTTCCTTTTTGCTGCGCAGCTTCTTCAGGTAGCCCTGCTCCTGCAGCTCCGCCCGGATCTCCGACAGGTCCCGCTCCGTCTCCGCCCGGGCCAGGGCGTCCAGCACCGTGTCCAGGTACTCCAGCTCCCGCTGGGCGATGGCGATCTGCTCGTTCAGTTTCTCCTCAGCGGTCTTGGCCTTGCGGTATTCCTTGTAGTATTTCTGGGCGTTCTGGTTGGGGGTCAAGGCCGGGTCCAGCTTCACCCGCAGGGTAGGCTGGCCCTCCTCGTAAAAATTCTCCAGGTCCGCGAAGGGCGCTCCCTTGGGGATGGCGTACAGGTTGGCGGAGATCAAATCCCCGGCCACCCGCAGCTCCTCCCGCTTGCCGCACTGCTCCAGCTCCCCCTGCTGGACACCGATCTTCCGGGCCAGCCGCTCACTGTGGTTGGAGAGGAGCCGCAGCAGGTCCGCCTCCCGCACCCGCATGCGCTCCTGCTGGTCCCGCTCCCGGTAGAACTCGTCCAGCAGCTGGGAGAAGGTCTCGCAGCCCTTCACCACCGCGCCGGAGCCATACTGGTGGATGTCCAGAAAGCTGAAGTCCATGGGCTTGCCCTGGGGGCTCACCGCCATGTAGGGCTTGCCGGAGACAGCCTCCACCGTGTCCCGCATCTGCTGGTAGAAGAACCCCGCCCGGAAGAGCTGTTCCTCGTCCAGGGTCTTTACCGTCAGCTCCCGGCCCCGGCCCACCTGGTGGGCCAGCTCCCGGCACACGATGGGCGACACCCCCTGGAGCACCGCCAGATACCCTTTGGAGAGCTCCATGTCCTTGGGCAGCTCTTTCAGGGCCTCCACCACCTGCTGGGAGGGGGTGGACAGGGGGCACAGCTTGTGCTGGGGCGGGGGCAGCTGGTAGGTGAGCCCCGGCAGCACCAGCCGCTGGGAGCTCATCTCGGCGTCCACCCGCTTTAAGGCGTCGATGATTTTCCCGTTCTCGTCGCTTAAAATGATGTTACTGTACCGGCCCATGATCTCCATGGTGAGGGTAAGGGTAACATGGTCCCCCAACTCATTGACCGTGTCAAAGTCGAAATGGAGCAGCCGCTCCAGCTCCGGCTGGCGGATGGCGGTGAGCTTGGCCCCCTGGAGCTTTTTCCGCAGCAGCATGCACAGCATGGGGGGCTGCTTGGGGTTCTCCAGGGGGATGGTGGTGAAGTGCACCCGGGCGGAGTTGGCCCGGGCGGAGAACAGCACCTTGTAGGCCGCCTCCCGGGTACGGAAGGCCACCACCAGCTCCTCCCGGTTGGGCTGGTGGATCTTGTCCACCCGGCCCCCCAGGAGCTTCTCCTCCAGCTCTTTTTTGATATGGCGCAAAAACGCCCCGTCCAATGCCATAGGTAAAACCCTTTCTGGTACGATGGTAGTTTACAGGGCCCCCATGGGCGCCCCTTCGGTCTGGGAGAGCAAAAACGCCGTGTCCGGCACCCGCTTGCGCAGGTACGAGGCCAAAAACTCGGCGAACACCTTCTCCGTGTGGTAGTGGCCCGCTGCCACCACCGTCAGCCGGGAGGCCGCGGCCTCCAGCTCCTCGTGGTGCTTCATCTCCCCGGTGAGGTAGGCGTCCGCCCCCCGGCAGGCCGCCAGGTGGACATACTCCCCGCCGGCGCCGGAGCAGAAGAACACCTTCTTTACCTCCCGGTCCCCGGCGCAGAACTTCACCCCGGGGGCACCCAGCTTCTCCTTTGCCAAGGCGGCGAAGGCCTCTCCGGCCAGGGGCTCCTCCAGCTCCCCGGAGAAGAGCACGCACTCCTCCCCGAACACGTCCTCCCGGCGGATGTTTTTCAGCCCCAGCTTGCTGCCCAGGGCCACGTTCACCCCGCACACCGGGGACAGGTCCAGGTTGGTGTGGCAGCACAGGGCGGCGATGCGGTTCCGCGCCAGCTGGTAGGCCGCGTCCCGGGGCCCCAGGGACTTTACCGGGTGGAAGATCACCGGGTGGTGGGAGAGGATGAGGTTGGCGTTCATGGCCGCGGCCTCCGCCACCACGCCGGGGGTGATGTCCAAAGCCAGCAGGGCCCGGGTCACCTCCTGGTTGGGGTCCCCTACCAGCAGCCCGGAATTGTCAAAGCCCAAAGCGGTGGCAAAGGGCGCCGCCGCGTCGATGATGTCGTAGATATCGCAGATACGGGCCATAGTGCAGCTCCTTTCTCGCCCGGGTCACCCGGGCAGGTATGCGTCTCGTATGGCGGCCATGCGGGCCTCCAGCTCCGCCGCCTGGGCCTGCGCCCCGCTGTGGCGGGCTCCCTGCAGCTGGTTGCCCAGCTCCCGCAGGACTTTTTCCCCATACTCCTTTACCCCGTCCTCCCCGGGGACCAGTTTCCCCAGCCAGGGGTACAGGGGGCCGGTCTCGGGGGTCTCCCCCACATACTGGGCGGCAAAGGCGGAGTACACCTTGCCCCCGTCCACCGCGGCGTGCTCCTCCAAAACAGCGAAGCCCAGGGCCCGCAGCCCCAGCCGCAGCTCCGGCACAGAGCTCATGGGCTGGAGCACCAACCGCTTTTCCCCGTCCCGCAGCCAGGGGGTCTCCCCCACGATGCGCAGGATGAGCTCGCCCCCCATCCCCGCGATGACAATGTCCTCCCCCTCCTCCGGGGCCACGCCGGCAAGGCCGTCGCACAGCCGCAGGGACAGGGCCTCTCCCGCCCCGTACTTCTCCCCGCTGCGCCGGGCAGCCTCCAGGGGCCCGGGGTTGATGTCGGTGGCCAGAGCGCTTTTTACCAGCCCCCGGCGCAGCAGCCAGATGGGCAGGTAGGCGTGGTCGGTACCCACGTCGATGAGTTTCCTCCCCGGCCGCACCAGCCCCGCGCACAGGGCCAGCCGCGGGCCCAAGTCAAACAGCGGCCGCATAAGATCCCCCCGAAAAAGCCCGCTGCCGCCCGGCAAGGATCGTCGTGCGGCAGCAGACTGTTGGTATTTCGCTCACTTGCTCTGCAGATGCTCGTTGATCTTTTGTACCAGCTCCTCCGGGTCCACGCCGTGGACGGCGCAGGCCTGCTCCAGGGTCTCCCCCCGGGCGGAGGGGCAGCCCAGGCAGTGCATGCCCATCTCCAGGAAGAAGGGCGCGGTGCTCTGGTCCAGGTCCAGAATATCCCCGATAATGGTATCTTTCGTTACGGATGCCATAGTGCAATAACCTCCTGCTCTCGTTGCGTCGCCCGCAGGCGATCTTCAAGGTTATTATAATACCCCGGGGGCAAGTCTGCAAGCCTTCCCCGGGAAAAAAGGTGGTTTTGCCGTAAAATTCAAACTTCCGTCACATTCTCGGGCAAAACGGAACGGGGCGGCCCTTCCCGCTCTAAGTTTACATAATTTTTAGTGAGGCCAGCCCTACTCCGAAAACTGCCCCCGGAGGAAGGCCAGCAGCTTCTTCTCCCGGCGGCTGACCTGCACCTGGGTCATGCCCAGCACCCTGGCGGTCTCCACCTGGGTCTTGCCCTGGAAGTACCGCAGGGCGATGAGCTGCCGGTCCCGCTCCTCCAGCCGGCCGATGGCGTCAAAGAGGGTCATCCGCTCGGTGAGCCGTTCCTCCGGCGCCTCCACGGGGATCTGCAGCTCCTCCCCTTCCTCACCGCCGGTGAGGGACAAGGGCGCCTGCCCGGCCCCCAGGGCCAGGGCCGCTTTCTCCGGGGTGACCCCCAGCCCCTTCGCCACCTGGTCCACGCTGGGGGCCCGGCCTGTCTCCCGGCGCAGCCGGTCCGCCTCCGCCTGGGCCTGGCGGGCCAGGTCCCGCATCCCCCGGGAGATGCGCACCGCGCCCCCGGCCCGGAACAGCCCCCGGATCTCCCCTAAGATCACCGGCACCGCGTAGGTGGAGAACCGCACCCCCCGGCTGGGGTCGAAGTGCTCCGCCGCCTTCACCAGCCCCACGCACCCGGCCTGGAACAGGTCCTCATACTCCACGCCCCTGCCCATAAACCGCCTTGCGCACAGGTGGGCCAGGCCCAGGTTGTCCTCCACCGCGGCGCTCTGGGGCCTGCCCTCCCGGGGCGGGGGCGCGGCCTCACCCTTTGGGCGCAAAGCGCTTGGTGAGGGTCACGCTGGTGCCCTTCCCCGGGGTGGAGGTCACCCGCACGCTGTCGCAGAAGCTCTCCATCACCGCGAAGCCCAGGCCCGCCCGCTCCTCGCCTCCGGTGGTGAACAGGGGCTCCATGGCCTGCTTCACGTCGGGGATGCCGCAGCCCTTGTCCCGCACCCGCACCACGGCCTTGCCCCCGGCGAACAGCTTTACCGTTATGTACACCTCCCCCATCCGGTCCCGGTAGCCGTGGACGATGGCGTTGGTCACCGCCTCGGAGACGGCGGTTTTCAGGTCGGTCAGGTCCGCCACCGTGGGGTCCAGCTGGGCCAGAAAGGCGGACACCGCCGCCCGGGCGAAGCCCTCGTTGACGGAGTTGGAGGGGAAATGGAACTGCACTTGGTTTACCGGCCGCATCTCAGCTCACCCTCCTCTCAATGGCCGCCACACTGGCGATGCCGGACAGCTCCACCATCCTGCCCAGCTGGGGGGACAGTCCGCAGAGCACCACGTGTCCCTTCCAGAAGCCGCACAGCCGCACCCGGCCCAAGATCAGCCCGATGCCGGAGCTGTCCATAAAGGGCACCTGAGAAAAATCCAGGCGCAGGCAGTAGGGCTTGTGCTTTTGGGCGGCCTCGTCGATCTGCTCCCGCATCTCCCTGGCGCTGTGGTGGTCGATCTCCCCGGCGAGAAAGGCGGTGAGCACCCCTTCCTTGTAGCTCAGTTGCACGTTCATGGTATTCCGCTTCCTTTCCATACGCTTGCGAAAAAATAAAGGCCCGGGAAAGCGCTGTGCTCTCCCAAGCCTTTTCAGCCCTTTCCAGGGCTATTGTACCGTGATTCCCTCACATTTTTTGGAGAAGCCTGTCGGGCTGCAAATTTGCCAGCTTCCCTTTCAGCTGGTCCCGGATCTCCCCCGCCAGGTAGAAAGACCCGCAGACGATGAGGGCGTCCCCCGGCCCCATGGCTTTCATGGCCCGGGCGACGGCCTCCCCGCAGGTCTGGGCGGGCCGCACCCGGGGGCAGAACTCCCCGGCGGTCCGGGCCAGCTCCTCCGCGGGCAGGGCCCGGGGATTGTCCGGCGCGATGGTGATGATCTCCGCGAACAAGGGAGCCAGAAGCCGCAGGGCCTCGTGGCTGTCCTTGTCCGCCATCACCCCCATGATGCCCACCTTCCGCTGGGGCACAAAGCGCTCCAGGGCGTCCCGCAAAGCGGCGGCACAGCCGGGGTTGTGCCCCCCGTCCAAGAGGCACAGGGGCGCCGTGGCGAGCACCTCCATCCGGGCGGGCAGAAACGCCTTGGCGAACCCCTCCCGGATGGCCCCGTCGGGGATGCGCCACCCCCGGCGGCGGAGCACCTCCAGCGCCGTCCTGGCGGTGATGGCGTTGCGCACCTGGTGCTCCCCCAGAAACGGGGTACGCAGGGTCTCTCCCCCCGCCTGGAACACCGCACCCGCCAGGCTCTCCTCCAGCACCTGATAGCGGGTGTCGGGCAGGATGAGCTCCGCCCCCCGCTCCTCACAGATGCCCCGCAGCTGCTCCACGATGCCCTCCGCCTGCCAGGGATACAGCACCAGTCGCCCCCCGGGCTTGACGATGCCCGCCTTCTCAAAGGCGATCTTGTCCAGGGTGTCCCCCAGAATGGCGGTGTGGTCCAGGGAGATGGAGGCGATCACCGCCGCCTCCGGGGCGTCGATGGCGTTGGTGGCGTCGAACCGGCCTCCCAGGCCCACCTCCAGCACCACGATGTCGCACTGCCGCCGGGCAAACCAGTGGAAGGCAAGCGCCGTGATGAACTCAAACTCCGTCACCGTGTCCCCCACGGCGTCGTGGGCCTCGGCGATGGGGGACAGCAGCTCCACCTCCTGCGCCAGCTCCTCCGGGGGGATCATCTCACCGTTGATCTGGAACCGCTCCCGGAAGTCCTCCACGTAGGGGGAGGTGTACAGCCCCACGGTGTACCCCGCCTGCCGCAGCACAGAGGCGGTGAGGGCGCAGGTGGTGCCCTTGCCGTTGGTGCCCGCCACATGGACGAATTTCAGCTTCTTCTGGGGGTTCCCCAGCTCCTCCAGCAGCTGTTTGATGCGCCGCAAGCCCGGCTTCATCCCAAAGGTGAGCCGGCCGTTGATCTTGGCCAGAGCCTCTTCGTTGGTCATGGTGATTTCCTCCTCATCGGGCAGCAAAAAGGGCAGCGCCAAATACTGGCACTGCCCAGACGGTCGGCATTTCCGGCGTTCCCCGCTCCCCGGTGGTATCCCACCTTGCCCGTCAGTCGCGAGGGCCTGCAACAGGGTTACTATAGCACATCCCGCAAAAAAGTGCAAGCGGGAAAACCACTTACCCCAGGGCCAGCTCCAGGTCCGCCAGGTAGCGGGCCTGCTGCCTTTTCAAATATCCCTTGACAAAGGGCCGCAGGTACCACCTCCGGGGCGTGACCTCCTCGGTAAAGCGCACCCACGTCCCCCCTTCCCGGGGCTGGAATACCCCCTCCCACCGGCCGGTAAGGTTGGGATTCTCCAGGGTAAACGCCCAGCGGCGGCCGGGCTCCCAGACCACAGTGGCAAAGGTGGTGGAGACGCCCTCCTTCGTGACCTCCACGAGCCGGCCCTCCCCCAGATCATTTACCTCCCGCAGATCGCTGCGCCAGGCGGTATCCTCCAGGGAGGTGACCACCTGCCACACCCGCTCCGCCGGGGCGGGGAGCAGTGCCTCCTTTGTGGCGCGCACGGTACCGCTCACCCCAAAGCCTTCAGGGACTCCTCGATGAGCCGCACCTTCTCGGCCAGCTTGGCCGCGTTGTCCTTCACCCCGTCGATGACGTTCTGGGGCGCCTTGCCCATAAACTTCTCGTTCTGGAGCTTGGCCTGGGCGGTGGCCAGCTGCTTTTTGGCCCCCTCCAGCTCCTTCTTCAGGCGGGCGGTTTCGGCGGCCTTGTCCACCAGGTCGTCCATGGGCAGGTAGCCCTTGCAGGCGGCGGTGACCACGGTGACCGCGTCGGCCACCTGGAAGCCCTCGCCGATCTCCACCCCGCTGCAGTAGGCCAGCCGGGCGATGGCCTCCCGCTCTGTCTCAAAGGCGGCGGGCACATTGGTCTCGATATAGAGGTGCGCCTTCTTGGAGGGCGGCACGTTCATCTCGCTGCGGCGGGTGCGCACGGCGGTGATGAGCTCCATCACGCTGCGCAGCTCCTCTTCGGCCTGGGGGAAGCACCTGGCCTCCTCAAACTCGGGCCACTGGGCCACGATAAGGGCCTCGCCCTCGTGGGGCAAACTCTGCCAGATCTCTTCGGTGATAAAGGGCATAAAGGGGTGCAGCAGCTTTAAGGTGTTGCTCAGGGTCCACACCAGCACCTGGCGGGCCCCCTGGGCGGAGGCATCGTCCTCCCCGTTCATGCGGATCTTGGCCAGCTCGATATACCAGTCGCAGAAGTCGTCCCACAGGAAGTCGTACAGCTTGGACACGGCGGTGCCCAGCTCGAACTTCTCCAGGTTCTCGGTGACCTCCTTCACGATGGTGTTGTACCGGCTGACGATCCACTGGTCCTCCAGGGTGAGGGTCCCGGGCAGGGCGCAGGGCACCTCATGGCCGTCGATGTTCATGTGGATGAACCGGGCGGCGTTCCAGATCTTGTTGGCGAAATTCCGGCTGGCAGCCACCTTCTCGTCGGAGTAGCGCATGTCGTTGCCCGGGCTGTTGCCGGTGAGCAGGGTAAAGCGCAGAGCGTCGGTGCCGTACTGGTCGATGACGTCCACCGGGTCGATGCCGTTGCCCAGGGACTTACTCATCTTCCGGCCCTGGGAGTCCCGCAGCAAGCCGTGGAAGAACACGGTCTTGAAGGGTGCCTCCCCCATGTGCTCCAGGCCGGAGAAGATCATCCGGGCCACCCAGAAGAAGATGATGTCGTAGCCGGTCACCAGGGTGTTGGTGGGGTAGAAATACTTCAGCTCCGGGGTCTCGTCGGGCCAGCCCAGGGTGGAGAAGGGCCACAAAGCGGAGGAGAACCAGGTGTCCAGGGTGTCCTCATCCTGGCGCAGGTGCTTGCCGCCGCACTTGGGGCAGGTGTCGGGGTCCTGCTCCGCCACGATGGTCTCACCGCAGTCCTCGCAGTACCAGGCGGGGATGCGGTGGCCCCACCACAGCTGCCGGGAGATGCACCAGTCCTTGATGTTCTCCATCCAGTTGTAGTAGGTCTTTTCCAGCCGCTCGGGGATGAAGGTGATGTCCCCGTTCTTCACCGCGTCGATGGCGGGCTTGGCCAGGGGCTCCATCTTCACGAACCACTGGGTGGAGACCCGGGGCTCCACCACGGTGTGGCAGCGCTGGCAGGTGCCCACATTGTGCTTGATGGGCTCCACCTTGATGAGGTAGCCCCCCTCCTCCAGGTCCTTTACGATCTGCTTCCTGGCCTCCAGGCCGGAGAGGCCGGCGTACTTGCCGCCGTTCTCGTTGATGGAGCCGTCCTCATTCATCACGTTGACCACAGGCAGATTGTGGCGCAGCCCCACCTCGAAGTCGTTGGGGTCGTGGGCGGGGGTGATCTTCACCACGCCGGTGCCGAAGTCCATCTCCACGTACTCGTCGGCCACAACGGGGATTTCCTTATCCACCAGGGGCAGAATCACGTTTTTGCCCACCAGGTCCTTGTAACGCTCGTCGTCGGGGTGGACCGCCACAGCGGTGTCCCCCAGCATGGTCTCCGGCCGGGTGGTGGCCAGCTGAATGTACCCGCTGCCGTCGGCCAGAGGATAGCGGATGTGCCAGAAGAAGCCGTCCTTCTCCTCGAAGATATTCTCCGCGTCGGAGATGGCGGTCTTACAGCTGGGGCACCAGTTGATGATCCGCTCCCCCCGGTAGATGAGGCCCTTCTCGTAGAGCTTGACGAACACGTGGCGCACCGCTTTGGAGCAGCCCTCGTCCATGGTAAAGCGCAGGCGGTCCCAGTCGCAGGAGGAGCCCAACAGCTTGAGCTGCTCCAGAATACGGCCGCCGAATTTATCCTTCCAGGCCCAGGCCCGCTCTAAAAAGCCCTCCCGGCCCAGGTCCTCCTTGGTGAGGCCCTCCTGCCGCATGGCCTCCACGATCTTCGCCTCGGTGGCGATGGAGGCGTGGTCCGTGCCCGGCAGCCACAGGGCGGAGTAGCCCTGCATCCGCTTCCAGCGGATGAGGGTGTCCTGCAGGGTCTCGTCCCAGGCGTGGCCCATGTGCAGCTGCCCGGTGATGTTGGGCGGCGGGATCACGATGGTATAGGGTTTCTTCTTCGGGTCCACCTCCGCGTGGAAGTAGCCCCCCTTCATCCAGAAGTCGTAGATGCGGCCCTCCACCTCGCGGGGTTCATAGGCCTTGGCAAGCTCTTTGCTCATTGGTTTTTCCCTCCATATTTGCTCCGGGCGGCTGCCCGGCTGGTCTCTCCGTTTTTCGCGGGACTTCAGGCCGCGTCCAGGTTATGAAAGCGGACGAACACCGCCGCGGCCTGGCACCGCTGGGTAAAGTCGGCAGGGCCGAAGCTGCCGTCGGGGTTGCCCCGCACCAGGTTCAATGCCTTGCACAGGTACACCGCCTCCCTGGCCCAGTCGCTGATGGTGCTGTCGTCGGGGAAGGGCTCCTGCTCCGGCACCTGGGGCAGGTCCTCCCCCAGCAGGTTGCGGAACACCTGGCACATTTCCTCCCGGCTGATGGGGTCATTGGGCCGGAAGGCGCCGTTCCCGTCCCCGTTCATCACGCCGCTGTCCGCGGCCCAGGCCACATAGGGCGCGTACCACTGCCCGGGGTCTACGTCGGCAAACTCCGTCTCCCCCTCATACAGAGAGAGGTCCGCCCCCTGGCTGATGGCCGCCACCTTGCAGAATTCCGCCCGGGTGATGTCCCGATTGGGCTGGAACAGGCCGTCCTCCCCCTGGAACAGGCCCAGCTCCGCCGCCGCCTCCACCTCGCCGAAGTACCACTCCTTGGGCTTCACATCGGGGAAGGTCATGGGCGGGTAGGGCTCTCCCAGGTACTGGTAGGCCACGGTATTTTTCGTGGGGAAGCGCAGGGTCACAGAGTTCAGGTTCTCCGTCTGCTGGAAGGGGTTCTTCTCCCGGTGGTCCGCCTGCTGGGAAAAGACCTCCCCGTCCACCACCGTCTGGGAGCCGATGAGGAAATAGCTGTAAGAGACCTCCTCCCCGCTGTCGTCCCAGGTCAGGTCCAGGTTGTACCACTCCCCGTCGTCCATCTTCACATTGTTCCACATGTGGGTCTGACTGGAGGCCAGCACACAGGGGATGTCCAGCTCCTGGCACACCATCTGGAAGGCCTTGGCGTAGCCGTCGCACACCGGGTCGTAGCCGTCGTCGAACAGAAGGGCGCTGTAGGCCATGTGGGAGAGGCTCTCCCCCTTGTCGTCGGGGAATTCGCCGGCGTAGGTGTTGCCCTGGGCCAGCAGGTCGTGGGCCGTTTTCACCTGGGTGTACAGGTCGGCCTCCGGGTCCACCTGGGCGGCCAGGTTTTCCGCCGCGGCCAGGGACTGCTGCCACATGGCTTTTTCCTGCCCGCCGTACACCAGCTTGAAGGCAAAGACCATGTTCTCGGTTTTGACCTGGCCGGCGCTCTGCCGCCGCCAGCGGTACCCGTAGAGCATGTCCGACATCCACAGAATGTCCGGCCGGTCGTAGCGCAGGGCCTCGATGGCGGCGCACAGGTCGGTATAGATTTCCCGCTCTTTGGCGGCGGAGGCGGAGTCGGGGGTAAAGCCGCTGCCGTCCGCCTCCCCGGTGAGGGTGAGGCCGTAGAGCTCGGGGATGCGCACCCCCACCTGGCGGTAGCCGTCCTTCTCCGCGGCGGTGAGGATCTGGTCGATGGGGATGGCCTCCAGGGCGTCGTAGCAGGCCTGCTGCCGGGGGGTGAGCTGGCTGTACAGGGAGCCGTCCGCGCTGGCGTTGGCCGCCGCCAGGAAGGTGGCGGCCTGGCTCTGCCCGGCGGCGCCGCCGCCCAGCTGCTCTACGGTGCGCTGCAGGGAACAGCCGGTCTCGCCGGCGGATGCGGCCAGGGCGCCCAGGGGCAGGGCCGCCAGGAGCAGCAGGGCCGCCAGCAGGGCGGCAAGGCCCTTTTTCCAGTGTGCGCGCATAAGGAGGTCTCCTTTCTATACAAGAGGATCGGGGGCGGGGCCCCGAAAACAGTCTGCTACAATTATCGCCCAATCGGGCTTCCTTGTCAATCTTTCCCGGAAAAAAACAGCCCCAAATCGCCCGGAAGGGGACGGAAACAGCCCAAAATCGCCCGGAAATAGCCCAAAAAAGCCCGGGAAACGCCCGAAATCGCCCCAAAAAGACCGCGGTTCGCGAAAATATGCTGGAAATTCCTTCCCCTCCCTTGCAAAAGCCGCGGATTTGTGGTAAAATGTTACCGTTTTGTAACCTTTGATGGACATAATTTCCCGGGACGGCGGGTTTCCCGCCTCCCCACTCTGGTCCCGTTGGACCGGATGGATCTCCCCTTTGGGGAAAAGGCAAAGCGCGATCCGGGCGGGGCCTTCGGGCTGGCGCTGGATAGAAAGTGAGCCGGGATGGTTCCGGTGAGCTGGGTCTTGGGTCTCGGGAGGGATTCGGGCCGGGCGGGAGCCGGGGCGGGTGAGTTCCGGTGAGCCGGACGGTGGTTCCCCTGTGGGAGCTGGCGCCGGGTAGAAGTTAAGCCGGGATGGTTCCGGTGGCGCTGGGCCGCGGGTCTCGGGAGGGATTCGGGCCGGGCGGGAGCCGGGGCGGGTGAGTTCCGGTGAGCCGGGCGGTGGTTGCCCTTCGGGGAGCTGGCGCCGGGTAGAAAATGAGCCGGGATGGTTTCGGCAGCGCTGG
>DXIW01000043.1 GCA_019112625.1 Candidatus Acutalibacter stercorigallinarum | reverse complement strand
AAATAGCTGTATAATGGAACCATCAGAAAAAGAGAAATTCACCGGCCCAACGGAAGCCGTGGACAGGTGAATTTCCGAAGCTTTTAAGGAGGTGGTGTCTTATGCACAAATAAAAAGAGCGGCAATCTGCTGGCACAGATTAACCGCTCATTTGCAATATGTACGCTATCAAAATATCATGTATCGCTTGTTTGGTCAAGCAGAAAGGAAAATTATATGTATCATTATTACTACGTTAACAACAATCAGACGTTAAATCCTGGCCTTCATCATGAAGTCCATACAAAAGAGCATGCTGAACAGCTTGGCATCCGTAGCGCACAGTATGTGGGCTACTTTGAAAGCGAGGTTGAGGCAGTAGCTCATGCGAAGAAAATCTATCTCGATGCGGACGGTTGCGCAATCTGCTGTCCTAAGGCACACAGGGGGTAATCGTATGGCTCGTTCTTCTCATCATGTCGTTCACAATCCCAATGGTGGCTGGGATGTAAAACGTGGCGGAGCTCAACGCTCCAGTGGCCACTATCCCACCAAGGAACAGGCAGTAAACGCTGGAAGACAAATCAGCCGAAACCAAGGCACTGAGTTTGTCATTCATGGGCTGGACGGTCGTATTCAGTCTGCGGATAGCCATGGAGGGGACCCTCATCCGCCGAAAGGCTGATTTCGGTAAAACACTGGTCTCCAAAGGCTCCACGGAGTCTGTAAGGAGAAAAGTGGGTAAGCTGCTTGCCGACCACAAGGTCAAGTTAAGACAAAGGGCATCCATGTGAAATCATGGGTGCCCTTTGCATATCAAGTTTTATAGAATTACTCTCGTTTTAATATACTTTTCTGGATCGCCAATAACCATATAGGCTTCTTTTTACGCAGCACACTTCGTATACGGGTCTACAAGTGTTTGGTTCGGGAGGAGATCAATTCCAAGTTTTGCGGCCTCTGCAGCTTTTTCGGCCGAGTGATGTTTACCAGCTGCCATTGTTCTGATGTGTCTTCTCACGTCAAAGGCTTCTGTCGGAGATGTATATGGTCTCTTTCGCAAAATCGCTTCAGTGGCAGGTGTTGCCGTCGCAATTTTCGGCATAGAGGTCGTTGTTGTTACAGAATCCATTTTTATACTTTTAGCAAGCGACGACCACAATTTCGTAAGCTCATCTTTGTTTTTGACTCCCCAAATGATACCAACAATGGCTGTGATACTGACACCAGCAAGAATCAACTGAGCTTTATGCTCCTTAATCCATACAAGAACCCCCTTTTTGCTTTCTGAGGAACTTTCCATGCTCTGCTCCAAAGCAATGGATTCCTCTTCAATGGATTTCTGCTTTACTTCATTCATATTCATCCTCCTTTACAGCAGATAATTTATCAATTAGCTTTTGAAATTCGGCGATTTGCAATTGATCATCTTGAATTTGTTTTTGAAGCTGGTGGATAGTATCTTCCTTTATTTTGATGGCTTCTTCGTATTTTTTGATTTCCCTGCGAAGGAAGTTGATGACATCTTTATTGGATATCTGCGCCTTTTTTAATTGTTCTTCATCAATCAACTTCTGAGCAATTAATCCTCCTATCATAACCGTTGGTAACACAGCGGCTCCCACTGCTGCTCCTGCTAATGAGGCTTTTGCTATTGAAGCATATTTAGGGGAAGAATTCAGAAACTCACGGAGAGCCGCCTCATAAACAATGTGACCCCCCTTTTTAGACACAATAGTTGCATCAAGCTTTTTGTCACGAATCCATCGACGAACTGTTTCAGGATTTGTATCTAGCATCTCAGCGATTTCCTTCACGTTATAGCTTTTCACAGCACCACCGCCTCCCGTACATCAGTAACAGTATAACACAAAAATATAGTATTAACAAGATTTTTGTAGCATTAAAATATCGCATTAAAAACAGATAAGATTTGAAGAGCATAAAAAATTTTGGGTATTCTTGAAAATAGACCAATTCTTATCTACTATCAAGGTTTTCTTGAACTCCATTTTTTACCTTTCTGAAGGTCAAGAACAGAGTCAAAGCTACGCAGTATATACGCATTATAATTAGCAAAACATTAAAAGCCGCCAGAAGCATCATTCCTTGGATGTGCCTCTGGCGGCTTTGTCGATCAATCAAAATCTGACGGTGGTATCTCTGTGACGGTTCGCAAGTATTCTTTTGGATCTCCATTTAAAATCAACTCCGCATAGGACAGCGGATCGTTGTAGATGAGCCAGTCCAGTTCAGACCGCTGAAAACGGCTATTTGCCACCTCATCCTCAACAGCGGTGCAGTTAATGGAAATCACGCTGCCGTCAGAATATTTCAGTTCCACACAGGCGGTGTCGATATTAAACTCGCAGGAAATAAGTTTTTTCATGGGATGTACCTCCAAAATTTAATGTTCTGGAAGTAATGTAAGCGTGGGTTTGTGGTGTGGTATCCTTAACTATGGGAAAGGTCCAGCTCCCACTTGGAGATGGTCTGGCGGCTGACCCCCAGCTTTTCCGCCACCTCCTCCTGGGTGAGGCCGGCCCGCTTCCGGACGCTGTACAAACTGTTTCCCAAACTGCTCATAAGGAACCCTCCCTGCGCCGTAGTTTATTTCAGTATACAGGAGAGTCCCGGAAAAATCCAGCGCTTCCCCCTTCCCTTTCCGCCCGTTTTCCCGTCAAATGGCCGGAAGGAAAACTTTGGGCCGCAAAGGCTTTTTTCTCTTTGAGAACAATAGAGGTCTGTTTGCTGTGTATACTAAATTTCATCACGCAACGGAAAAGGGGATGTCCCATGGGAAAACGGATTGTTTCGGTGCTGCTATGTCTCTGCCTGATTCTGCCCGCCGCCGGGTGCGGCATGGGGTACAAGGCGGACGGGGAGTTTACCTACCTGCTGCCGGGGAATCTCAACAGCCTGGACCCCCAGACGGCCTCGGGGGCGGCGGCCCAGCTGGTGATCGGCTCCCTGTTTGAGGGGCTGTGCCGCATCGATTCCGAGGGGGAGGTGGTCCCCGGGGTGGCGGAGCGGTGGGAGTCCCGCAACAACGACACGGAGTTTACCTTCCACCTGCGGCGGGACGCCCAATGGAGCGACGGCAGCCCGGTGACGGCCCAGGACTTCCTCTTTGCCATTCAGCGGGCGCTGCAGCCGGAGACCGGCACCCCGGCGGTGGACGACCTGTTCGCCATCCAGGGGGCCAGGGCCATCTACCACGGAGAGGCGGGGATGGAGGCCTTGGGGGTGACGGTGGAGGACGACCACACCCTGGTGTTCCGGCTGGAAAAGAGCGTGCCGGACTTCCCCGCCCTGACGGCGGCCATGCACTATATGCCCTGCAGTCAGACCTATTTTGAGGAGAGCCTGGGGCACTACGGGCTGTCCTCCCAGTACTTGCTGACCAACGGGCCCTTTGTCCTGGCCAGCGTCTACGCCTGGGACACGGACAGCGGGGAGCGGAAGGTGTCGCTGGTGCGGTCCTCCACCTACCGGGGGGAGGAGCAGGTGCAGCCATCCTCGGTGACGTACCTCATCGACTACGACAGCGCCTGGACCCAGGACCCGGTGGCCACCCTGACCGCCGGGGAGGCGGACGTGCTCCAGGTGACAGAGCAGGAGGCCCGGGCCGCCGAGGAGGCGGGGTGCGGCATCCTGACCCTGGAGGACGCGGTGACCGGGCTGCTGCTCAACCCCCAGTCGGAGAAGCTGGAGAGCGTGTACCTGCGGGAGGTGCTCTTCAAGACCCTGGACCGCCAGGACCTGCTGGCCCGGCGGGAGGACGCCAGCCAGGCCCAGGGCATCATGGCAGCCTGCGTCACCTACGGCGGGGAGCCCTATTACCAGGAGGGTGCCGCGGCCTACCCCCAGCAGGACGATTCGGTGACCCAGGGGCTCTCAGGGCTGCTGGACGGGCTGGGCCTGGAGGAGATGCCCAGCGTGACGGTGATCTGCCCGGACGATGAGGAGTCGGTGAACGTGGCCAACGGCTTTTTGGTGGCCTGGAACAGCCAGCTGGGCACGGCCTTCAACATTGAGCCCCTGCCCCAGGACGAGCTGCAGCGGCGGGTGGCCGCCGGGGAGTACGAGGCCGCCCTGTACACCCTGCGGGCCGGGGGCACCACCCCCTACGCGGTGCTGAAATCCTTTGAGAGCCACGCCAGCCCCGCCCTGCTGAACAGCGCCGCCTACGACGAGGCGCTGCACGGGCTGACCTTTGATTTGGCTTCCTACCAGGGCTTGGAGCAGCGGCTGCTGGAGGAGTACGTGTTCTACCCGCTGTTCCAGGATGTGACCTACTACGCTATGAACCCAAAGGTGCGGGGCATCCGCATTTGCCCCGACGGGAGCGTGGACATGACCGCCGCGAGAAAGCGGGGGTAAGGCCTCTCCCCTATTCCGACAGAAACCCCCTGGCGCCTGGGCGCCAGGGGGTTTTGCGCTGGTATGGGCTGGCCGGGGGAGGCGCAGCAGGGCCCGCCCCGGGCCGCGGTTCCCGCGGCCGGCCGCCGCCGGAGGCGGCGGGCTTTCGCGGCGCGAAAGGCGGGGCGGGCCCCGAACTGGTCAGATATCCTGGTAGTCCTCGATGATCTGGCGGGCCAGCTTGGCGTCTACGGTGAGGAATCCTTCCGGGTCCACGAAATCCAGGGCGCGGAGGACCTCCTGGGACTGCTTATACACATCCAGCTTGGTGGAGTGGTACACGGGCTCGGCCTTGCGGGGCAGGAAGATGGCGAACTCCATCTCCTCCTGGTTCACCCGGCTGAAATAGGCGTGGACCCGGTTGACCTTATAGGTGTTCTTTACGATAGAGCACAGGGCGTTCTTCACCAGCTCCACGGCCACGTCGTCGTAGCCGCCGTCCAGGATGAGGATCTTCTCCTTGAGCTCGGCCAGGTTCTTCACCTGGCGCTTGGTATAGTCCTTGACCGCGGGGGTGGGCTGGGCGGTGTTTTTGCTCCCCGCCGGGGTGACGCACACCACGTACTTGCCCTGGGGGTCGGTGTACAGGAAGGGGTAGGCCATGGCGGCGAAGTAGTTGCACCGCTGGCAGCGCCAGTCGAAGAGGGTCTCGTCCAGGATGCGCTGCTTCAGCTCCGGGTTCTCCTGGGCGTTGATGCCCGCGTACAGCCGGTACTTCTGGGACTCCCCGCACTGGGGGCACACGATATCCTTGGTGATCTCAGTTGACATTCCCTTGTTTCCTCCCAGGCTCAGCCCTCAAAGGGCAGGTCTTCCCCTTCCTCCTCGGGGGCGGCGGGGGCTTCCTGGGGCGGGGTGTCCCCCTCCTGAGAGACCTGCTCCAGGGCGGCGGGGTCCTGGTCGAAGCTCTGCACGTCCTCCAGGGTGACCTCCTCGTGCTGGGGCTCCTCTTCCCCGTAATATTTCTCCAGCTGGGCGATGGCCTTATCCAGGCGGGCCTCAATGGACTCCAGCTCCACGCAGTGGGGCTCGGTGACCGGGTTGTCCTTGTCCCGCAGGTTGTTGTAGTAGTACCGGCCCAGGGCCAGGTACTCCTTCTCTGCGGCCTTCTCCTCGCAGCGGATGACGCCGCGAATCCGGTTGAGGGCGGCGGCCCGGCGGTTCTTTTCTCCCACATAGTTGGCGGCGTTCTCCACAGCCTTGCCGATATTCTTCAGAAAATTCATCTCGTGTCTTCCTTTCCGGTGCTGCCCTGGGCCCTGCCGGCCCGGGGATACATTCCCAATTTCATTTATTATACCCCATTCCCGGGAAAAAGAACACCCCCTTTTTGCCGGCGGGCACGAAAATCGTGAAAAAAATCCCGCTGGGGAAAAATCGCCGCCGGGATTGCGCTGGAAGATGGCCTCTGCTATAATAGAGATAGAACAAATGTTCTAGAAGGAGGCATTGGGATGCGCACCCGTATTTTCAGTTTGGACGAGATGGAACGCTATGTGGGCAGGCCGGACCGGGAGGAGGTCTCCACCAACCGGGCCCAGCTGCAGGCGGCGGCCGCCTTTCTCCGGGAGATCCTCCCCCGGGCGCTGACCCAGCGGCAGCTGGAGTGCGTAAAGCTGTACTACTACCAGCGGATGACCATGGAGGCCATCGGGCGGGAGCTGGGCATCTCCAAGCCCACGGTGTGCAGGCATCTGCAGCGGGCCAGGCGGCGGCTGGAGCGGTCGCTGACCACAGCCAAGCTGGCCCGGGACCTGCTGGGCCGGGGCGGTTGAAAGCCGCCTGGGTTTGTGCTACAATAGGCCCAGCTGAGACAGGAGGGATGGATATGGGCCGGTTGGACCAGGTGAAGATGTTCGTGCTGGACATGGACGGGACCATCTATTTGGGGGAGCGGCTGTTCCCCTTTACCAAGGATTTTTTGCGGCGGGTGCGGGAGACCGGGCGGGACTTCTGCTTCTTCACCAACAACAGCTCGAAAAACCGGGGGGCCTATTTGGAGAAGCTGGCCCGGATGGGGATCGAAATCCCGCCGGAGAAGATGCTTATCTCCAACGGGGTGATTCTGGAGTGGCTGAAGGAGCACCACCCCGGGGCCAGCTGCTATGTGGTGGGCACCCCGCCGCTGCGGGAGGACTTCCGCCAGGCGGGGTTTGTGCCCGACGACCCGGACGCCGACGTGGTGGTGCTGGGCTTTGACACCACCCTGACCTACGAGAAGCTGCGCGTCGCCTGCGATCTGATCCGGGCCGGGAGGCCCGTCTACGGGGTGAACCCGGACTGGAACTGTCCGGTGGAGGGGGGCTTTATCCCGGACTGCGGGTCCATCGCCGCGCTGGTGAAGGCCTCCACCGGGGTGCAGTGTGAGTTTTTCGGGAAGCCCTCCCCCCACACCTTACAGTACATGCTGCGCCAGACCGGCTGCCACCCGGAGGAGCTGGCGGTGGTGGGCGACCGGCTGTACACGGACATCGCGGTGACCAGCGGCTCAGAAGCCATGGGCATTCTGGTGATGAGCGGCGAGACCACCCCGGAGATCCTGGCCCAGAGCGAGACGAAGCCCGACCTGGTGGTGCGGGACCTGGAGGAGCTGGCCGAGATGCTGGTATAAACTCCCTGTTTTGTGCCACACTAGGCGCAAAGGGGGATTTACTTTGGAGTATGTGAACGCTTTTTGGGTGGGCGGGCTCATCTGCGTGGCGGGACAGCTGCTCATCGACCTGACCCGGCTGACCCCGGCGCGGATCATGGTGCTGTATGTGACGGCCGGGGTGGCCCTGGGAGCTGTGGGGCTGTACGGGCCCCTGGCGGACTTTGCCGGGGCCGGGGCCACAGTGCCCCTGTGCGGCTTCGGCTGGGCCCTGACCGAGGGGGTGCGCGCCGCCGTAGCGGAGCGGGGCCTTTTGGGGGCCTTTACCGGGGGCCTCACCGCGGGGGCGGCCGGGACTACGGCGGCAGTGTTCTTCGGGTGTTTGGCGGCGGTGCTGGCCAAGTCCCGGGACAAATCGTAAAAAAAGAGGGCCGGCGGGGACTTCCCTGCCGGCCTGTTCGTCTGTGATTTTAGGGCAGCTGGTTGCCCGCGGCCCGGTAGAGCTCGTACCAGTCCTCCCGGGAGAGGGCCACGGTGCTGGCGGCGGCGATGTCCCGCAGGCGCTGGGCGTTGGTGGTGCCCACAATCACCTGGATCTTCGCCGGGTGGCGCAAAATCCACGCAACAGCCATGGCGGACTTGGTAACGCCGTACTTCTCCGCGAGTTTCGCCAGGGCGGCGTTGAGCTCGGGGAACTTGTCGTTGTCCACGAACACGCCCTCGAAGAAGCCGTACTGGAAGGGGGACCAGGCCTGGACAGTCACGTGGCGGAGGCGGCAGTAGTCCAGCAGCTCCCCGTCCCGGTCGGCGGCATGGGGGAACTCGGTGTTGGCGCAGAGGCCGTGGTCGATGAGGCCGGTGACCTTCAGGCTGAACTGCATCTGGTTCACCAGCAGGCGCTGGCGCAGGCCGGACTGGAGGAGCTCCAGCTGGCGGGTGTTGAAATTGCTGACGCCGAAGTGCTTTACTTTGCCTGCGGCCTCCAGCTGGTCAAAGGCCTCCCCCACCTCCTCGGGCTCCATAAGGGCGTCGGGCCGGTGGAGCAGGAGCAGGTCCAGGTGGTCGGTGTGCAGGCGCTGCAGGATGCCGTCTACGCTTTTCAGGATGTGCTCTTTGGAGAAGTCGTACATGCCTGGGCGGATGCCGCACTTGCCCTGGAGGACCATCTTGTCCCGCAGGCTGGGCTCGTTTTGCAGCACCCGGCCGAAGGCGGCCTCGCAGTCGCCGCCGCCGTAGATGTCGGCGTGGTCGAAGAAATCGATGCCGCACTCCAGCGCGGTGCGGATGTAGGCGTCCAGCTCTTTTTCGCTGAGTTTATTGATGCGCATACAGCCCAGGGCGATTTCGGAGCCCAAAAGGCCGGAACGGCCCAAGTCGATCTGTTTCATCTTACATTCCTCCCTATTTTCGCAGGGGCTGGGCCCCTGCTCGCAAAAAAGCGGCATGGGAAACACACCCACGCCGCCTGGCGCCAAAATGACTGTGACGTTTCGTTACTGGATGGAGCAGTCCAGATAGTGCTCCAGCTCCTCGTCGTCCTTTTTCTTGTCCAGATACAGGAGCAGAGCGGTGACCGCGGCAACAAGAGCCGCCACAGCAGCCACAACACCCAGGAATAACGCCAGCTTGCTACCTTTTTTCATAACGCCTGACCTTCCTTTCGCTGGTTCAGGAAAGCGCCCATGGGGCCGGGGCACTCCCCTTTTTGTATATGATACCCAATTTCGCCGGAAAAGTCAACACAACTTCCGAAGAAAAAAACAGCGCAGGGAAAATCCCTGCGCGCTGTCTTGCACGTTCGCTGTTTTTCCGTTCCTTAAGCGCCTGCATTCAGCTTCTTATCCAGGGCAGACTTCTTTCTGGAAGCGGTATTCTTATGGAGGACCCCCTTGGCAGCAGCCTGGTCGATCCGCTTGATGGCGGCCTTGACCACTTCCGCCTTGTTCGCCTCGTTGTTCTCGATGGCGGCATTGGCACGCTTGATCTCGGTCTTGAGCCGGGAGTTGATGGTCTTGTTCTGCAGGGTCTTGGTGGCGATCACCTTGACGCGCTTCTTCGCCGATTTGATGTTGGGCATGAGTCACACCTCCTTACTTCCCAAATAACGCAGAAATTATGATACCACGATGTGGGGAAAAATGCAAGTTATTTTTCGATTTTTCCCAATTTCAAATTGACAAAATCTCCCCGCTGGGGTAGAATACAAGAGCGGCAGTCCGCCAAAAGGGCGGCTGCGGCGGTACGCCCCCTTAGTTAAATGGATATAACGGTCCCCTCCTAAGGGACAATTATCAGTTCGATTCTGGTAGGGGGTGCCAGAGGCGCCGGGTAGCTTGCCCGGCGCTTTTTTTGTTTTATCCCAGGCGGGGCTATTCCCCGTCCTAGTCCCGGTATTCCACGGCCCTGGGCCGGACGGAGCGCAGCCAGTCGTACCAGGCCCGGTGCCAGGCCTCGGCCATCTGCTTCTCCTCCTCTTCCCGCTGGCGGGCCTGGCGGTATTCGGTGCTTTGCAGCAGGGCGTCCAGCTTCTTCTGGGCCGATTTTCCCCGGCGGGTGTCCTTACTCATTTTGACCAGGGTCGAGCCGAAGATATACACCCAGAACAGGAGGAACCCCAGGAAAAGGATGGGGATGAGGATGAAAATAAGGTCTGTGGGGAAGTTGCGGAAAAAGTCCATGGCGAAAAGGTACAGCCGCAGGGGCAGGGTGAGGACGAACCACAGGCCGCCCACCACCAGGGACAGGGCGCCCTCCGCGCCCCAGGGGCTGGGCAGGTCCATGAGGGCCTGGCCTTTGCCGGCGATGAGCTCCGCCAGGATGGAGGCGGCCCCAAAGAGGCAGTAGAGCACCACCAGGGCATACCCCAGCCGGGGCAGGAAGCCCCGCTCCCGCTTTCCCGTTTCCGCCACCTGCTCCAGCAACTTCCGGCGGTCCTCCAGGGGCCGGTTGTAAGGATACTCGTAGGTGTTGCGGTAAATGAGGTTCGGCGAGCGCCGGGACGCGCCGCCGAACAGGTCTGCGGTGTAGTCCTCCCCGAAATAGTCGAACACGAACTGGGTGCCCTCCGCCAGATCGGTGGACTTTGTCCAGATGGAGGCGGGGTCGGGCCAGGAGTCGATGACGCCGCCGTGGTCCAGGACGTACTGCTGCATCTTATGGTCCAATCTTCGGCGGAGCCTTTCGTGGTACCCATTGATGGTGACGCAAACAGAGGCGGCCTTTTGGGAAGACGAATTGCCCTCATTGTAGTGGGCGGTCAGATTGCCTTGCGGGGAGTCCTCGATCTCCGCCAGCGCGGTGTGGAAGGCGTGGGCAAAGGTCCCGGGCGTCTCCGCGTCTGCCCACGACTGCAGCAGGGTGTAATTCTTGGGCGGCAGTTTCAAATCCTCAGCTTTCATGCTCTTACTCTCCTCTCTCCCCCGGCCGCGGCGGCCGGGGACTCCTCTGGCTCTATTATACGGGAAAGGGCGGGGGAACGCAAGGCCCATCACACGCAAGGAAGGCTTCTCCCGGGGGAACCGGGAGAAGCCTTCCTGTTGATTTAGCGGTAGAGGAGCAGGACGTTCTGGGGGGCGACGCCGAAGGCGTCGGGGAATTGCCCGGGGCGGCGGTCCTTGGGGACCCGCCACCAGAGGGGCGGGCTCGCCGGGTCCTGACCCGCGTAGCGGAATTCCACGATCCACTCGAAGGGCTCCTCCATCTCCCGGACAAAGGTGACGGGGGCCCGGTTTTGGGCGGATTTGGGGTTGAAGTAGTGGGCCCGGATGCCCACGGCCTTCACGCCGTCGCCCACGGGGGCAGCGGTGTCCAGCCGGATGCCCCAGTCGGGCACCTCCACCTGGCAGGGCCCTGTCTTGCGGGCAGGGGCGATGTTCTTGCAGCCGGTGAGGGAGGCGGCCCGGATGCTCCCCGGGTCGGCAAAGAGGGCTTTCTTCTCCTTTACGGCCAGCAGCTGCCCCTGGTCCAGCACGGCGATGCGGTGGCACAGGTGGTAGGCCTCGTCCCGGCTGTGGGTGACCAGGAGGGCCGGCAGCCCGCAGCCGGCCAGCAGCTCCCGCAGCTCCAGCTGGAGCTTGTCCCGCAGGTGGCTGTCCAGGGCGCTGAAGGGCTCGTCCAAGAGCAGCAGCCGGGGGCGGTTGACCAGGATGCGCCCCAGGGCCACCCGCTGGGCCTGGCCCCCCAGAGAGCTGGTGGGGGCGGCGGTGCTCCAGGCCCTCCAGCCGCAGCAGGGAGACCATGTGGGCCAGGGCCTCCCGGCGGGCGGCCTTGTCCTTCTGCCACCGCAGGCCGCAGAGGATGTTCTGGGCCACCGTCATGTTGGGGAACAGGGCGTAGTTCTGGAACAGGTAGCCCACCCGCCGCTTTTGGGGCGGCAGGTCGATGCCCTGTTCCGAATCGAACAGCACCTGGCCGTCCAGGACGATCTTGCCCCGGTCCGGCCTCTCAATCCCGGCGATACATTTCAGGGTGAGGCTCTTTCCGCAGCCGGAGGCCCCCAGCAGGCCCAGCAGTTCCGGGCCGTCGGGGCTGGCCTCCAGGGCCACGTCCAGGGAGAAATCCCCCAGCTGTTTGTGGATATCGATCCGCAGGCTCATAGCTTCACCGCCTTCTTGTTCCTTCGGCCCTCCAGCAGGTTTACCGCCAGCAGCACCACCGCGCTGATGGCCAGGTTCACCAGGACCCACAGCATGGCGCCCTGCTCGTCGTTGGTGCGCCACAGCTGGTACACCGTGGTGGAGATGGTGGCCGTTTTGCCCGGGGTGTAGCCGATGAGCATGCTGGTGGCGCCGTACTCCCCCAGGGCCCGGGCAAAGGCCAGCACGGCCCCCGCCAGGATGCCCTGCTTGCAGGCGGGCATACGCACCCGCCAGAAAATGAAGGTGTTGGAGAGCCCCAGGGTCTGGCCAGAGGCGGCCAGGTCCGGGTCGAAGCTCTCGAAGGCGCCCCGGGCGGTGCGGTACATCAGGGGGAAGGCCACCACCACGGCGGCCAGGATGCCGCCGTACCAGGTCATCACAAAGCGGAGGCCCAGCTGGTCCAGGAGCATCCCCAAGGGCCGCTTGACCCCGAACACCAGCAGCAGGAAATAGCCGCACACCGTGGGGGGCAGCACCATGGGCAGGGTGAGCACCACATCCAGCACGCCCTTTACCACCCGGGGCAGCCGGGCGGCGTAATAGGCCGCGGCGATGCCCGTAAAGAACACCACCACGCTGCTGATGGCCGCGATGCGCAAAGAGTTCCAAAGTGGGTACCAATCCATCGTATCATTCCTTCCAGCCCTGGGCCAATGGCCAGGGCCGCGGTTTTGCTCGTTTAAGGCGCGGGGGAGAATCCCACTTCGGCGAATACGGCCATAGCCTCCTCGCCGGTGAGGTAGTCCAGGAAGGCCTGGGCTGCCTGAGAGTTCTCCGCGGTCTTTAACACGGCGGCGGGGTAGATCACCTGGCCGCACATGTCCTCGGTGGCGGTGTCCACCACGGTGAGGCCGGCGCTGTAGGCGTCGGTGCAGTAGACCACCCCGGCGTCCACGCTGCCCTCTTTCACCTGGGTGGTGACCTCCTTCACGTTGGTGCCGTAGGTGATGGTCCCGGCCTGGGCCAGGGCTTCCTCATCCAGGCCGTAATACTCCAGGATGCCCTGGGTGTACTGGCCCACGGGCACGTCGCTGTTGCCCATGCAGAACAGGATGTCCCCGCTGGTGAGAGCTTCCGCCAGGCTGTCGAAGCTGTCGATGCCCTTGGGATTGTCCTCGGGCACGCAGAGGGTCACCTTGTTCTCCAGCAGGTCCAGGCGGGTGGCGCTGTCTACAAAGTCCAGGCCGTCGGTGTTGACGGCGGGGTCGGCCGCACTGTCCAGCTGGTCCATCTGCTTCTGGCCCGCAGAGAGGAACAGGTCACAGGCCGCCCCCTCCTCGATCTGGGTCTTTAAGGTGCCGGAGGAGTCGAAGTTGAAGGTGATCTCCACCGCCGGGTGGTCCTCCTGGAAGCTCGCCTGAAGCTCCGTGAGGGTCTCCGTCAGGGAGGCGGCGGCGAACACCACCACCTCCCCGGTGAGGGCCTCCTCCCCGGCGGCGCTTTCGCTGTCCTCCAGCTGGGAAGAGGGCTGGCTCACCGCGGAGCTGGCCGGGGCGCTGTCCGTCTGGCCGCTGGAGGTGTTCTCCGCCGGGGCGGAGGAGCAGCCCGCCAGGGCCAGGGCCAGCCCCAGGGCCAGCAGCTTTGTTATTGCGTTTCGTGCTTTCATGGTACATTCTCCTTTCCCCCTGTTCGGGGGCATGTATTTTATAAACGTGGATTTACACGCTTATAACATGGTAAGGAATTACTTCCGGGCGCAGTCCTCTACCGCGCCCCGGAGCAGCCCCATGGCGTGGGGGATGGTGTCCAGAAAGACATCCATGCACTCCATGCAGGCCTTGGGGCTGCCGGGCAGGTTGATGATGAGGGTCTTGCCCCGGATGACCGAGGCCGCCCGGGACAGCATGGCCCGGGGGGTGATGGCCAGGGACGCCGCCCGCATGGCCTCGGCGATGCCGGGGGCGCTGCGGTGGGCCACCGCCAAGGTGGCCTCGGGGGTGATGTCCCGGGGCCCGAAGCCGGTGCCGCCGGTGGTCAGGATCAGGTCCAGCTGGCGCTGGTCCGCCAGGCGCATAAGCTGGGCCTTCAGGGGGGCGGCCTCGTCCGCCAGGAGCAGCTGCTCCACCACCTCATAGCCCGCTTCCGTTAAGCGCTTTGCGATGGCGGGGCCGCTCTCGTCCCGGCGCTCCCCTCTGGCGCCCTTGTCGCTGAGGGTGATGACCGCGGCCTGCCAGGGCCGGGGCTCTGTCCGGGGCTGGATCTCCATCTCGTCCCCCACGCGGATCTCGCCGGGCTCCAACACCCGTGCGAACACCCCCTGGGTGGGCATGATGCACTCCCCCATGCGCTTGAAAATTTCGCAGTGGCTGTGACATTCCTTGCCGATCTGGGTCATCTCCAGCAGCACGTCGCCGCAGCGCAGCAGGGTGCCCACGGGCAGGGCGCGGAAGTCGAAGCCCTCCACCACCAGGTTCTCCCCGAAGGCGCCGGGCTGGACATTGGCCCCCCGGGCGTTGAAGGCGGCGATCTTATCCGCGGAGAGCAAGCTCACCTGCCGGTGCCAGCTGCCCCCGTGGGCGTCCCCCTCGATGCCCCACTCCACCGTAAAGCGGGCGGCGGGCACCTGGTGCTTCTGGGTGCCCCGGGCGGGGCTGGTACAGATGGCGATTACTTTTCCCATGGTACTTATCCTCCGATCTCACTCATATTCTTGTGTTCTGTGATCCGGGTCCCGCTGTCGAAGCAGTGGGCCTGGGGTTTGTTCCAAATGGCGGCGGCCAGGACCTGTTTCAGCTCCCCCGGGGCGCCGCCCCGGAGGACGGCCCGCAGGTCGGCGCCCTCCCCGTAGCAGAGGCAGGGCTTGAGCACCCCGGTGCTGGTGAGCCGTACCCGGTTGCACCCGGCGCAGAATTTGTGGCTCACCGCGTCAATCATGCCGATACGGCCCACAAGGCCCGCGCTGGCGTAGTAGTGGGCGGGGCCGTTGCCCCGGGTCTCCTCCACCGGGCGGAGGTCCGGCCAGCGCCGCCGCAGGATAGCCAGAGCCTGCTCCTGGGTGGGGCCGGGGTGGCGGGCCCCCTCGCCGATGGGCATCACCTCGATGAAGCGCACGTCCACCGGCTGGCCCTGGGCAAAGGCTGCCATGGCGGGCAGCCGTTCCTCACAGCCGGGGAGCAGCACGCAGTTGAGCTTGGTCCTGATCCCCGCGGCCACGCAGGCGGAAAGGCCCTCCAGCACCGGGGGGAGCAGGTCGAAGCCGGTGATGGCCCGGAACCCCGCGGGGGTGGGGTCGTCCAGGCTGATGTTCACCCCGTCCAGGCCCATCTCTTTCAGGGCCGGCACCAGGGGGGCCAGCAGCACCCCGTTGGTGGTGAGGGTGACCTGCTCCACCCCGGGCAGGGCTTTCAGCCGGCGAAGGAAGTCCAAGCACCCCCGGCGCACCAGGGGCTCGCCCCCGGTGACCTTGAACCGGGTGACCCCCAGCTCCACCGCCGCCTGGGCCACCTGCAAAAACTCCTCGAAGGTGAGCAGGTCCTGGTGGCAGCCCAGGGGCACCCCCTGGGGCATGCAGTACTGGCAGCGCAGGTTGCACCGGTCGGTGATGGAGAAGCGGATGTAGTCGATTGTGCGGTCAAACCGGTCTCTCATGGCGTTCCCTCAAAGACCAGGTCGCCGCTTTTGCCCCCGTGCTTTTCCAGCAGGCGGATGTCCGAAAGCACCATCCGCTTGTCCACAGCCTTGCACATGTCGTAGACGGTGAGCAGGGCCACGGAGGCCCCGGTGAGGGCCTCCATCTCCACGCCGGTCTTGCCGTCGCAGGAGACAGTGCACCGGGCCTGGATGGCGCGGCGGTCCTCCAGCAGGGTGAACTCCACCTGGCACTTGGTGAGGTTCAGGATATGGCACAGGGGGATCAGGTCGCTGGTGCGCTTGGCGGCCATGATACCCGCCACCTGGGCCACCCCCAGCACGTCCCCTTTCTTCATGCGGCCTGCCTTTACCAGAGCAAAGCACTCCCCGCTCATGGTGATGGTCCCCTGGGCCACGGCGGTGCGGTGGGTGACCGCCTTGCCGCTTACGTCTACCATGCGGGCGTTGCCCGCCTGGTCCACATGGGTAAACTCGCCGTCCACGGTCACACCCCCTTGCCAAAGCCGCAGTTGGGGAAGTGACACTCGGGACAGTTGAGGCACAGGCCCCCGTTGCCCAGGCCCGCCAGCCACTCCCCGGTGATGGGCTCGTCCGCCAGCAGCCGGGGCAGGGCCAGGTCGAAAATGGTGCGCTTGGCGTACATGACGCAGCCGGGCAGGCCGCAGACGGGCCGGCCGTCCTCCATGTAGGACACCAGGAACATGGCCCCCGGCAGCACCGGCGCCCCGTAGCTGATCACCCTGGCTCCGGTGTTGCGGATGGCCAGGGGCGTCTTGTCGTCGGGGTCCACACTCATGCCGCCGGTGCAGAACACCATCTCGCAGCCCTCCTGGAGCATCTGCCGGATGGCGGCGGTGATGGCGGCGTTGTCGTCCCCCAGCACCACGTGAGAGACCATCTGGCAGCCGAACTCGGCCAGCTTGGCCTGGATGACCGGGGTGAACTGGTCGGTGATCCGCCCGGCGGCTACCTCGCTGCCGGTGGTGACCACCCCGTACCGCTTCTGCTTTAGGGGCAGCAGCCGCAGCAGGGGCTGCTCCCCCGCCGCCTGCTTGGCCCGCTCCATCTTCTCCTTCTCGATGACCAGGGGGATCACCCGGGTGCCGCAGAGCTTGTCCCCCTTCTTCACCACGAAGCCGCTGGGCCGGGTGGCGATCATCATCTCCCCCAGGCTGTTTATTGCCCGGAGGCGCTCTAGTTCGGCCAGAAACAGGCCGTCGCAAGCGGCGATGAGCTCGATCTTCCCCTCCTTGGGCTCTGTGGCCTCCATGTTCTCCCCCTGGCAGATCTGGCGCAGAATCTGGGCGGCGTCGTTCTCGTGGAGCTTGGTCTCGTCGTTCTCCCAGACGTAGAGGTGCTCCTTCCCAACGCTGAGCAGCACCGGGATGTCCTCCTCCCGGACGATGTGCCCCTTGCGGAACACCGCGTCCTTGGTGACCCCGGGGATGATCTGGGTGATGTCGTGGCAGAGCACCTGGCCTACCGCGTCCTCTGTACGGATCAATTTCATGGTATGCACTCCTTTTATCTCATGGCGGCGAGCCGCCGGTTGTGGTCTCGGTTACTGCCCGTTCCGCAGGCTGGCCCGCTGTTCCACCAGCTGGGCCAAGATGCTGACGGCGATTTCCTGTGGGGTCTCCGCCCCGATGGAAAGCCCGATGGGGGTGGTAAGCCGGGCGATGTCCGCCGGGCCAAAGCCCTCCCCCTCCAGGCGCTCCCGAGTGGCGGCGGCTTTTTTCGAGCTGCCGATCACCCCGATGTAGGCGGCTTTCGTCCCCAACACCTGGCGCACCACGGCGTAGTCGTGGCTGTGGCCGTGGGTCATCACGCAGACGAAGTCCTCCTCGCCGATCTGATTGCATGCCTCCTCCAGGTGTTCCAGGTCGGCCAAAGTGACCTGGGCCTCGGGGGGGAAGTTCCCGGCCACGGCGAAGTCCGGCCGGTCGTCGTAAACACGGCACCCAAAGCCCAGAGCCACCAGGCCGGGAGCCAGGGCCTGGGCCACGTGGCCCGCCCCGAACACATACACCTGCCTGGGGGGCTCCAGGCGCTCCACGTAGCGGCAGGCGGCGGCCTCCCGGGTAAAGGCCATGCCGCCCCGGAGCTTCACCCCCGCGGGGAGCTGCTCCCTATGGCAGAGGAGGGCCCGGCTCTGGCCCTGGCCCTGCTCCAGCAGCAGGTAGGCGGGCCCTTGGCCCGGCTCCTCCGGCAGGCGGCCGCCGGGCAGGTACTGGAACCACACGGTCACCTCCCCGCCGCAGATCATGCCCAGGTCCCCGGCCCCTTCCGGGTGGAGCTCCAGCCGCTCCAGTCCGGAGCGCTTCTGCTCCAGCAGCTCTAAGGCCCGCTCCTGGCAGTAGAGCTCCAGGCGTCCCCCGCCGATAGTGCCGGAGAAACGGCCCCTGCCGGCTACCAGCATCTTGGCGCCGTTGGCCCCGGGGGTGGGGCCGTCTCGCTCCACCGCCAGCACCAGCAGGACATCCTGTCCCGCTTCCTCCCACTGTTTCAATTCTCTCAACGGATCACCCATAAACACATCTCCCTGTTACAAACGGTGCAGGTGCTGCCGGATCAGGCCCTCCAGGGCCTGGGCGTGGCGCAGCCTGCGCTCCCACTGTTGTTTTGCTTCCTCGGTGGCGCACTTCGCAAGACTGGCGGCAAAGCGCGCTTCGATCCCCACCTCCCGGTCCTCCTGGACCAGCTTATCCGCCAGATAGAGGAGGCCCACCTCATCCAACTGGGGCGGGCAGTCAGGGTCCTCGTGGGCGGCCACTACCGCCGCCACCCGGAAGTACCCCAGCCGCCGCAGCAGCCGGGCCCCGGCCCGGGCGTGGCGGGGCTCCTGCCGCCGCAAATCGTGGAGGAGCGCCGCTTTGCGCACCAGATCCTCGTCCAGGACCACCCCGGCCTCCGCCAGGCCGCGGCACAGGAACGCCGTCTTCTCCGCCACGGCCTGGCAGTGGCGCTGAGCCCGCTCCCCGGCGCCGTATGTTTCCCACAAGCCCGCGATGGCTCCATCGTCGGGGCGCTGGTCAGCGGGGAGCCCCGCCCCCAGCAGCTGCCAACCCGTGGGGCTGTGCTCTAAGATGGTGACGCTGCCGTGGGGCAGCTTCCACCGGCGGTTCTCCCGGTAGGGGGTGGCGGTGATTTGGCACAGGAAGGCCCGCAGGGCCCCGCTGTGGCACAGGACTGCCCCCTCCCCTACCGGACCCAGCTGCTGGGCGATGGCGGCCAGGGCCTGCTCCATGCGGGCCGCGGCAGCGGGATAGCTCTCCGCCCCGGGGGGCTGGAGGCTGTGATCCTCTCCCCTAGCCGCGTAGAGCTCGGGGTAGTCCCGGCGGATCATCTCGAAGGGGAGGCCATCCCAGCAGCCCATGTCCAGCTCCCGCAGGCCGGGGCAGACCTGGAGCTCCCGACAGGGGCCCGCCAGCAGCCGGGCGGTCTCCCGGCAGCGGCGCAGGGGGCTGGTGTAGACCGGCCCGGGGTCCAGGCCCCGGAAGCACCGGCCCAGCTCCTGCCCCTGGCGGCGGCCTGTTTCGGTCAAGGGCAGGTCGGTGCCGCAGCCCACGCAGCAGGAGCCCACTGGCTGGGCCTCGCCGTGCCGGACAAGATAAAGGATCGCCATGGAAGTCACCTCAGAATGTGTCGCCAAAATATTTTCGCAGCAGGGCCTCCCCGGCCTGGCTCAGCTCCTGCTGCATGCCCCGGTAGGCCCGCAGCAGCTGCCTGCCCCGGTCCGTTAAGGAGGTGCTGCCCCCCTCGCTGCCCCCGTTGGAGCGGATGACCACCTTGTCCCCCAGCTGCTCCTCCATCTTGTTCAGCATTTTCCAGGCCTTGGAGTAGGACATGTGCATGGCCTCGCTGGCGGCGGTGATGGTGCCGGTCAGGTCGATCATCTCCAGCAGCTGGGCGCAGCCGGAGCCGAAGAACAGCTCGTCGGTGCCGATGACCAGCTGGTTCTTCATGCGGATGCGGCGCTGGCCCGCCCGGTGGAGCAAAGTCACATAGTCGTCGGGGGTGTCGATGTCGAAGATGGTGTTCTCGTCCTCCACCGCCACGTCCCGCAGGGGCAGGCCCAATTCCTGAATAGCCCCCCGCAGGCCGCCCTTCCCGGAGCAGCCCATGAGCAGGGGCACCACGGCGCGGTCCAGCAGGATGGGGTGGCCCGGCTCCCCCTGGTACAGGGGACGGACGCAGGGCCCCTCCTCCCCCAGCAGGGCCCGGACGGTGTCCACCCGCACCAGGGGCACGTCCGCCGGGGTGACCAGCACCTTGTCGCAGGTATCCCCCAGGGCCCGCAGCCCCAGGAGCACCGAATCGAACATCTTGGTCTGGGCGAAGCGTTTGTTTTCCGCAAACATAACGCCCGTATTTTTAAGGTGGTCCACGAGCACCTCGCTGCGATACCCTGTGACCACCACGATCTGCCGCGCCCCTGCCGACTGCAGGACGCGCACCACGTTCTGAATGACGCTCTCTTTTCCCAAAGGCAGCATGGGCTTAAAGTCCCCCATACGGGAGGCGATGCCCGCTGCCAGGACTACGGCGCCGATCCTCATCCCATCACTTCCGTTTCTAGGCGCAGAGGCCGGGCTGCCGCGCCCTTGCGGCAGCCGCGCGCTCTTTGCCATACTCAGCCGCCCCTTACACGCTTTGGACGGCTGTGATACATTGTCCCAGCAGGCCTTCCAGGGCCTGCAGCTTTTTCTCCCCGCCCTGGGGCAGGCAGAGGGAGGGCTCTATGGCTTCCATCACCTGGCGGGCCGCCTGGCCCGGCTCCAGCTCCAGCAAAGGCCGGCCCTGGAGGGCCCGCTCCCCGGCGGACAGCCGGACGGGCACCGGGGCGGCGCCCCCGGCCACCAGCCGGAGGATGGTTATCTTACCCTCCTCCACCAGGAAGGCATAGCACAGGCACAGCTCCCCCTGGGAGAGGCACCCAGCCCGGAAGTCCCCGCACATGGGAATCTCCAGGGCCTCCAGCGCCTCCCCCGGCTGAAATTGCCGCCAGGGCTGGAGCTGGGCGAAATAATCCTGGGCCCGCAGGGTGCGGCGGTCCGTGCGGATGACCGTCTCCAGCATCAGCAACGCGGCGCTGGCGCAGCCGCCGCTGGCCCCGTAGCAGGCGCAGTTGAGGCACCGCCCCGCCTCGGCCAAGGCCTGGGCCTCGTCCCGGATCTCCCCCACCGGGGGACGGGACAGGCCCTCCCGCTGGAAGGTGCAGAAGTCGCCGCCCGGCTCCAGGAAGGACTTCAGGCCGTAGCTCAGGTTCAGCTTCCGGGCCTCCTCCACCCCCCAGGCGATGGCCGGCACCAGCTGGTCCCAGCCCTTTGCGGGGGCGCTTTCCAGGTCCAGCACCTGGTGGAAGGGCTCCCCGGTCCAGGCCTCTAAGCTCCCGGGGGAGAACAGCACCCCCATGGCCGCCAGGTTCTCCTTGTACCGGGCAAGCCGCCCGGCCAGGGGCAGGGCACGCTCCCCGAAGGAGGCCAGGGTCTCCTCCGCCGGGCCGTCGTTTAAGACCACCACGTGGTTGCCCATGCGCCGCAGGTAATAGGCGGCGGACAGGGCGGCCAGGGTGGGGGACGGCAGCGCCACCCACTTCCGGCTGTCCCCGGAGGGGGGGATGAAGAAGATCTCCGGGTGGCTGTCGATGGTGTCCCCCAGCCAGTCCATGAGATTGGCCAGGCCCACCGGCTGATTTTTGACGCAGGCACCCACGCACCGGCCGCAGGCCAGGCACACGGTGCGGGCCATGGGCAGGTATTTCATCAGGGTGCGCTGGGCCTCCAGCAGGGAGCCCTCCCGCAGCAGCTGCAGGATGCCCGCCAGGTCCACCCCCGCCGGGCAGGCGGCCTGGCAGGCGGGGGGCTCCAGCCGCTTGCCGCCCATGACGGAACCGGTGGGGCAGGGCTTTTCCAGGGAGGGGCAGGCCCTCTCTCCCGCCAGCAGGCAGGGGGCGCCCTGCTCCCGGCTGGGACAGCAGACGTCCTGCCGCAGCAGGGCCTCCGCTGTCTGATCCGGCGAGAGCAGCCCCGCTTCCACGTCCCGGCGGACCGCCTCGGCCACCGGCCGGGCCTCCTGCCAGAGCAGGGGGTCTTCCAGCAGCTGGGCCACCGTCACCGCCCCGCCCACCGCGACAGCGCCGTCCAGGGCGGTAATGGCGTATTGATTTTCAATCCACATAGGTTTCTTCCCTAAAACCGCCCAAGGCAGCCGGCAAAATCACCGGCCGCCTGGAACAGTTCGCTTTCTTTGGTCTTACAGGCCCAGGGACTGGAAGATCTGGGCTTTTACTTCCTGGAGCTTATAGGCGTTCTCGGCCATGGGGTTGGCACCCTTCATGGCGGCGGCGAAGGCCTCCTGGGCCAGCTCCGCCGTGGGCTTCTTGCCCTTGAGGACCTCCTCGGCGGCGGTGAGCCGCACGGGGATGGGGGCGATGCCGCCAGCCACCAGGCGGGCGTCCTCGATGACGCCGTCCTGCTCCTTGTAGGCGTAGGCCAGGGAGGTCACGGCGAAGTCCACAGACTCCCGCAGACGCAGCTTCAGATAGCCGGTGCGGTAGCCGGGCAGCTTGGGAATGACCACCTCGGTGACCAGCTCGCCGGGCTCCAGCTTATCCACAGCGTGCATGGCGCTGAACAGGTCCTGGGCCTGGAAGGTGTGGCCGGTGGTGCGGATCTCCGCGCCCAGGGCCACCATCACATTGGCCAGGTCGGAGGCGTTGACGGAGTAGCACCCGCAGTTCATGCAGCGGCGGGCCTCTTCGGCGGCCTCCTCCATGGTCAGGCTGGTGGAATCCTCTTTCTCCAGGCAGCGCTGGGCCACGGGGGTGTCCTTCTCCACGGCGCCCTTGGTGACCTTCACGCCCTGGGGGTCAAACTTCAGGAACCCGGCGGGGGCGGCGGGGGTCTCCATGGGGTAGCCCATGTACTTGCTCATGCTCTTGGCCGCGATGCCGCCGTCCCGGATGGCCTTGATGGCCACGGAGGGGCCGTAGGCCGCGTCGCCGCCGGCGTAGATGCCGGGGGCCCGGGTATCCCGGTGCTCGCCTACCTCGATGAGGCCCCGGGCGCTCTTCAGCTCTTCCTGGTACTTCTCGCCCAGGAAGTCGGTGTCCACCTTCTGGCCGGTGGCCAGGATGATGCAGTCGGAGGAGAACACACGGGTCTCGTCGCCGTAGGTGGGGTTGAAGCGGCCCTGCTCATCCCGGACGGAGACGCAGTTCATGCTCTCCAGGCCGGTGATGCTGCCGTCCTCGGCGGAGAGGACGCGCTTGAGGCCCCAGCCGTTGTAGATCTCCACGCCTTCTTCCTCGGCGCGGGCGATCTCCTCGGTGGAGGCGGGCATCTCGTCCCGCTGCTCCAGGCACACCAGCTTGACCTTCTGGGCGCCCAGGCGCACGGCGGTGAGGGCCACGTCCATGGCCACGTTGCCGCCGCCGCAGACCAGCACCTCTTTGCCGATCTGCTTGGTCATGAATTTCTTGACTTCCACCAGGAAGTTGAGGCCGAATTGGGTCAGGCTCTCGCCGTCGATGCCCAGGATGGGCTGCTTCCAGGCGCCGGTGTCCAGGAACATGGTGTCGCTCTGGGCCTTCAGCTCCTCCACGGTGATGTCCTTGCCCACCTCGGTGTTGTTCTGGATGACGATGCCCATGCCCACCAGGGCCTTGACCAGGTCCCGGACATAGTGCTTGGGCAGGCGGTACTCGGGGATGCCGTACATCATCACGCCGCCGGCCTCTTCCATCTTCTCGTAGATGGTCACCTCGTGGCCGGCCTTGCGCAGGTAGTAGGCCGCCGTCAAGCCGGCGGGGCCGCCGCCCACGATGGAGACCTTCTTGCCGGTGTTCTTCGCGGGGGCCTGGTAGAATTTATCGGCGTGGGCCAGGATGTAGTCGCCCAGGGCGCGCTCCACCGAGTGGATGCTCACGGAGTCGCCGTGCTCGCACTGGTTGCACACGGTCTGGCAGGTGTGGGGGCATACCCGGGCGGTGAGCATGGGCATGGGGTTGACGCGCATGATGATCTCCGCGGCGGCGTCCCAGTCCCCCTCCCGGATCTTCTGCATGTAGCCGGGGATGTCGGTGCCGGCGGGGCACTCGGCCGAGCAGGAGTTGAGGTGGTTGGTCTTCATGCCGCCCAGGATGGAGTGGTACTGGTTGCGGCCCTGGATGGCGTAGCACTGGTCGCCGCCCTTGCGGGCGCACAGCAGCCGGCCGCCCACGGAATCGGGATAGCGGTAGTACCAGCAGCGCACGTCCTGGCACAGGTTGCCGCCCAGGGTGGCGGTGTTGCGGATGATGGGGGTGGCCACGCTGTGGGCCGCCTGGGCCACAGCCTGCAGCTCCCCGGCAAACAGCCCGGAGGCCTCCACCTCGGACAGGGTGGTGAGGGCGCCCACGGCCACCTTGTCACCCTCGTCCAGGATGTAGGAGGCGTTGGGGATGGACTTCAGGTTGACCACCTTGTCGGGAAACTCCGGCAGGATGTTTTTCTTCAAAGTGCCCAGCAGGTCGGTGCCGCCGGCGATGGGCTGGCCGTTCTTCGCCTCCCGCAGCTCCTGGGAGGCCTGCGAAAAGCTGGCAGCATTTACATGTTCAAAGTTTTTCATTCTCCAAGACCTCCTTTGGCCTTACCAAGGACATTCAGAATCTTGTCGGGGGTAGCGGGGTACTCGTTGATCTCGGCGCCGCCAATGGCGTTCTCGATGGCCATGAGCACAGCGGCCGGGCCGGCAGCGCCGGTGATCTCGCCGATGCCGATAGCGCCGTAGGGGTTGGCGGTGGGCCAGACAGACTCCAGGATGGCGGTGTCAAACTTAGGCAGCTCGTTGAAGGGGCGCCACTTGTAGTCGATCATATTGCTGGTCATCACGCGGCCGATGACCGGGTCCAGCACCAGCTCTTCCAGGTGGCCGGTGTCCATACCGGCGGAGCCCAGGCCGCCCTCAAACTGCATCTTCAGCTCCAGGGGGTTGATGATCTTGCCCACGTCAGAGGCGCTGAGGCAGTCGGTGATCTTGGCCAGGCCGGTCTCCAGGTCCACCTCTACCTCCACGAAGTTCATCACGCAGTTGTTGTGGTTGAAGTCGCCCTTTACCACGCCCTGGCCGGTGATGGAGTAGTACATGGGGCAGATGGCGATCCAGGGCAGGGAGACAGAGGGGTCGTCCTTGCGGAACACCATCATGTCCTTGGTGTCCAGGTCGTCGGGGCTGCAGCCCAGCTTCTCGGCGGCCTCCTCCAGCAGCTTCTGGCGGGCGGCCTTGGCGGCAGAGCCCACAGCGCCGCCGGCGGTAATGGTCTCGCGGGAGCCGGCCGCGCCGAAGTCGGCGGGGTCGGTGCGGGTGTCGGAGGAGTTGATGGTCACGTTGTCCAGGGGCACGTTCAGGATTTCAGCGGCGATCTTCGCCAGGGCCAGCCGCTGGCCGTTGCCAAACTGGGACACGGCGCAGTGCACCATGACCTGGTCGTTCTCCAAACGGACGTAGGCGAAGGTCTCGTCGCTCTGGGGGTCGCCGCTGCTGTGCAGGCTGAAGCCCACGCCGTAGGCCTTGTTCCCCTCCACCCGGGAGGGAACGCCCCAGCCCTTCCACCGGTCGAACCAGTGGAATTTCTCGGCGGCCACGTCGAAGCACTTGTCGTAGTTGATGACAGGGTTGGAGTACTTGTGGCCGGTACGCCAGTAGTACTCGTCCCCGGCCTGGCAGAAATTCTTCTTATAGAAAGTGACGGGGTCCATGTCGATCTGCTTGAGGGCGCGGTTGAGCACGTGGAGGGCGCAGGCCTTCAGCTCCTGGCCGCCGAACCCACGGGCGATGCCCACGGGGATCTTGTTGGAGCAGACCACCTTGGCGGTCAAATCCCAGTTGGGGCACTTGTTCAGGGCAATGTTCAGCTCGCCCAGGCCCTCGGCCACCTGGCCCTGGGTCAGCTCGGACCCGGCGCCGGTGCCCACCAGCCAGTCGCCCTGGAGGGCCTTGATCTGGCCGTCCTTGGTGATGCCGATCTTGCCGATGAATTTGTTGTCCAGACGGCGCTCGTAGAACAGCAGGTGCTCCTCTTTCGTGAGGGCGTACTTCACCGTGCAGCCGGTGACTTTGGCCAGGGCTACCGTGAGCATGGTGATGTAGCCCAGGGCGTCCTTATTGCCGTAGCTGCCGCCCACGTTGGGGGTGGTCACGTTGATGTGGGCGCCGATGGTGAAGGCCAGGGGACGGCACACCATGTTGGGGCCCTGCGAGGAGGCCCACACGTTCACGTGGGTGTCGTCCTCCCAGCCGGCGGCCACAAAGGGGCTCTCGGGGGCGCCGGGGAAGGTCCAGGTGTAGGTGCCTTTGCCCTCCACCACCACGTCGCTCTCGGCGAAGCCTTTCTCCACGTCGCCTTCCTTGATGTAGTAGAAGGGCGGGTCGTCACCCTCGAACCAGCTCCCGGGAGGGAGACAGTTGTGGTCGTAGTGGTAGCCCTTGGACTCGATGTTGTCCTCCGCCCGGTAGACCTCGGGGGCGCCGTCCTTGATGGCGTCCTCCACGTCGTAGACAGGGGTGAGGGGCTTGTACTCCACCTTGATGAGCTCCAGGGCGTCCTCGGCGATCTGGGGGGTCTCGGCGGCCACAGCGGCCACAGGGTCGCCCACAAAGCGCAGGTGCTGGCTCATCACAGGGCGGTGGGCAGGCACGCCGGTCTTCCAGGCCGGGGCGTTCTTATAGGTCATCACGCCGATGACGCCGGGCAGCTTCTCCGCCTCGCTGGTGTCGATGGAGAGGATCTCCGCGTGGGGGTAGGGGCTGTGCAGCACCTTGGCGTACTTACAGTTCTTGATGGGCAGGTCGTCGCAGTAGAGGGCCTTGCCCGTTACGATGGCGCGGCCGTCCTGGCGGCGGCGGACTTTGCCGATATGCCGGAATTCGCTCATGCCTGTTCTCCTCCCTTTACGATAGACTGAACGGCTTCGATCACCTGGTAGTGGCTGATGCAGCGGCAGTAGTTCCCGCTGAGGGCCTCCTCGATCTCCTCTTCCGTGGGAGAGGGGTTCTGGTTCAGCAGGGACTTCACCGCGATGATGATGCCGGGGGTGCAGAACCCGCACTGGAAGGCGCTGTGTTCCAGGAAGGCCTCCTGGATGGGGTCCAGCTCCCCGGTGACCGGGTCTGCCAGGCCCTCGATGGTGGTGATCTCCTTGCCCCCACATTCCACAGTGAGGGTGACGCAGGACGCCACGGCTTTGCCGTCGATCAGCACGGCGCAGCACCCGCAGGCGCCCTCGCCGCAGGACAGCTTGGTGCCCGTAAGGCCCAGGCGCTCCCGCAGGGTCTCCAGCAGGGTCTCAGATTCCGGGATCTGTCCCAGCCTCCGTCCGATGGAGAACTGGTAGGTTTTCCCGTTGACGTGTAACGTCAGGTCCTTGCTCATGAAGCATTGCTCCTTTCTCTATACAGTGGCCGATGTCCCAGGGTGCAAGGACAGGCGGCACGTGGTCTGCCGCCTGTTCCAGGCCCAGGATCGCTATTCTAATTTTACCAGCTTTTTCACTAAAACGGCATAGACCGGAATACAAATTCTAGATTATTTCACACTCCCGCAAGACAGCAAATTTGTCGAAAAACATCTACCGGGAACTTGCTTTTTCTCGTAAAATAGTATATAATAAATATTTGCGGAGCGATTTGCCCCTTTCCCGGAAAAGCAGGCACCGTCGCTCCCTGTCCTAAATCACAGCAGCAAAAAGGGGGAACGGCATTGAACCGCATCAACTTCTTCGTAGAGGGCTCCCTGCGCAAATACCGGGAGCGGTTTGAGAGCGTATGCCCCGCCCCCATGACGGTCCCCAAGGGCCAGGACCTGCTGCGGCAGTGCGTCACCCAGGGGTGGCTGTACTACATCCTGGACGGGCTGGCCAAGGTGTACGTGGCCACCAGCGACGGCGGCGAGCAGATCGTGGAATTTATGCGGCAGGACACCCTCATCGGCATGGACTGCATCGACAGCGAGAACAAGTCGGTGGTGAGCATCGCCAGCGTGACGGAGATGCACGTGCTCCCCATCACCCCGGACATTCTGCGGAAGATGATCTTCCAGGACCCGGAGCTGGGGTTTGACCTGGTGATCTACTACGGCGAGGTGCTGCGGGAGGTGGCCTTTATGGTGGGCAGCCTGGGCCACTCCAACCAGATGGTGCGGCTTGCCTCGTTCCTCTCCCTGCTGGTGGACGCGCCGGAGTACCAGAAGCAGGGGCGCATCCCCCTTACCCAGCAGGAGGTGGCCTCCTTCCTCAACGTATCCCGGGCCCAGCTGGCAAAGCTCTACGGCAAGCTGCGCAAGGAGGGGATCATCGACACGGGGAACCACTATGTATCGGTGCTGGACCCCAAAAAGCTCCAGGCCTACCGGGACCTATAATTTCGAAAGCGATTTCGCGGGCCGCCTCTCCCCCTTCGCTGTTAAAGAAAAACGCGAGCGGGGCGTTGCGATTTCATCCCCTATGTGATACACTATAGCTGCCGTTCTTTTTGAATGGCCTCCCTTTGCTCCTTCGTGCAGTTGCCAGACCGCACTCCCTTCGCAGCAAAGGGAGTTTTTTGTTGGCGGGATCGGAAGAAGGCTCTTCCAGAAGCGCCCGCCTGGTGGGGGGTGCATACAACAACGCGCCCCCATCTCTCCTTTGAGAGACGGGGGCGCTGCTTTTTTGTAAATTTTCGTTGTTAGGCCGCGTTCTCCAGGAAACGCTGGAGCATGGCGGCGGCTTCCGCGCGGGTGGCGGTGCCGGTGGGGTTCAGGGTGGTGGGGGTGTCGCCCTGGACGATGCCCTCGTCGACGGCCCAAGCCATGGCCTCCTCGGCCCAATCGCCTACCTGCTCCGCGTCGGTAAAGCCGTCCAAATCACCGGTGACGGCGGGCTTGCCGGCGTAACGGTAGAGCATCAGGGCCAGGTCCTGGCGGGAGATATCCTCCAGGGGCTCGAAGGTGGTGGGGCTGGTGCCGTTGATGATCTCGTTCTGATTGGCCCACAGGACCGGGCTGTAGAACCACTCGCTGGCGGGCACGTCCTCGAAGACCATCTCGCCGGTGACAGCGGGCTTATCCTCGATGTTGTAGAGGATCTGGGCCAGCTGGGCGCGGATGAGGGTGGCGTTGGGCTCCATGGTGGTGGGGCTGGTGCCCTCCAGAAGGCCATTCTCCACGGCGTAGTCGATGGAGTCGTGGTACCACTGCTTGTCGCCCAGGTCGGTGAAGGCCTTGGAGGGGCAGTTGTCGCCGCCATCGCAGCCAAAGGTGGCGGCAATGGTCACCTTGCCGTCGGGCATGGTGAAGGTGTAGGTGGTGTCGTTCACCTTGGTGACGGCGATCGCCTTGCCGTCCTCATCGGTGACCTTCAGGTCGTACAGCTCCTTGTCCGCGTTGGGCTTGACGGTGAGGGTGACTTTATCGTCCTCCGCGGCGGAGGCCGGGCCGGTCACCTGGCCCTTGCCGTCGGTGGAGATGGTGATGCTGTGCTTCTCCTCGGTGGGCCGGGGCGGGGTGGGCGGCGTGTAGGTGAAGGGCGCTTGACCGTAAGCGGGGATCGTGATCTTTTCTCCGTTGATGGTGACGGTGATTGGGCCGCTCGTGCCGTTTTCCAGCTTCAGGTCATGGTTGACGCCGGTGGCGGCCAGGTTGTTCTTGTTCTGCTTCACCGTGATAGTATCGCTGGGGCCGGCAGCGTTCACCGCCTGCTGGAAGTTGGTGTAATCGGTGCCGTTCACAGTAGCCACGGTCTTGCTATCGGTGCTGAGGACGAATGTACTAAACCCGTGGGGGTTGGTGAACGTGGCGGTGTAGGTCTTATTGGGTTCTTCCTCAGTTTCGGTTACCGTCGCCTCGTACTCGTAGCCTTTGTGCTGGACGTAAACTTTATCCGCTGCGCTGGTCACAAAGCCGTTGGGCAAAGGCAGGGTGATGGTTACCGGAGAGGTGACCTTCATATCCTGGTTGGGTTTCAGTATTACGGCATTTTTAGAAGTGCCAGGTTTTGTACTTTCCAGCTCAATATCTTCCGGGTCATCTGCGGTAGTGGCAATCACGTTGTATTTTGCGGAGATGTCCACGGTCATGGACTTGGTATCTTCCGTAGTTTCTGCCGATTTCACTTTCACATCCAGGTAAGGCTGCACCACGACGGTGACAGTGGCATCATCGACGCCAGTGACACCTGCGGCAGTAAGTTTCTCCCTTGCAGTACTTTCAGTGCCAACAACGCTGGGATCGTTGCTCAAACCAGCCAGCGTGGCAGCGTTCTGGAGGGAAGTCTGGGTAGCTTCAGCCTGGGCAGCTTCCTTGACAGTCTCTTCAGTTACACCAATCCCTTGAAGGACAGATACAGTAGGCTCCCCTGCGGCAACAGCAGTTTCTACCTCCACTTTGCTCTTGCCCACCGTAAAGGGGTACGCGCTGCTGTTGCTGTCGGTGTTGGCCACGCCGGTAAGGCCGTCGTCGCAGTACTCGCTGGGGTCACTGGTAAAGTAGCCGGAAGAGATAAACTTACTACAATCCTCACTATAGATAGAATTGACTCCTCCGTTGATAGAGCTAAACTGACCACCAGAAATTGAAAGTTCAATTTTTTCTAAATCAGCGGGTAAATTTTTCTGGGGATTGCTTTCGTAGAACCCCGTATACCCACTTATTGTCCCACCGGAAATATTCACTTCAATGGGAAGTTTTGTCGTATGCTGGGCAACTGCAATACCCACACCAGCAGTGGTGGAACCATTCCCGTTCGGGTCTACGGAAATAGGAGTTCCCGTACCGGTAATAATTGCACTATCAGAGACATTAAGAATACCAGAACGCATCTCTATGCCCGTGTCGCCGGTGATTTTTCCACCCTTAATGGTCAATGTGCCATACTGGGGATGATAAATTGCCTGGGCACTTTTACTTACAATTTCACCGCCGTTGATGGTGATATTTGTACCATTGGAATCGCTCCCATTACCGCTGATAGCAAAACCCATAGTATTGATACTAACACCATCTTCGATTACAAGGTTAATCGTTTGATCAAGCGAAGTATCCTGGGTTTTTGCTGGTCCAAAAAGAGCAACGCCAACGGTGCCATAAGTTTCATTTTTTTGCGTGGTACGCTCTAATTCGGTTAATTTTGTTCCAGATTTCAGTTTAAGCGTACCTGTCCCACCATCGGCACGGAGTATGTAATTATAATTAGCCTCACTGTCAGGCTGATAGTTTTGAATTTCCGCGTTTTCTGTGGTTAAAGTACCACCGCCCGTCAAACGAACAGAAATGAATCCCGCAGAAGTTGTACCTTTGCTTCTTTCGTCACAGATAACACCGTTCTTCAGCACATTATTTCCATTATTGGAGAAATCTAGACCCAAAGCTGATATACTGTCACTGTCATCCTTTATCAGGGTCAGAGTATTTCCCCCTAAATCTAACGTGATTCCCTTGTCAATGGTAATTGGTTCGGTGGAAGCGTCCCGCAGCAAAGTAACAGTATCGCCATTTGCGGCCTTATCGATAGCCTCCCCCAAAGATTCACAATATGTCTGCCCCACTTTAGCTATTGGAGGAATTACAGTATAAATTGTATGTTCTCCTTGGGTCTCACTTGAAGTTGTATAACCCTCAGCGCAGAAATTAGTATCTGCTCCTTCTGCCCTGCAATTCTGCGGATTAAACTCAAGGAAAGTCCCACCATTTACAGTGATAGATGCAGTCCCATTCTTATAATTAGCATCATAACAATTAAGGACATACTCGTACGGATATTCTGATGGAAACTCTTGTTTAACAGAAAATGTACCGCCATTGACTGTCAAATGACCGTTATATACATAGACAGCGTGAATATTGCCAGTAAACGTCCCGTTATCAATCGTGCATTTGCTAGTTGTGTCATACAAATCAACAGCATAGCAATCGTCTTTTAGTGCATCAAACATCCCATTACCTGTAATTCTAAGATCTCCTTCACCGGAAACACGGATAAGAGACCAATGCTTTTCGTCTTCGGTATTTTTCCAAATCGGGGTAGTATTAGATATCTTGCGACCCGCCAAATCCAAGGTAAGTGTTTCGCTAACTGTAATTGGATCACTTAGGTTGATATTATTGCATAGTGTTACTTTTGCTCCAGAAGTTGCTGCATCGATTGCCTCCTGTAGCGTATCATAATGCGTATCCCCTATGGCCGCTGCATGGTCACAAGTATCACCGCCCGTGCAGCTTGTGGTTTCTTCCGCCCCCGCGCTTAGGGGCACCATGCCTGCCAGGAGGCACAGGGTCAACAGGAGCGCTAACATCTTTTTCATCGCGATTCCTCCTATCGCACAAGTTGTTTTCTTTGGGGTTCCCCAAAGAAGGAAAGCCCTGGGGCTTTCGAAATCACCTATATTATATACCGCTTTTTGCGATTTGTCACGCAAAACCAGAAAAGACAGCCAACTTTTTTTAAGATGGGGGCGGTCACTTCCGGAGAAGCTCGTTGATCGAGAAAAGGGCGGCGGCAGCCACATCGACGATGGCGGGGGCTACGGTCCACCAATGGGCCCCAGCGCCCACGGCGGCAACGCCGTCGCCCATTACCGTAAGGGCCGTAGAGGCCCCCACCACGAAAAACACGAAGAAGGACCCGCTGGTGATGGCGGAGACCATGTTATCCACCACGCTTTGGGAGTAGGCGATAAACCCCAGGGCCACCATGGCCAGAATGAACCAGAGCAAAATGGCGCTGCCTCCGTCCAGCGTAGCCAGGCCCAGCACCAGGCAGGTGAACAGGACGGCGACCGCCGCGCACAACCAAGAGCCGACCACTTTATTCCCCGTTTTTGTCGCGGTGAACGCCAAAAAGAGCACCACAGGGGCAATCCAGATTCCCATGCCGAACAAGTTGTAGGCATTGAGGAAGGCATAGAACCGGTGCAGGTCGAGCAGCAGCGGGATGCAGAAAGCACATACGCCGATCAGCGCCGCCAGAAGCACGATCTCAAAGGGCAGCAGCTTCTGCTTGGGGCCGGAGCTCTGCTTGCTGGCGCCCATGCGAATCCTCGTCCCGATTTTGGAGCTCAGGAACAGGACGGCAAAGTAGACGACAAGGATCGTCCCGAAAAATTGCCACGCTTTCGAGGCGCTGTCCGCGTTGAAGCCCATCCGGACATAGCGGATGGTGGTGATGGTGACACCGCACACAAGGCCCCATACGCCGCTCGCTATGGGCCCCCACAGCGACCCGTTTTTCAGGGACGCGGAAAAACACAGTAGGCACCCAGCGAGCAAGGTGGTCGCGCTGTACAAAACAGGGTCAATATGGAGCAGCTTGGCTTCAGTCATTACAAAGGAGCCGTTTTCCACGAAGGGGGCCAGGCAAAAGCAGAGGTTCGCCAGAAATACGATCCAACCTATGGGATAAAGGACGGAAGCGGCTTTCGCTATGCGCTCCTGGGCGGAGAGAGTCCCGCTGGAAGCGGCAGCCTGCCCAGCAGATGCTGCCGCGGCAGCCGCCGGCACGGCCACTGGTTTCGCAGCGCTAGCGGCTGCCGTTCCGGGAGAGGGCGGCGCCACCGGGGCGGCAAAGGACTTTTGCTTTATGGTGGGCTGCAGGGACTCGCGGTATCTCTCGTCCGCGGCGCACCAGGGGCAGTCGGGCAGTCCCTTTTTATACTGGTGCGCTGGGTTTCTTGGACAGGCCGCCAGGGATTTCTCATATTCCGCCAAGGCGGTATACCACTCCCGGGCGTCGGGGCGGGACTTGGGGTCTCGCTTGCCGCCGATAAAAGCCCGGTCGAACAACTTTTTCACTTTATCCGGCAATATGGCGGCAGGCGGCACAGCCGCGGCCTGGGGCTTTTTCCCTGGCTTGAAGCAATACTCATCCCGTTTGATGGCCTGGTTCCCGATCCCCGGGGAGGCGGTAGACGCCCGCGCCGATTCGTTGATACCGCTGAAGGGGGAGTAGCCGTTCATCAGCAGCTTGAAGATATGGATGGCCAAGGCGAAATTATCCGTCTCCCGCGTGAAAGTGGGAAGCGACACACTGGCATATCCGCCATTGGGATGGGATTCGACCCGTTTGATCAATTCCGGCGCCACATAACCGTCCAGGCAAACCTTGCACCGGTAGGCTTTGTTGGCTCGCTCGTTGAGCACGATGTGATAGCTGTCGGTGTCCAGAAAGGCCACCTTGCCGGTCTGCAGGTTGACGCCGATGTTGCAAGGGTTGAAATCCCCGAAAACATATCCAGCCTTGTGGACCTCGAAGATGACGGCACAGATATTCTGAGCCAGAATCAGCTTCTCTTTATAGGTGATCTTCATCCGGGGAGGATAGACGTAGATCTCCCCCAGCTCCGCGCTGATGTCCAGCTTTGGCATGAGGAACCCGGCGAACTGACCGCGGTCGTTAGTAAGGACATCCATGGGCCAGGCCACTTGATTCAGCACGCCCGCCGAGGGTGGGTTTTGGGCCATGTACCGCAGCTTCTCCTCCAGCTCTTTTGTGATCTTATCGGTGTGGTAAACCTTGACTATGTGAGCCCCGTCCCCCACGACGCGGAAAACATCTCCCTCGCCGCCGCTGCTGAAGGGCTTATTCTCCAGCGCATAGGTCTTCCCAGAGGAACCGGTGAGCAGCCTGCCTGCCGCGCGCCGCACCGCGCCGGGGGAACCCTGCCCGGGGCCCGGCCTCCCCGCCGCATCGCTTTGTGAGGCGGCGGCTGCCTTCCCCTGCTGGTGGAGCCGGATCAACCGCTGGCTGTCCGTCCGGACATCCTTGAAATAGATGCCGGGGCGCTTGTCGAGCTGATACCTCCGGATAAAAGCCAGAATCTCGTTTTCTTTGAATTCGGCAAATCCGCGCCTTTGCAATTCCGATTCCAGCAGCTGGATATATTCTTTGTGGGTGTTTACCATGTTCTTTCGCTCCTAGGCCGCGGCAGCGCCCGCCCCTTCACGGTTCTGTTCGATGCGGGATGCTGCCGCGGCGGTCTCGTCTCGTTTCTCTGCCTTCCTTCGGGAGGCTGCCCCGTCGGAGTACGGGCTCTCCCCTCTCTCTACCGGGCGTGCTCGGCTGTCTGGCCACGGGAAGCCCCGGCAAGGTCCTTGGCCTGCGTGCTGGCGGAAGCCGTTATGGCGTTGTCTCGGGAAGACTGCGGCCCATAGCCCTCCATGGGACGTGCCTGGGTGAAGGCATTTTCCCGGTACTGGTCCGCCGCTTTATTCTCAGGGGATGACGCAAAAGCGTTCTCACTTTTTTCGTTTTCCGCCTGGAAACTTCGAAACTGGCCGGAGACCTGCCCGTACAGCGACGGGTCTTTTTGGCAGGCAGCCTCGCAGCTTTGGGAAAAACCCTGGGCCTTTTCCGTGATGCCCAGATCGTGCTCTACGGTGTGGATTTCGCCATAGCCCTTGTGGATGCTCTGCGGGAGGGCGACGGCCTGTCCGTCCTGGCCGATATGGTGGTGGACCAGCGTTTCGCCGGTGTACTCTTTGTACTGGGGAAAATGGCTGGCGAACTGCCTGTCCACAACAGGGGACCGCCCCGCCTCGATCCGCAGGTGGTTTTTCCTGCTGAAAAACTCGGGATGGCGTTTTTGAAGCTCTTTGAAATAATACGGGCTGCTCCGCTCCCACCCCTGGGAGTTGGCGCCGCTGCGGCCCTCTCCTTTATAGCGCATGTCCACCAGCAGCTCACCGGGGTGGTCGAGGGTATATCCCTTTCCTTCCGATGTGAGCCGGGAGGCATTGAGGTCCTCCGCCGGGACCCCGTCATACAGATGGATGCCCATTACAGAATCGCCTCCATGCTCCCGATGATCTTGGCGATGGAATAGGCCAGAAGCACCTCGTTTTTAGTGTCTGACTCCCAGCAGAACAGCTTTCCGGTCTCGTTATCGTAATAGAGGAAATAGCTGTCGTCGCCGTTTACTACCGCGTTTCCGATTAGGAACCGCTGGCTCCCCGGGAAGACGTGTTGGGCGTCCGCATGCTGCCTCTCCACCAGCTCCTCCAGCGGCCGGGAGCCGTCGATCCGGTAGAAATGCAGCTCACAGCTTCCAAAGGCGCCAGCGAGGGACAGAAAAAAGTAGGTGTTGTAGTAATCCTTCAGCTCCTGGCGCAGGGAGAAACCCAGCTTTGCTTCCACCGGGCCCCAGCCACAAGGGGCCGGCTGCAATTTGGGCATCCACGGTACCTCACCATCCTCATCCGGGGCCCCCACAAAGAGGGAGGGATCGCAGTCCCCGGAATAGGGCGCCGTAGGCTTTGTCCCCCATACGGCGTCGTAGAGGGAATCCAGTTTTTTGAAATAGCTTTCGTATGCTGCCTGCATGGCTGACCGCATGGGGAACACCTCCGATGTCCAGTCGTCCTCCTCTTAGGGGAAACTTACGATCGCCTCCCCCACCTCCAAGCCGCTCATATCCCAATCCTCTACCACGTGGGCCTCCCTCCGTTCCTCCTGGATGGAATTTCCCAGGGTCCGCCGCTGTTCCAGGACTACATTCCTGCCGTGGAGGCCCACGATATGATCTCTGGTAAACCCATCGTTGGGGCGAAACGCAAAGACAGAGGAAAAACCGGCCAGCAGGTTTTTCCCTTTGTGCTCTCCGTACGCTTCTGTGAGCTGGCTGATGCTTTGCAGCCCGGCAATCACCTTTACCCCCAGGCTCCGGCCGAAATCGAGGCCGTCATCCATGTGCTGCAGATAGGGGATGAGACGAAACTCATCGCAGATCAGGTACACATCCCCGTGAGGGCCCCTGCGCCCCAGGGCCTCCCGCAGGGCCAGGTCGAACAGCAGGCTGTAGAGCGGCGCCATGGTCTGCCCAAGGGAGATGTCGTATTCGATAAACAGGGCCTTTCCCCCGGCGCCGCGGACAAAATTCCGTATGGAGAACATGCCTCTGTCACCGAAACAGGGGGCCAGCAACCTGCGGACAGTCCCGATCATTTCGGCATAGACGCCCAAAGCCTGCCCGGAGCTGCCGTCGCCGATGTAGCTGAGCACAGAGGCAAAATGGGGGTGGGCGCCGATCATCGCACGCACGTCGGCAATGGTGGACTCATCGAGGGCGCGCTTTAATTCGGAATTGAAGAGGTACTTCTTCCGGTAATCCAGGTCGCCGCGGCTGTCCTCCACCATGCACAGGAGAAGGGCGGCAAACAAATCCCGCGCTGCCTGGGGGAAAAACGGATCTTTGCTTTTTGAGATAGATTCCCGAAAGATCGCCCACGCGATCTCCTGAGCGTTTGATTCCACAGCCCGTTGCTCCCAGCCGTCGGCGACGATCTCCTGGAAGATGTTCCACTTCTCGCTCCTTCCCAGAAACGCAGTGCCTCCCCCCATGACAAGGTCGTTCCCGGTGCCAAACAAGCGATAGTAATCCCCCTTGGTATCGAAGATGATCATACTGTCCTGGGGTTCCAGCTGCCGTTTGATCTGGTCTACAAAAAAGTAGAACACATTGGATTTCCCGCACCCTGTCCCCCCGATGAGCATCGTATGCCTGCCCAGCGTATCCTTGCTGAGGCAGAGGGAGGCAGGCTGGTTCTGGCAGCGCCCGGGGATACGGACAAAAGGGGTCCCCTTTGCCGCCACCGGATTCTGCCGGACGGATGAGCCATAGAGCGGAATCGAGCGCACGTCCATATAAATACCTCCCCCTTCACCACACTACAAGGCGGACCAGCGGCGACCCGTTCCGCGCCGGCCTCCGGGACCGCTTCCGTCACTCCCCATCTCTGGGGATGTCCCGATCGGCAGCAGGCCGCTTCTCCACTGCCACCGCATGACGGACCCGGGAAAACGTGACCGAAGACACCCCCAGGAACGACGCGATGTATTGATCGTTCACACGGTCGATGAGACCGGGGTACCGCTGGAGGAACCAGGCATACCGCTCTTTTGTAGAGCGCTTTGCCAGCATCGCCTTTGCCTCCCAGTGCCGCTCCAGCGAGGCGCTGAGACACCGGATGACGACCTTCAGCACCGCCGGCTCCTCCATCAGCGTCGCGAGAAAGGACAGTGGGATAGAAGCCAGCGTGACCTTGGAAAGCGCCTCTATGCTTATTACAGAAGGGGCCCCGATGGACAAGCCGGACACCAGCGGCGTGCCGGGAATGTGCTCAAAGCAATCCGTGACCTCTTTCCCCGTCCCATCCGGGAAAAAGCCGCGGACCAGCCCCTCCACCAGGAAATCCATGGTCTGGGGGACCTCCCCGACCCGGTGGAACACCTCCCGATTTTTTACCGCGCGCAGCTCGGTATGACTGGCTAAGATTGAAGCCACCACCCTGTCCTCGATCCGAAGCTTTTCCATATAAAAAGCAACTATATCTCTCTCCAAGTGACCCCTCGAAAAAACACAGATAGTCTGTCGGTCCAACACTGCAGATCATTCCGATAATGGAATTCTACTATTTTTCCTGCATATTATATCATATTTTGTAGAATATTTCATTATCAACTGATAAGAATTTTGAATCTTACCCTGTAGAATTCTGGGAATACCTGGCGGGGAGCACTCTTCCCAGCAAGCCCTCCAAAATGACAAAACTCGCGAAAATCCCCCCAACCCCTTGCAAAACAGCCGCAGGAGGGATACACTGATAACAGAAACCCGGGCCCCGGAGGAGGGCCGGCGGCGGCGGGGTGCCCGCGGCCACAGGAAATCGCAAAGGAGACTTTTTATGAACAGAGAAGAAGCCCGCGCCAGGGCCCAGGCCCTGGTGGCCCAAATGACGCTGGAGGAGCAGGCCTCCCAGTTGCGGTACGACGCCCCGGCCATCCCCCGGCTGGGGGTGCCCGCCTACAACTGGTGGAACGAGGCCCTCCACGGGGTGGCCCGGGCCGGGGTGGCCACCATGTTCCCCCAGGCCATCGGCATGGCCGCCGCCTTCGACGCCCCCGCCATGGAGGAGGTGGGCCGGGCCATCGGCATCGAGGGCCGGGCCAAATACAACGAGGCCGCCGCCCGGGGGGACCGGAACATCTACAAGGGGCTCACCTTCTGGTCCCCCAACGTGAACAGCTTCCGGGACCCCCGCTGGGGCCGGGGCCAGGAGACCTACGGCGAGGACCCGGAGCTCACCGCCCGGCTGGGGGTGGGCTTCATCAAGGGCCTGCAGGGCGACGGGGAGTACCTGCTGGGGGCCGCCTGCGCCAAACACTTTGCCGTGCACTCCGGCCCCGAGGCGCTGCGCCACAGCTTCGACGCCAAAGCCAGCAAGAAGGACATGGAGGAGACCTACCTCCCCGCCTTTGAGGCCTGTGTGAAGGAGGCGGGGGTGGAGGCCGTGATGGGCGCCTACAACCGCACCAATGGAGAGCCCTGCTGCGGCAGCCCCGCGCTGCAGAAAATCCTGCGGGAGGAGTGGGGCTTTATGGGGCATTTCGTCTCGGACTGCTGGGCCGTGGCGGATTTCCACAGCCACCACAAGGTCACCGCCCGGCCGGAGGAATCGGTGAAGCTGGCCCTGGAGAACGGCTGCGACGTAAACTGCGGCTGCACCTACCAGAAGATTCTGAACGCAGTGCAGGAGGGGCTGCTGGACCGGAAGTACGTGGAGCAGTCCTGCGTGCGGCTGTTCACTACCCGGTTCCTGCTGGGGCTGTTCGACAAGACGCCCTACGACTCCCTGGGCCGCCGGGACGTGGAGACCCCGGAGCACCTGGCCCTGTCGGAAAAGATGGCCCGGGAGAGCCTGGTGCTGCTGAAAAACGACGGCGCCCTCCCCCTGGCCCTGAAGCAGGGCATGACCATCGCGGTGGTGGGGCCCAACGCCGACAGCCGCCGGGCTCTCATGGGCAACTACCACGGCACGGCCAGCCGGTACATCACCGTGCTGGAGGGCATCCAGGACGCGGCGGAGCGGGCCGGAGCCCAGGTGCTCTACGCCCAGGGCAGCCACCTGTTCCAGCCCCACGAGGAGGGCCTGTCCGGCCAGGGCGGCTACGACACCGAGGAGCTGGAGGCCCTCCGCCAGAGCCTGGAATCCCTGCCCCCGGCCCAGCGGGTGGAGAAGCTCTACCACATGGCCTGGGCCCACAACATACCCGACCGCATCGCCGAGGCCCAGTCCGCGGCCGCCTGCGCCGACGTGGTGGTGGTGGTCACCGGCCTCGACGAGACGCTGGAGGGCGAGGAGGGCGACACCGGCAACGCCTATGCCTCCGGCGACAAGAACGACCTGCAGCTCCCCGCGGGCCAGCGGAAGCTCTTGGAGGCCATGGTGAACACCGGCAAGCCCGTGGTGGTGGTGAACATGACCGGCAGCGCCGTGGACCTGAGCCTGGCTCAGGAGCGGGCCAACGCCGTGCTCCAGGCCTGGTACCCCGGTTCCCAAGGGGGACGGGCCGTGGCCCAGGTGCTCTTTGGAGAGGCCTCCCCCAGCGGGAAACTGCCCGTCACCTTCTACCGGGGTGTGGAGGACCTGCCGGACTTCACCGACTACGCCATGGCCGGCCGCACCTACCGCTACTACCAGGGGGAGCCCCTGTACCCCTTCGGCTACGGTCTGACCTACGGGGACTGCCAGGTGGCCTCCGCCGCGGCCCAGCCCGTGGAGGAGGGCCTGCGGCTGCGGGTGACCCTGGCAAACCGGGGCCCTGCCACCGGGGAGGTGCTCCAGGTCTACGTAAAGGATACGGACAGCCCCTGGGCTCCCCCCCACCCGGCGCTGGCCGCCTTTGCCCGGGTGGAGCTGGACCAGGGCCAGGAGAAAGAGGTGGAGCTGCTGGTGCCCCGCCGGGCCTTCACCACCGTGGACGATAAGGGCGTCCGGGCGGTGCGGGGCAAACACTTCCAGGTGTACGTGGGATTCTCCCAGCCCGACAGCCGCAGCGCGGCCCTGCTGGGCAAGGCCCCGCTAGAGCTGGCGGTGGAGCTGTAACCCGGTACGATCTGTAAAAAAAGCGAGGGCCCCCGGAAACCCGGGGGCCCCTCTTTTGTTGGGAAAAACAGAAAGCCCGCTGGGGACAGCATCCCCGGCGGGCTTTTTCACAGCTGTTTAATTTCTGCGGTAGTCGTAGGCCTCGGCGCTCAGGGGGAAGTCGAAGCCGTAGATGTTGTAGCGGTAATCGGAGTCGCCAGGGGTGGCGGCCTTGTAATTGCCGAAGAAGAAGATCTTGCACTCCGCCAGGCGGCGGATGACCAGGCCCTCCCAAACGACGCCGCCGCCAGCCTGGTTCCACTGGAGGAAGTTGTTGGCCAGCACAGTGGAGTCGGCCCATGCCAGGTCGTGGGTCCAGCTGCCATCGAGCCGCACGTTGCCCGCGGGCATCCAGCCGGTATAATCGTCGTACTTGACCTTGTACCAGACCTCCTGCTGGGTGGTGCTGCGGTAGGCCTGGTAGTCCGTCACCTCGACTGTGGCCGTGTCGGGCACGGTGACCACCACGCTGCTGTCCAGGGACGTGTCAGAGAAGATATTGGCGTCCCCGGCGTTCAAGGTACCGGTAACGCTGCCCATGGATCGGATGGGCGTGGGGTCCACGGCGTTGACGATCACCGCGGAGGTCCAGTTGGCGCTCGCGTTGAGAGTCCCGGTGCCCAGGTTGAACACAAAGCTGGTGAGGGCGTCGAACTGGGCCTGGCTCATTTTCAGGTTGTGCTGGCTGCGGAAGGCCTCCACCGCCGGGGAGAAGGTCTCGTTGGCGATCTCCACCAGCTGGGCGAAGAGCTCCGCCTCGGTGAGGTTGTTGTAGAAGGTGGTGTTCACCGGCACCACGTACCCATGGCCCACGGTGGGGTAACCGGCCACAATGGGATCGTCCGCCACCTCGGGGACAGAGCCCTCAAAGTCGGAGATCCGGTTCAGGCCCTCGGTGCTCACCCGGCGCTTGTCGTAGCTGGTAGCCGTCACGCTGGTGGGGGCGCTGCTCACCACCACCTCAAACTCGTAATAGCCGCTGGACCAGCCGCTGCCGGACTGGGAGTAGGCCCGCACCGTATAGGTGCCGGCACTGGGGAAGGTGACGCTCTGGTGGAACACCCGCACCGTGTTGGTGGGCAGGCCGTAGCTGGACTTGCGGGACTGGGTCTCGTACTGGCTGGTGGTGTAGGAGCTGCCCCCCGCCACCTCAAAGCGCACGGCGCTGCGGCTGCTGTCGGTAACAGCGATGAGGTCGAAGGCCACGCCTGCCCGGGGGCTGTTCTCCTCGCCGTAGGCAAAGCGCACGGGCTCGGCGGCGGTGACAGTGACGTTCACCGACTTGGACACGTTGCCCCCCGCGTCACGGAAGGTGATGGTGGCGCTGCCCACCCCGTAGCCGTAGATCATGGCGCCGCCGGAGGAGTCGGAATAGGTCACCATGTACCCCACGTCGGCCGCGCCGCTGTTGGAGCTGGACCAGGTGATGTCGCTGAGGGTCACGTCCGTGGACACATCCAGGCGGACGGTCTCGTACTGGTGCAGGGTGAGGTTGGTGGCGGAGAGGTTCAACGAGGAAGCCACCCCAGGGGTGTAGGGGGTCAAGTAGTCAGAGTGGGCGTAGCCGGTGGTGCCGTCGGCGGTGCGCACCTGGAGCCAGGGGTCCTGGCTCACGTCCACCACGGTGACCACCGAGCCGTAGCTCATCAGCTGGATGGTCTCCCCGTTTACCGGGGATTCCCGCAGCCGCAGGCCGTCGGTGGCGGTGACCCGGGCGCTGTCCCCGGCGGACAGGTTCCCGTTGGGGTCGGTGCTGGGCCCAGGGTTGGAGTTGGTATGTACCGTGATGTAGGTGCTGCTCACATACCCGGTTAGGCCGCTGGCGGTGCGCACCTGCACCCAGGCGCTGTTGGCGGTGGACAGCACCGTGACCACGTCCCCGGTGTTCAGGGCGGTGAGGATGCCGTAATTGGTACCCGGGCCGGTGCGCACCCGCACCCCGTTGCCGGTGATGGTGCCGGTGCCGATGCCCGCGCTGGCGTCCACCTTGGGCTCGGCGGCCTCAGCCACATGGAGGTACGCCCAGTGGCTGCTGGGCACGTCGGTGAATTTCTGCTCGTTGCGGTCGGCGGCGAAGCCGTCGCCAGTGCGGCCCAGGGCGATGTTGGTGATCTTGGTGGCCTCGGCCCGGGTGATGGGCTGGTCGGGCCGGAACTTGCCGCCCTCGCCGGTGGCCCAGCCCTTGGCCACCGCCACGCAGATGTAGCTGTAGCCCCAGTGGTCCCGGGGCACGTCGCTGTAGGTGACAGAGCCGCCGGTGGCGGTGATGCCCAGGGCCACGCACAGCATCTTGATATACTCCACCCGGGTGATATCGTCCTCGGGGTAGAAGTTGCCGGAGCCGTCGCCCCCTACCACGCCCTTCAGGTACAGGGCGTTGATGGCGGTGGAGTACCAGAGCCCGGTGGACACGTCGTCAAAGTTGGTGCCGCTGACCGGGGGCTTGGCGGCCAAAAGCTCGTAGAGCACCTTGGCGGCCTCGGCCCGGGTCATGGAGTTTTCCGGGCGGAAGGTGCCGTCGCCGTAACCGCTCATATAAGTGGCGTGGCCGCCGGTGATCAGCATGGAGCCGGCGTCGAACACCTGGAGCTGGCTCTCCTCCAGGTTCTGGGAGAGCTCGTCCTCGGCGGGTTCCTCCTCAGCGGGCTCCTCCCCGCTGTCCTCTTCCCCGCCTGGCTCCTCACTGGGGGCCGGCTCCTGGGTGGGGGCGGGGGTCTCCGCCGGGGCCTCGCTTGCTTCGGGGGCCGGGGTCTCCTCCGGGGCCGTGGTGGCCTCCGGAGCCGGGGTGGCGGAGGGCTGGCCGCTCACCTCCTCCAGGGGCTGGGAGCTCTCGCTGCCGGTCCTGGTCTCGGGGGCGGACTCCAGGGCGCTGGGCGCGCTGGCAACAGGCTGGGAGCTTCCGGTGCTCTCCGCCGCCAGGGCAGCGGGCACCGCCGCCAGCTGCAGGGCCAGGGCCAGGGCCAATATCTTCTTTGCGGTTTTTCTTCTGTTGTTTCCCATGTTTCCTCCATAAAAGAACTGGCGTTAACATAAAACTACCCGCTCATTATACCGTAAAGATTACAAAATTGCAACTTTTTCCGAAAAATACCAGGAAAAGACAAAATTCCCAGGGGCGGCAGGGGGCCGCTCCTGGGAATCCGTAACGGTTTTGTGAGTTACATGGCCTCGACCAGGGCTTTGGTATCCCGGGCGATGACCAGCTCCTCGTTGGTGGGGATGACCCACACCTCGATGGTGGAATCGGGGGTGGAGATCTTGCCCTCCTTGCCCAAGACCATCTGCTCGTTCAGCTCGGGGTCGATCTTCAGGCCCAGGAAGGAGAGGTAGTCGCAGACCACCTGGCGGTGGTGGGACTGGTTCTCCCCCACGCCGGCGGTAAAGACAATGGAGTTGCAGCCGCCCAGGGCCACCATGTACCCGCCGATGAACTTGGCGATCTGGTAGGTGAGGATGTCGTGGGCCAGGATGGCGCGCTGGTTGCCCTCGGCGGCAGCCTTGGTCACGTCCCGGTCGTCGCTGGAGACGCCGGAGATGCCCAGCAGGCCGGACTTCTTGTTGAGGATCTCGTCCATCTCCCGGGGGGTGAGGTGCTCCTTCTCCATGATGAAGGTGACCACGGAGGGGTCCAGGGTGCCGGTACGGCTGCCCATCATAAAGCCGTCCAGGGGGGTCAGGCCCATGCTGGTGTCGATGACCTTGCCCTTCTCAATGGCGGTGATGGAGGACCCGTTGCCCAGGTGGCAGGTGATCATCTTCAGGTCCTTCAGGTCTTTGCCCATCAGCTGGGCGCAGCGGTGGCTCACGTACCGGTGGGAGGTGCCGTGGAAGCCATAGCGGCGCACGGCGTACTTCTCGTAGTACTCATAGGGGACGTTGAACATGTAGGCCTTGGGGGGCATGGTGGCGTGGAAGGAGGTGTCGAACACCACCACCTCGGGCACGCTCTCGCCGAACACCTCCCGGCAGGCCCGGATGCCCTGGCTGTGGGCCTTGTTGTGCAGGGGGGCCAGGGGGATGAGGCTCTCGATGTCCTCGATGACTTTCTCGGTGACCAGCACGGACTCGTGGAAGATGGCGCCGCCCTGCACGATGCGGTGGCCGACGGCGGCCACTTCGTCCAGGCTCTGGATCACGCCGTACTCCTGGTCCATCAGGGCGTTTTTCACCTGCATGAACGCGGCGGTGTGGTCCAGCATATTCACGTTTTTGTGGAGCTCTCTCCCGTCGGCAGTCTTGTGGGTGAAGATACCCCCCGGCATGCCGATGCGCTCACAGTTGCCCTTGCAGACCATGGACTCGTTGTCCATGTCGATGAGCTGGTACTTCAAAGAGGAGCTGCCCGCGTTGATCACTAGAATTTTCATGTTCCTAACCTCATCCTTTCGCCTTTGGAGACGCGCCGCGCCCCGCCGGTCACAAATAACTTTCCGCACGCCCTTGCAATCCGGGGAGCGGATACGGTATGATAAAGACAAGGGGCCGGGACGACCCAGCCTCCAGTTGAGACTATTTCATTTTAATACATAACTCGTGTAAATTCAAGGAGTTTCCCGTAAAATGCCTGAGAAAATGAAGACCGCCGCCATCATCTGCGAGCTGAACCCCCTGCACCAGGGCCACCAGGCCCTGTTTTCCCACGCCAAAAGCCGCTGTGAGGGGCTGGTGTGCGTGCTGTCGGGGAATTATGTCCAGCGGGGGGAGCCCGCCATCCTGGACAAGTGGGCCAGGACCAGGCTGGCCCTGGCAAGCGGCGCGGACCTGGTGCTGGAGCTGCCCCTGCCCTGGGCCATGGCCGGGGCGGAGCGCTTTGCCGCCGGGGGCGTGGCCTTGGTGAATGGCCTGGGGAACGTGGACACCCTGTTCTTCGGCAGCGAGGAGGGGGACGCCCCCCGGCTGAGGGAGCTGGCGGAGACCCTGCTCTCCCCCGGGTTTTCCCGGGCGTTACGAGAGGAGGACACAGCCCTGCCCTTTGCGGTGCGGCGGCAGCGGGCCGCGGCCCGCCTGGTGGGGGCAAATGCCGCCGCCCTCCTCGAGAAGCCCAACTGCATTTTGGGTGTGGAGTACCAAAAAGCCCTGCTGGCCCAGGGGAGCAGCATAAAAGCCGAGGCCTTCCCCCGGCTGGGGGCGGGCCACGACGTGCCCGAGGCACAGGGGCCCATCCTCTCCGCCAGCCAGGCCCGGGAGCTGCTGGCCCGGGGGGAGCCGGCCGCCGGCCGGCTGCCGGCGGTCACCGAAGAGGTTTGGCGGCAGGAGGCGGCCCTGGGCCGGGCGCCGGCGCTGCTCTCCCGTCTGGAGATGGCCGTATTATGTAAACTTAGAACCATGGGGCCCCAGGACTTCGCCGCCCTGCCCGACGTCAGCGAGGGCCTGGAGTACCGGCTGTACCAGGCTGCCCGCCAGGCCGGGAGCCTGGAGGAACTGTACATGCGCGTCAAGTCGAAGCGGTATCCCCTGGCCCGGGCCCGGCGGCTGGTGCTGGCGGCGTTCCTGGGTGTAAAGGAGGAAGACTTGCCAAAGCTGCCCCCCTACCTGCGGGTGCTGGGGATGACAGAGCTGGGGCAGCGCGTTTTGCGGCAGGTCTCCCCCACCCTGCCCCTGGCGGCCCGGCCCGGGGATTTCCAGAAGCTGGGGGGCCAGGCCCTGGAGCTGTTCCAGCTGGAGGCCAAAGCCGGGGACCTGTACGGGCTGTGCTGCCCGGTCCCCCAGCCCTGTGGCAGGGACTACCGGGAAAAAATCGTAAAGACAATGGGGTGAGGCTGTGAAACAGTACGGCGCAAAGACCATCATCCTGGCGATCCTCCTGCAGCTGGGCATCACCTTTGTGGTGGCGGCGGCGTGCGGCCTGGTGTGCGCGGTACTCATGCTGCCCCTGGGGTTCCAGTACGACGGGCTGTGGGCCATCGTGGTGTTCTTCTTCTTCGGGAGCGTGCTGTCCCGCCCCCTCTCCCTGGTGGCGGAGGCGCTGCCCAAGGCATTGTACGCCGCCAAAATGCTGCCCCTGTGGGGGCGCGGCTGTGCTATCTGTTCCTGGACGCCGCTGCCACGGCCCTTCCCCTGGCGGCGGTGGACCTGGTGATGGACTCCGTCACGGCGCCCTGGCCTTGGCCGGGCTGGTGCTGGCCCTGCCTTGGGTCAAGGACATCGGAAAGGAAAAGCAGAAGTAGCGGGAAGCCCCCGCCCTCTCCGGCCTGTTTCACAGGCCGCCCCCCGCCCGGGGCGGGGGCCGCGCCGCGCCTGGGCGCGCCGCGGGAGAGGGCGGGGGCCCTCCAGAAACAGTCAGTCCCCCCAAACAGGAGGGCTGCTTTTTTTACAGGTTCCGCAGCCCCTTGGGGTAGCGGTTTTTCAGCCGGCCGGAGGAGGCCTTGCCGAAGCCGGTGGTCACCCCGGCCACGCACACGGCGGTGTAGCCCTTGGTGTCGCAGTCGATCTCCTCCCCCCGGAGGAAGGCGGCCAGCCGTGGGTCCTGGAGGGAGAGGTCCAGGGACTGGCGCAGCTCCGCCGGACGGCGGCTCATAATAAAGCCGTGGCAGGGCTCCAGGCGCTTGCCCCGCACCTCGGCCAGCTCCACCCCGGCCCGGAGCACCCCCAGGCCGGAGAGCTCCGGCAGGGCCGGGGGCGTAAGGAGCACCCGGCCGCCCACCAATGCCATCCCCTCCGGCACGGGGCCGGGGCAGAGCTCCTGGTACAAGGCCTGGGCCAAAGCCCGCTCCTGCTTGGGGATCTGGGGCGAGAAGGCCCCGGCCCGGCAGGGGTTCTCCCCCACCCGGCGGAATTTGGCCACAAAGTGGCCCTCGCCCCCGTCCATGGGGTAGATGCGCAGGGCGGGCATCCCCAGGGCCGGGCGGCCGAAGGGGACGGCGATGGGTTCCAGGGCAAACTCCGGGTGGCGCTGCAGGAAGGCACGCACCGTGCCCTCGTTCTCCTCCTGGGAGAAGGTGCAGGTGGAGTAGACCAGGACACCCCCCTCCCCCACCGCCAGGGCCGCGGAGTCGAGAATGGCCCCCTGGCGCTGGGCGCAGGCTGCCGGGGACTGGGGCGTCCACTGGGACAGGGCCTCCGGGTCCCGGCGGAACATGCCCTCCCCGGAACAGGGGGCGTCCACCAGCACCCGGTGGAAATAGCCCCGCAGCCCCTCACAGAGGGCCTTGGGGTGGCAGGAGGACACCACGGCGTTTTTGGCCCCCATGCGCTCCAGGTTGGAGAGCAGGGCCCCGGCCCGGCTGCGGACGATCTCGTTGGACCAGAGGAGGCCGGTGTTTCCCAGCAGCCCGGCGATCTGGGTGGACTTGCCCCCGGGAGCGGCGCACAGGTCCAGCACCCGCTCCCCGGGCTGGGGGTCCAGCACCGTCACCGCCGCGGCGGCGGAGGGCTCCTGGGCGTAGCACATGCCCGCGTGGTGGGCGGCCAGGGGGCCGGGCTTAAAGTCGCCGGGGGCGTAGCTGGCCAGGGGCGAAAAGGGCGTGGGCTCCCAGGGGAAGGGCAGGCAGGCCTCCAGGGTCTCTTTTGTGCACTTCAGGGGATTGAAGCGCAGGCCCTTACGGGCGGGCTCTTCGTAACAGGCCAAAAAAGCGGGGTACTCCTCCCCCAGCTGGGCTTTCATGGCGTCGAGGAACGCCTGGGGCAACTCCATAGGGATCTTCCTTTCCAATCATGGGTCAAAGCGGGGCAAAACAGGGCAATTAGCGGGCAAAACAGGGCTGAATCGGGCATAAAACGGGCTGGGACGGGCCATACTAAGGGCGAAAAGAGGGCGGGAACGCCGCCGTATTTTCGCTTTTGCAGAGAAAGGATGGTCACAGCCATGAGCAAGCAGAACAGCAAGCAGGACATGTCCCAGCAGAAACCGCGCCAGGACGGCCAGAACAGCAAGCCCAGCCAGTGCGACCCCAGCACCAAGGGACAGGACAGCCGCAGAGAGCCCGGCAGCCACTGCTGACCGGGACCTACGGGAAACAGCCCGGCAGGCAGACGCCCGCCGGGCTGTTTCTGTTGGGGGCGGGGGCGGCGAAGGGCTCAGCCCTTGTCCTTCCGCAGGCCCTGGAGCAGCTCTTTCAGGGGCTTGTCGTCGGGGTGGGCGGAGCGGAAGCCCTCGCCGGTGATCTGGCCCGCGTCGCCCACGATGACGAAGGCGTCCCGGTCCTCCTCCCGGATGATGGCCTGGACCTGGAACACCTCGAACCGGCGCACGGCGCAGAGCATGGTCTCCCCGGGCTCGTTGGTATAGCCCCCGTGGGAGTCCAGGTAGGTGACGGTGCGGTCCACCTCCCGGATGATCCGGTCCCCCATCTGCCGCACCTTGGGGGACATGACGAAGAACAGCTTGCCCGTGCCCACGTCGGTGCCGTAGAGGATGGAGTCGATAAGCCGGGTGGACACAAAGATGACGATGCAGGCGTACATGGCGTTTTCGATACTGCCGTACACAAAAGCAGAGGCCAGGACGATGAGGCCGTCCACCGCCAGCATCAGCTTGCCCATGGACAGGTGGGGCATCCGGCGGCCCAGCAGCCGGGCCAGCATATCCGTGCCGCCGGTGGTGGCCCCCCGCAGGAAGGTGAGGGACAGGCCCAGTCCCTCGCACAGGCCGGCGAAGAGGGCCACTAAGATCATGTTGCCCTGGTAGGAGGGGATGATGGGGGCCAGCAAATCGATGGCCACAGAGGACAGGAGGATGGCCACCACGGACTTGGCCACCAGCTTGTAGCCAATCTCCACCACGGCCCAGAGGATGATGGGGATATTGATGAGGAAGGCCACCAGACCGATGGGGGTGGAAAACAAGTAGTTGAGCATGGTGGCGATACCCGTCACCCCGCCGGGGGCGATGTTGTTGGGGGAGGTGAAGGCGTTGACCGACACGGCGTACACCACCGCCCCCGCAGCCATAAAGGCCAGGTCCAGCAGAATGGTTTTTACCCGTTTCATGGCGTGTCCTCCCCGATAATCCAGGCGAAGAGCTGCCGCAGCCGGGCGCTCTCCCCCTGTAAGTGGAGCCAGCCGAAGAGGGCCTCCAGCGCGGTGGCGCTGTGGTAGTCCTCTACGGTGGCGTTTTTGGGCACGTGGCCCACGTGGGCGTTGCGGCCCCGGAGGGCGGTGTCCCGCTCCGCCTCGGTGAGCTGGGGCCACAGCTGCCGCAGGGCCTTGGCCTGGGCCTGGCAGCACACCAGCTCCACCTTTTTGGCGTTGAGCTTTTTCACCGGGCAGTTGCCCTGGGCCACGATATGCTCCCGGGCCAGCAGCTCGTAGACCACGTCCCCTACAAAGGCCAGGGTCAGCGGGCTCAGGTCCCGCAGCGGTACTTCCACAGCGCTCCCCCCTTTACTCTACAAAGTCAAATTCCAGGTCGTACAGGTCTACCGTGTCCCCCTCCTGGCAGCCGGCGTCCCGCAGGGCGTCGATGACCCCGGTCTGGATGAGCACCCGCTGGAAGTACTGGAGGGACTCGGTCTCGTCGAAGTCGATGGTGTTCATGATCTTCAGCAGCCAGGGGGCCTTGACGAAGTACACCCCGTCCTGCTGGGTGACCTCCACCTGGCCCCGCTGGAGGCTCTCCACAGGCTCTAAGGCCGGGGCCTCGGGGGTAAACTGCCGGATGGGCGGCAGCTTGGCCAAGGCCGCGGAGATGGCGTTTAGCAGGTCGTCCACCCCGTGGCGGATGGGGGCCATGATGGGGAAGAACTGGTAGCCCTGGGCCTCCACAAAGGCTTGGAAGTCCGCCACCTGTTCGTCGGTGGCCAAATCACACTTGTTCCCCGCCACCAGCATGGGGCGCTGGGAGAGCTCGGGGTTGAACTTCTGCAGCTCCTCATTGATGACCCGGAAATCCTCCTTGGGGTCACGGCCCTCGCTGCCGGCCACGTCCATCACGTGGACCAGCAGGCGGCAGCGCTCTACATGGCGCAAAAACTGGTGGCCCAGGCCCACCCCCTGCCAGGCACCCTCGATGAGGCCGGGGATGTCGGCCATGACAAAGGAGCGGCCGGCCTCCAGCCGGACCACCCCCAGCACCGGGGAGAGGGTGGTGAAGTGGTAGTTGGCGATGTTGGGCTTTGCCTCGCTGACCACGGACACCAGGGTGGATTTCCCCACATTGGGGAAGCCCACCAGGCCCACGTCTGCCAGCAGCTTTAATTCCAGCTGGACCTCCAGTTCCTCTCCCGGGGTGCCGGGCTTGGCGAAGCGGGGGGTCTGCCGGGTGGGGGTGGCGAAGTGGGTGTTGCCCCAGCCGCCCCGGCCCCCCTTGGCGATGACCTTGGGCTGGTCGTCGGACAGGTCGGCGATGAGGCGGCCGGTCTGGGCGTCTTTCACCAGGGTGCCCCGGGGCACCTTGACCACCAGGTCGGGGGCGCTTTTCCCGGCGCAGCGGTTACCCCGGCCGTTCTCTCCCCGCTGGGCCACGTATTTCCGTTTGTAGCGGAAGTCCGCCAGGGTGGACAGGTTGTCGTCCACCTGGAACACCACGCTGCCCCCCCGGCCGCCGTCGCCGCCGTCCGGCCCGCCAGAGGCCACGTATTTCTCCCGGTGGAAGGCCACGGCGCCGTCGCCGCCGTCCCCGGCTTTTACCTTGATCTTGGCGATGTCGATAAACATAAGCTCACCTTTCCCCTGCTACATACAGGGTGTCCTGTCCCCGGGCGGGTATGCCGCCTGCGGGGCGCGTGCGGAAAGAAAAAACTTCCTCCAGCCCAGGCCGGAGGAAGCTGTTCTTTGCCAAACGAGGCTTAGTCGGCGTACACGCTGACCTTCTTGCGGTCGGCGCCCATGCGCTCGAACTTGACCTTGCCGTCCACCAGGGCGAACAGGGTGTCGTCGGACCCGCGGCCCACATTGGCGCCGGGATGGATCTTGGTGCCGCGCTGCTTCACCAGGATGTTGCCCGCCAGCACGAACTGGCCGTCGGCGCGCTTGACGCCCAGGCGCTTGGATTCGGAATCGCGGCCGTTCTTGGTGGAACCCATGCCTTTCTTATGGGCGAAAAGCTGAATGTCGATCCTCAACATAAGTGTTGCCTTCCTTTCCTAATGTTCGTTAAACTTCCAGATAGCCAACCTTCATGTGGCCGGGATACTGTTCCTCCAATGCGGTGAGGTGGAGCTTGAGCCCCAGCAGCAGCGGGCGGCAGGCCGCCTCGTCCTTTTCCTCAACCCGGAAGAACATCTCCCCCTCCCCCACCCGCAGGGACAAAGGACACAGGTGGAGCACCTCGGTGGCGGTGTTTGCCACCAGGTACGCTGCCGAGGACACGGCGGCGCAGAGGATGTCCTGCCCCTTCTCCCCCAGGCCGGCGTGGCCCTCCATGCGGAAGCCCAGCAGCCTGCCGTCCGGCGGGGTGAGAAAATCGATGCGGATCACTTAGGCCTTGACAGCTTCGATCTGTACCTTGGTGTAGGGCTGCCGGTGGCCGATCTTCCGCTTGGAATTCTTCTTGGGCTTGTAGGTGAACACGGTGATCTTCTTGGCCTTGCCGTTCTTGACCACCTTGCCGGTGACGGTAGCGCCCTCCACGTAGGGGGTGCCCACCTTGGTCTCCCCCTCGCCGAACAGGGCGACCACGGGGAACTCGACGGTGTCGTTCTCGGCGGCATCCAGCTTCTCGACGAAGATCACATCGCCGTACTGGACCTTGTACTGCTTGCCGCCAGTTTCGATAACTGCGAACATTTTCTTTCCTGCCTTTACTATAGTCTCGCTACTGTCAGGCGGAGCGGTGGAGCTTAACCCCCGCTCGCTTGAAATGGGCATAGCTCACCCACAGCCTGCAATAAGCGGCTTATATAGCTTATCACAAGGCAAGGGGGAAGTCAAGGGGTTTTTCCGGTTTTTGTCTCTTTTTGGGCGGCCAGCAGGGTGAGGGCCCCCGACTCGTCCCGCAGGACCCGGAGGGTCTCCCGGCGGTTGTAGAGGGCCAGGGCCAGGGAGAGGGCCAGGTTGAGGCAGGTGACCAGGGCCAGGGCCAGCCTGGGGCCGGCGCCCTTCCCCCTGCCGCGGCCCGCCCCGGCGGGGCGTAACAATCGTAGCATAGCGGCCTCCTTAGGTGTCGCTGCGGTATTCCTGCTCGCAGTAGATGCAGCGGTAGCGGTGGGCGTCCCGGTCGCAAAGGGTGAACACCTGGTCCACCTGCTCCACGCTGGTGATGCACCGGGGGTTTTTGCAGGAGACGATATTCACCAGCCGCTCCGGCAAAGAGGGCTGCTTTTTCTCCACCAGCTTCCCGCCCCGGATGACGCACACGGTGGCCCGGTCGTCGATAAAGCCCAGCACGTCCAGGTCGATGTCGGTGAGGCCCTCGATCTTGATGATGTCCTTCTTCCCGAACTTGCTGCTGCGGGCGTTTTTGATGATGGCCACACAGGTGTCCAGGCGGTCCAGCTCCAAAAGCTCGTAGACCCGCATACCCCGGCCGGGGGTGATGTGGTCGATGACGATGCCGTTTTCAATGCTGTCGATATTGAGCATGGGTCACACCTCTCTTTCCAGAACGTCGGGGGCCAGGCCCAGCAGGGTGAGGATGAGGGCCATGCGGACGAACACGCCGTTTCGCGCCTGCTGGAAGTACAGGGCCCTGGGGTCCTCGTCCACCGCCGGGGCGATCTCGTTGACCCGGGGCAGGGGGTGCAGCACCGCCAGGTCCTTTTTGCCCAGGGCCAGCTTCTCCGGGGTGAGGATGTAGGAGTCCTTCAGACGGACGTAATCCTCCTCGTTGAAGAAGCGCTCCCGCTGGACCCGGGTCATGTAGAGGATGTCCAGCTGGGGCATGACCTCCTCCATACGCCGGGCCTCCTGCCAGGCGTGGCCCGAGGGGGCGATGACCTCTTTTAAGATGTATCCGGGCACCCGGAGCTCCTCGGGGGAGATGAGGACAAAGGTCACGTCCTCGTAGCGCACCAGGGACTTGATGAGGGAGTGGACGGTGCGGCCGAATTTCAAATCGCCGCACAGGCCGATGGTGACCCCGCCGATCTTCCCCCGGGCCCGGCGGATGGTGAGCATGTCGGTGAGGGTCTGGGTGGGGTGCTGGTGGCCGCCGTCCCCGGCGTTGATGACGGGGATGCCCGCGTAGCGGGCGGCCACATAGGGAGCCCCCTCCTTAAAGTGGCGCATGGCGGCGATGTCCGCGTAGCCGGAGATCATGCGGATGGTGTCGGCCACGCTCTCCCCCTTGGCGGCGGAGGAGCTGTCTGCCGAGGAGAAGCCCAAAACTTTGCCACCCAGGCGCATCATGGCGGACTCGAAGCTGAGGCGGGTGCGGGTGCTGGGCTCGTAGAACAGGGTGGCCAGGATCTTCCCGTCGCACAGGTGGGCGTAGTCGCCGGGGGAGGCGATGATCTTCTCCGCTAAGGAGAGGAGCCGGTCGGTCTCCGGCCTGGACAAGTCCAGAGGGTCGATGAGGTGTCGCATAACGTTCCCCTTTCCGTTCCGATTTTACTTTCTCTTATTATAACCCACCGGGGAGAATTTGCAAGAAAAAAGAAAAGAGCGGCAAAAGCCGCTCCAGGTTCTTATTCCTCTTCTTCCTCTTCGGGGGCGTCCCAGTTGTGCCAGACGTTCTGCACGTCGTCGTTGTCCTCCAGCAGGTCCAGCATCTTCTGCATTTTGATGATGGTGTCCTCGTCGGTGATGGTGGTGTAGGTGTCGGGGACCATTTCCACCTCGGCGGAGACGAACTCGTACCCCTTCTTCTCCAGGTCCTCCCGGACGCCGGAGAAATCGTCGGGCTCGGTGGAGATGGAGAACACGTCCTCATCGGCCTCGAAGTCGGAGGCGCCGGCCTCCAGGGCGTCAGCCATGACGGTGTCCTCGTCCAGGCCCTCCCGCTCGAGGACGATGACGCCCTTCTTGTTGAACATGAAGGACACGCAGCCGGTGGTGCCCAGGTTGCCGCCGAACTTATCGAAGGCGTGGCGCACGTCGGCGGCGGTGCGGTTGCGGTTGTCGGTAAGGGCCTCCACAATCACGGCCACGCCGGAGGGGCCATAGCCCTCGTAGGTCATGTTCTCGTAGTTGTCGGCGCTGCCCTCGCCGGCGGCCTTTTTGATGATGCGGTCGATGTTGTCGTTGGGGACGTTGGCGGCCTTGGCCTTGGCGATGGCGTCCCGCAGGCGGGAGTTGGCGGCGGGGTCGGCGCTGCCGCCCTCTTTTACGGCCACAGCCAGCTCACGGCCGATCTTGGTGAAGATCTTGGCCTTGGCGCCGTCGGCCTTCTCCTTCTTCCGCTTGATGTTATTCCATTTCGAGTGTCCAGACATGGGAAAACCTACTTTCTAGGGATTTTACTAACGAAATAGTTTACCACATTTTCCCGGGGAATGCAAGCCCGGTTTCCTCAATACCGGGAGAGGGCAGGGTCCGCCTTGCGCAGCCGCTGCCAGAAGGCCTCCCAATCCCGCTGGGTGAGCTTGCCGGTGGAGAGGAGCTGGTAGGGCTCCCCCCGCCAGCGGTAGCGCACCGGGGTCTCGTAAAAGCCGCCCCGCAGGTAGAAGGCCTTCCGCCGCTGGCGCTGGGCGAAATTCTCCGCCCCCTCCCAGGGCTCCTCGATGTCCACCACCAGGGGCCGGGGGGCGTACCGGGCCTGGAGGGCCTCCAAAGCGGCGCTGCCCAGGCCCCGGTCCCGCAGGGCGGGTTCGACGGCGAAGTAGATGAGATGGGCCAGTTCCTCGGTGACCAGGGTGCAGGCCAGGCCCACGAAGGCCTCCCCCTCCCACAGGGAGAGGGCCTCCCCGCAGCCGGTGGTGTCCTCCAACAGGGGGCCCAGGCCGCTGCGCTCATTCTGGGGGAAGGCCTCCTGGTACAGGGCGATGAACCGGGGCAGCTCGGGGGAGTCGTTCCCCACCCTGCGCAGGGCCAACCGGGGCGGGCGGGCGCCGCCGGCGGGAGACATCCGGGCCGCCTGCTCCCCCAGGCGCCGGGCACGGTCCCGGACAGCGGGCCAGCGCTGGTCCCCCTGGTCGGTGCCGGGCCACACCGCCCAGCCGGTGAGGGCGGTGTTCATCACGGAGAAGGCCTGCTCCAGCTGGCGGGTGCACACCTCCACGGCGAAGCTGTCCTCACTGCCCATGGTGAGCAGCAGGGCGGCCTCCCGGTGCTTCTCGATGGGCGGCCGCTTCCCCAGGGCGAACCGGGCCTCGAAATACCGCTGGGTGCGGTCCAGGACGGCCTTTACCGGGGCGGGGAAAGAGCAGTTGTACACCGGGCTCGCCACCACCAGCAAATCGCACTGGCGCAGCTGGCGGTCGAACTCGTCCAGGTCGGGGAAGGCGCAGGCCTCGGCCTTTTGGCAGGCCCCGCAGCCCAGGCAGGGCCTGGCGTTCAGGGCGTAGGCGTCCACCTGGGTGATCACCCAGTCGCCGCTGGCCCGGAAGGGCTGGAGGTAGGCCTCCGCCAGCCGCCGGGTGAAGCCCTGGCTGTGGGGGGAGCCAAACAGTAGGAGGAGAGATCGCTTTTTTACGGGGATGGACATAGATTTCACGCTCCAGAATCTTGACAAAGCATCATTGAATACGTATAATATAATTATGGATAGGATAACATTTGCATGGGACCCCAACAAGAATGAGATCAACAAGCGGAAACACCACGTTTCCTTTGAAGAGGCGCAAACCGTTTTTTATGACGACGATGCCCTTGTAATCCACGACCCGGAGCACTCCCAGGAGGAGGACCGGTTCCTGATCCTGGGTTTCAGCATGCAGGCCAGGCTGTTGGTAGTCTGTCACTGCTACCGGGAGTCGGAGGCCGTGATACGGATCATTTCCGCGCGAAAAGCCACCCGGAACGAATCGAACCAATACAACGAAGGGAGGAACTGAAATGAAAGCCGAATACGATTTCTCCAACGCCAGGAAAAACCCCTACAGCAACCGTCTGAAAAAGCAGATTACCATCAACATCGACAGCGAGACCATCGACTACTTCAAGGCCCAGTCCCAGGATTCCGGCATCCCCTATCAAACACTCATCAACCTCTATTTGTCCGACTGTGTGAAGAACAAGCGAAAATTGAATTTGAGCTGGAACTGAAAGGGGCACGCGCGTGCTCCTTTTTTTACGGTAGGAGCCCCAAATGCTCCAGCAGGATCTTCAGGCCCATGAGGATGAGGATGATGCCGCCCACCAGCTCGGCGCGGCTTTTGTACTTGGCGCCGAAGAGGCTGCCCACCTTCACCCCCACGGCGGAGAGCAGGAAGGTGATGACCCCGATAAAGCTGGCGGCCACGGCGATATTCACGCTTAAAAAGGCGAAGCTCACCCCCACGGCCAGGGCGTCGATACTGGTGGCCACGGCCAGGGGGAACATCTTCTGAAAACGCAGGGAGGCGTCGGCCTCCTCTTCCTCGTGGGAGAGGGCCTCCCGGATCATATTGCCGCCGATGAGGGCCAGGAGCGCGAAGGCGATCCAGTGGTCCACCGCGGTGATGGCGTCTTTGAACTGCACCCCCACGAAGTACCCGATGAGGGGCATCAGCGCCTGGAAGCCCCCGAACCACAATCCCACCAAAACCATGTGCCCGGGCCTGACCCGCCGCAGGGCCAGCCCCTTACATACCGCCACGGCGAAGGCGTCCATGGAGAGGCCCACCGCCACCAGGAACAATTCCAGCATACCCATTGTTGTTACCTCCTGTTTTTCCCGCCGGCGCAGAAAAAAAGACTCGCGGAAAACAGCCCCACAGCCAGGGCGTTTTCCATGAGTCTCGTTTTTTCAGGCAATACCAGGCGGGTATCCGCCAATGTGTTGATAGTGCCGCGGCGCGCCGCAAACTACTCCCCCATGTGTTGGGAACGGCATACCGCCGTCGTTTGTTTGATTATAGACGATAGCCCCGCAGTAAGTCAAGCCAAACCTGGCGCGTGACCGCGCGGGACGGGAAAATCCCTCCACAAAGGGCGTTCCGGGATTTTAGTCCGTGACCACGAGTCAAGTTGCACTGCGTGCAACTTACTCGGTCAAGAACCGCTTGGGAGTTTGCAAAACTCCCATTTCGCTAACGCGAAACCGCGCTTCTTGCGGCCGGGAGGAAGAGGGGACACCGCTCACCGGAATTTTAATGCTCGACCAGGCTGGGCGGAAAATCCCTCCGCTGAAGGATGCTCCGGGATTATGGCGCTCGGCCGGGCAGGGTGGGAAAATAAACAAGCTGCTCTTTCCGCATAGGTGCGGATTTTGCACGGCTTGCCTCCCCCTTAGGGGGAGGTGGCATCGCTTTGCGATGATGGAAGGGGTGACGAGTCAAGTCTCGCGTTGCTCAACTTACTCGGCAAAAAGCCCCGGCGGGCTTTTTGCGCACGAGTCAAGTTTCGCTTCTTGCGGCTGGGAGGAGGAGGGGACGCCGCACGCTGGAATCGGCAGCGCAGATGCAGGATCATCTTCTTTTGGCCCCACCCCCTGCCCCCTCACGTACTTCCAACAGCAGAGAGGCGGGACCTCTCCGGTACGGGGGGAGCTTATTTTTACTATATTGGATTTTCAAAGGGGCTGTGCCCCTTTGAAACCCCAAAGCGCGAAACCATAGCCACAAGAAAAGAGGGGGGCTAGCGCCCCCCTCTATGAAAACCGTTTTGTACCGTACACAAATCCTACTCGTGCTTGCGGACTAGAGCTTCCAGATGTCGCGCTGGTACTCGGCCACAGAGCGGTCGGAGGAGAAGAAGCCGGCCTTGGCGATGTTCACCAGCATCTTCTTCGCCCAGGCCTGGCGGTCCTCGAAATCGGCGAAGAGCTGCTCCTTTACCCGGATATAGTCCTTCACATCCAGCAGGGCCATGAACCAGTCCTTCCGGGTCATATCCCGGTAGAGGCGGCCCAGGTTCTCCGGGTCGCCCAGGCGCATGACCTGGGGGCTGATGATGAAGTCCAGCAGCTCCGCGATCTCCGGGTCGGCGGGGTAGTAGTCCTTGGGGGTGTAGGCGGCCTTCTCGTAGAGGTCCATGACGTACTGGCTGCTTTGGCCGAAGATGGCGATGTTCCCCTCCCCCACCAGGTCGTGGATCTCCACATTGGCGCCGTCCATGGTGCCCAGGGTCACGGCGCCGTTGAGCATG
>DXIW01000042.1 GCA_019112625.1 Candidatus Acutalibacter stercorigallinarum | reverse complement strand
GCGGTGGCCGAAGGCAACCGCAGCGAGGCCGATGCCGCTTATAAGGTGGCCGTTAAGGCCGTGGATCAGGCTGCTGCCAAGGGTCTGCTGCACAAGAACAATGCCGCTCACAAGAAGAGCGCCATGACTGTGAAGCTCAACAAGCTGGCCTGAGCAAGTGGCGTCTGATCGCTGAAACCAAAGCACAAAAAGCCGTCTGCATTGCAGACGGCTTTTATGTTTCTCAAAAGGAGTGTCTTGCCGTGATTCGATGGGAATGCGACTACGCCGAGGGGTGCCACCCCGCCCTTCTGGATGCCTTAACACGCACCAACCAGCTCTTCCCCGTCCTGCCCGACCGCCATTTGGAGCGTCTGGCAGACCGCCACGTCTGGTCCTTCTGGGAGAAGGTGGACGCAGACCACACCGCCGTGCGCTTTTGCACCAGCTGGTGCACCACCGATGCGCAGGTGGCACAGTTGGTGGCGGATTTGGAGGAGCTATAAGACAAAAAACGTGCCGCTTTTGCGGCACACCTTACTTCTTCCCTATTCACTATTACCTATTCACTCACCCAGATACAAAAAATCCCCCCGGTGTAAACCGAGGGGGATTTTTTGTATCTGGGTTAGGCCAGAGCGGCGGTGATGATGGCCATGGAATAGACCTCCATGGCGTTGCAGCCACGGGACAGGTCGTTGATGGGGGCGTTCAGGCCCAGCAGGATGGGGCCGTAGGCGTCAAACTTCCCAAGGCGCTGCACCATCTTGTAGCCGATGTTGCCGGCGGAGATGTTGGGGAAGATGAAGGTGTTGGCATGGCCAGCCACGGGGGAGTCGGGGCACTTCAGGCCACCCACAGCGGGGGACACGGCGGCGTCAAACTGCAGCTCGCCGTCCACGGCGAAGTCGGGGTTGGTGGCCAGCAGCTTCTCGGTGGCGTTGCGCATCTTGTCCACGTCGGGACCCTTGCCGGAGCCCTTGGTGGAGTAGCTCAGCAGAGCCACCTTGGGGTCGATGCCAAACACCCGGGCGCAGTGGGCGCACTCCCGGGCGATCTCCACCAGATCGTCCTCGCTGGGGTCGATGTTGATGGCGCAGTCGCCCATGGCCAGCACCTCGTTGGAGCCGATGGCGGCAGCCCGCACCATGATAAAGCAGGAGGACACGATCTTGTTGCCGGGCTTGGTCTTAATCAGCTGAAGGGCGGGGCGCACGGTGTCGGCGGTGGAGTAGGTGGCGCCGCCCAGCAGGCAGTCGGCCACGCCCATCTTCACCAGCATGGTGCCGAAGTAGTTGCCCTTCTGCAGGGCGTCGCGGCACTCCTCGGGGGTCATCTTGCCCTTGCGCAGGGCCACCATCTCCTCCACCATCTCGTCCATCCGGTCATAGGTGGCGGGGTCGATGATCTCGGCGCCGTGGATGTTGAAGCCGGTCTTTTCCGCGGCGGCCCGCACCTCATCGGGGTTGCCCACCAGGATAGGGGTGAGGAAGTTGGCGGAGAGCAGCCGGGCGGATGCCTCCAGGATGCGGGCGTCGGTGCCCTCGGTGAACACGATGCGCTTGGGGTCAGCTTTCAGTTTTTCAATCAGTTTGCCAAACATAAACGTCATTACCTCCGTGTTGTTTATTCTACCGGAAAAACTTCTGATAGGGTAACTGTAACACCTTTTTTTTTCTTTTGCAAGGGTGTTTCCGGAAGTATTTTCAAATAGACAAATTCACGAAAAGAAGGGGGGCGAAACCAAGGGATTCCGTGGGAAAAGGTTATTTACAATCTGTATAGGGACCGGTATACTAATACTTGCTGTCATGAGGGCTGCGGCCCTTTGCAATCGGGAACCGACCAGAGAACAAACCATCGGGAGTGGAATGGACAAATGAACGCTGACTTTGCGCGTACTTTGGCCCTGCTGCGTCAGGAGCGGGGCATTTCCCAGCGCCAGGCCGCCCAGACCCTGGGCATCTCCCAGGCACTGCTGTCCCACTATGAGAACGGCGTGCGGGAGCCGGGGCTGAACTTTGTGGTAAAAGCCTGTGACTATTATCATGTATCCGCTGATTTCCTGCTGGGGCGCACCCTCAACCGGGACGGCGCCACCATTCTGAACGCGGAGACCCTGTGCGATACCGCCGAAGGGCAGGACAGCGTGCTCAAGGGCTCTGTGATGGCCACCCTGAGCAAGAAGCTCATTGTCAACTCGGTGGGCGTGCTGTTTGATCTGCTGGGCAGGCTGGGGAACAAAAAGGCTATCAAGGCCGCCGCCAACTACCTGTCCACCGGCCTTTACACCCTGTACCGCCATCTGCGCCAGGCCAGCCCGGACGGAAACGACGGCTTTTTCTCCATCTCCCGGGAGCATTTCATGGCCGGACTGCCCCGGGCGGACATGATCCTCACCGAGATGGAGTACACCACCGCCCTGTATGGCCAGCGCAAGGAGCCGGAGCAGTTCCCCGAGATGTCCCACGACGCGCTGACCAGCGCCTATCCGGGGGCCTATCAGTCCCTGCTTCAGATCGTCCATGTGTGCGGCGAGCGCCTGAACCGGGAGATGGCCGACCACGTAGAGCAGTAAACCACGGGTCGGAAGGGCCCTTGAGACAGGAAGGGGGGAGCGTCCCGCTGTGAACATCCAGAGCCACCTGTTTGTGCTGGTCTATCTGCCCGCGGTGGTGCTGCTGTGGCGGCTTCTGAACCGCGGGACGGGCCGGGGAGCCCGGGTGTTCCTGCTGTGCGCCGGGCTGCTGTTCTGCGGCTGGGGGTCGCCCTGGTCCCTGCTGATGCTGTGCGGGGAGGGGGCGGCCAGCTTCCTGCTGGGGCGGGGGATGGCCCGGCCCGGCGCGCCCCGGCGGCTGCTGCTGGCCGTGGGCGCGGCGCTGCTGCTGGCCGTGCTGGCCTTTTTCAAGTACACCGGCTTTCTCCTCTCCCTCACCCCATTGGAGGGGCTTTTCTCCCCGCCGGCAGGGCTGATGCCCCTGGGCCTGTCCTTTGTCACCTTCCAGCAGCTGTTCTGGCTGCGGGACTGCTATTTCGGCGAAGCGGGGCGGGAGAGCGCCCTGGATTTCGCCTGCTGCCTCACCTTTTTCGCCACCGCCACCTGCGGGCCCATCACCCGGGTGGGGGAGCTGGCACCCCAGCTGCGCCGCCCCCGGGCCCTGGACTGGGGGGATCTGGCGGCGGGGCTGTACTGCTTTGCCCTGGGGTTGGCCAAGAAGGTGCTGGTGGCCTCGGTGTTTGCACAACGCGCCGACTTTGGCTACGCCAACGCCGGGGCGCTGACCGGCGTGGACAGCGCCCTGACCATCCTGTGCTATACGCTCCAGATCTACTTCGATTTTTCCGGATACTGCGACATGGCGGCCGGCATGGCCCGCATGATGGGGATTGACCTGCCGGTGAACTTCAACAGCCCCTACCGGGCGCTGTCGGTGCAGGAATTCTGGGGGCGGTGGCACATCACCCTGTCCCGGTTCTTCCGCAGCTGCCTCTACATCCCCCTGGGGGGCAGCCGCCGGGGCATGGCGGTGACCTGCCGGAACATTATGATCGTGTTCCTCCTCTCCGGGCTGTGGCACGGGGCCGGCTGGGGGTTTGTCCTCTGGGGCGGCCTCCACGGGGCGGCCATGGTGGCACAGCGGCTGTGGGGGAGACGGAAGTTTTTGCCCAAGCCGCTGTGCTGGCTGCTCACCTTTGCCTTTGTAAACGTGGCCTGGGTCTTTTTCCGGGCGGAGAGCCTGGGCCAGGCCGGGGCCCTGCTGGGGGATCTGTTCACAGGGGGGGTGGCCCTGCCCAGCGCGGAATTTGCCGCGGCGCTGTCCCAGCAGCAGCTGGCGCAGCTGCTGCCCGCGCTGGAGGGGATGCTAGGGCCGGCGGGCGAGCTGCTGCTTTACTGGCTGCCGCTGCTGGCCATCCCCGCGGGACTGGCCCTGCTGGCCTGCCCCAATCCGCTGGCGCAGGCGGAGCGGATGCGCCCGACTGCGGCCAGGGCGGTGCTGACGGTGGCCTGCCTGGTGGTTTCCCTGGTGTTTTTCTCCGGTGTGGACACCTTTATTTACGCCAATTTTTGAGGAGGCGGAGGCGTGAGGGCAAAGCGCTTTTTCATCGGCGTGCTGGCGGGGGCAGTCATATGCCTGGCGGCACTGGCCGCAGGGGTCTGCGTGCAGGACCCCTTCTTCGTGCTGCGCGGCGTGGACGAGGGGGAGACGGCGGTCTTTGACAACGAGCGGTATGAGATGGCCGGCCTGATCCGGCACCAGGACTATTCCAGCGTGGTGATGGGCACCTCCCTGGTGGCCAACTACCGGGCCTCCTGGTTCGGGGAGGGGACGGGGGAGACGGTGTTGAAGATCACCTTCCCGGACGGCTGGATTTCAGAGTTTGACACGGCGCTGGATCTGGCCTATCATACCCATGGGGAGCTGGAGTACGTATTCTTCTGCCTGGACCCCAACATTCTGGTGCGGGGAGAAGCGGAGCGCACCGTGGAGCTGCCGGACTACCTCTATAATGAGAACCCCCTGGATGACGTGAAGTACCTGTTCAACGCGGACACCTGCCGGTATGTGCTGGAAAAATGGGTGGAGGCGGGCAGAGGGCAGGCGGTCTCGCTGGACGAGGCCTACACCTGGGACGGAGACTACGTCTTTTCCTGGAGCAACGCCCTGGCCAGCTATATCCGTCCGGAGGTGAGCCGGAGCAAGCTGCCTGACGACGCCTACGCAGCGGCGGCGGAGGAAAACCTGGATGTGATCTGCGGGTGGATCGAGGAGCATCCCGACACCCGGTTTGTCATTTGGTTTCCCCCGTACAGCATTCTCTACTGGGACAAGATGACCCGGGAGGGGACGGCGGACGCCGTCCTGACGGCAGTGGAATCCGCGTGCCAGCGGCTGCTGGGATATGAAACTGTGTCCCTGCACAGCTTTCTGGACGACTATGATGTACTGGAAAACCTGAATTATTACACCGACCACATCCACTGCTCCGGGGAGCTCACCTATGCCGTGACCCAGGATGTGCTGGCGGGGCGCCGGCAACTGACGGAGGAGACCTACCTGCGGCAGCTGGAGCAGCTGCGGGAATTTGTGGCCGGGTATGACTATGAATGGCTGTTTCCGCAGCCGGAGCAGGGGAACGGGTAAGCCGGCGGCCGGCTGTCCCCGCCGCCTGGATTTTGATACGGAGGTTTTGGCCTGTGACGGATCAATCTAAAATCAGAAATTTCTCCATTATTGCGCATATCGATCACGGCAAATCACTCCCCACGGGGCGCGGCCCCGCGGGGGCCCCTGATGTGAGATCCCCGGCGGAAATAAATTCCGCCTGCGGCAAGGTTTTGGGCTGTGCCCAAAACGCTTGGACGGCGCACAGCGCCGCCCCATCTGCGATGGGGCCCTGGGCGGATTTGCCTGACTGGAGGTGTGCGTGATGACAGACCAGAGCAAGATTCGCAATTTCTCCATTATCGCCCACATTGACCATGGCAAATCCACCCTGTCCGACCGGATGATCGAAATCTGCGGGGCGGTGGAGCAGCGGCAGATGGAGTCCCAGCTGCTGGACAACATGGACCTGGAGCGAGAGCGGGGCATCACCATCAAGGCCCGGGCGGTGCGCATGGACTACAAGGCCCAGGATGGGGAGACCTACTGTCTCAACCTCATCGACACCCCGGGCCATGTGGACTTCAACTATGAGGTGTCCCGGTCCCTGGCC
>DXIW01000041.1 GCA_019112625.1 Candidatus Acutalibacter stercorigallinarum | reverse complement strand
GGCTCCGCCCAGCGCGTGCCTGTTCCCACCGGCTCCACCACCATCCTGGTGGCTGTTGTCAAGGGTAAGGACGTGACCAAGGAGAGCATCAACGCCGCCATGAAGGCCGCCGCTTCCGCTTCCTTCGGCTACACCGAGGAGCCCCTGGTGTCCTCCGACATCATCGGCATCACCTACGGCTCCCTGTTCGACGCCACCCAGACCATGGTCGCCAAGATCGACGACGACACCTATCAGGTGCAGGTCGTGTCCTGGTACGACAACGAGAACTCCTACACCAGCCAGATGGTCCGCACCATCAAGTACTTCGCCGAGATCTAAGGCGGGTGTCCCCGCAGGACGATTCGCGCCCCGGACGGCGGGCTTAGCGCCCGCGCTGCGGTATTTCCCACTGCACGTTCGCGGTTTGTGCCCGGGTGTTGTCCCGGGACAGCGAAAGGCTTGCGTGTAACCTCAAACAAAAAATCCCCCTGGGACAACCTCCCGGGGGGATTTTTCTGGAAAGGAGACCGGCATGGCAGCTATCACCTATCGCGAGACAAAAGACTTTACAGCGGAGGAGCTGGAACGGCTCTTCCTCTCCGTGGGCTGGGACTCGGGCCGCTATCCGGAGCAGCTCAGGCGGGGCATGAAAAACTCCGGCCAAGTCATCTCTGCCTGGGACGGGGACAAGCTCATCGGCCTGGTGCGGGGACTGGACGATGGGGAGACCGTGGCCTTCCTCCACTACCTGCTGGTGGACCCGGCCTACCAGGGCCAGCACATCGGCCGGGAGCTGATGGAGCGCATCCTGGAGAAATACAAGCGCATGCTCCACATCAAAATCATGCCCTCAGACCCCGAAACAATCCCGTTTTACCAGCGCTTCGGTTTTGTGGCTGGCGGCAGCTACACCGCTATGGAGTTGAATCAGATGAAGTAAAAAAAGAGTGGAGCCCAGCGGCTCCCCTTTTTCACTTCTCAAACCGCCGCCCGTGGGACAGCAGCAGGGCGTCCGTCACACGCACCTGTAAGATGATGGTGTTCTCGTCGGAAAAGTCGTTGTGGCCGTTGTCGATCCAGCTGGCGAAGGCTTGGCGCAGGTGGGCGGCCAGGGCCCTGTTTTCCTCCCGGCCAAACCATCCCAGGCTCTCCGCCGTGCCGTGGCAGGAGAACCACTCCCCGGAGAGGGCCACTGTGGGGTTATCCCGGATGTCCTCCATCTTCCGGGACAGAGCGTAGGTGATGATGTAAAAGCACCCTTGCAGGTAAGTGGCGTTCACCGTCCGCACGCTGGGCATGTTGTCCCGGCAGGTGGCCAGGGCCATCTCGTTGTCGCCGCCGAAGCGTTCCTCCATGATTTTCTCGGCTTCCCCGTTCCACCGCATGGTTACTCCTCCTCGTCCTGCTGCAATAAAATGCGCAGCATCCTCTCCGGGCTGTCCAAAAAGCTCTTGGTGATCTGGTAGTGCTCCGTCTCCCGGTATTCCACCGGATGGATGGGCCCTTCCCCCAGCAGTAAGATCTCCGCCCCGGGGTAGGCCATCAGAATGGGGGAGTGGGTGGCGATGAGCAGCTGGGAGCCCGCCTCTACCAGCCGGTGCAGCTCACACAGCAAGGTCAGCTGCCGGGCAGGGGAGAGGGCCGCCTCGGGCTCGTCCAGCAGGTAGATGCCCTGGCCGTGAAAGCGGCTGTGCACCAAATTCAAAAAGCTCTCCCCGTGGGACTGGTGGTGCAGGGACTTGCCGCCATAGTTTCTGTAAAATTCTTCCGGCGGGGCGAGGCTCCGCCTGGACAGCTCCTCCACCTCGGTGGCGGTGTTGTAAAAGCTCTCCGCCCGCAGGAAAAACCCGTCCTTGGGCCGGTAAGGGCCCCGGTGCAGAGTGAGGCAGCCGTGCAGCCCCGAGTGGGTGTCCCGGGTGGAAAAGCTGAAATTCTTCGAACCCCCCTCGGGGTTGAACCCCAGCGCCAGGGCCACCGCCTCCAATAAGGTGGACTTGCCGCTGCCGTTTTCCCCCACCAGAAACGTCACCGGCGCGTGGAGCTCCAACTGCCCCAGCCCGGCTATGGCGGGAATGTCCCCCAGGTAGCTGTCCGCCCCGGCAAAGGGCACCGGCGCCCGCTCAATGGCGTTGAGAAACATACCATCCCTCCTTGCGAAAAAAGCACCCCACACGGAGTGCTTTTCTCTTGTGACTTTACAACACCCAGCCCCTCGCCTCCCCCTCTGGGGGAGGTGGCCTTGGCGCAGCCAGGGCCGGAGTGGGTGTTCCTATCGCACCCCAAACGCGGGCCGCTTGGCTTCCTATTCCAACGAGCCCCGCACCCCAAAGGCGCGTGCGCGAATCGTCCCGCCGGGGTCACCAAAAAGGGGGCCTGGTTTCGCCGCACCCCAACCGCGTGCCGGTATGCCTGCTGTTTCACCGCACCCAGTACGCGAATTGCCCGGGGCGCAGCCCCTCACTCGTGGCGCAGGGCGTCAATGGGATTCAGATTCGCCGCCTTCACCGAGGGCAGCAGCCCAAACAGGATGCCGATGGCCATGGAGAACACCACCGCCAAAAAGATGAAGGGCACGCTGATGGCCACCGGGGCTTCCGTTAAGCGGGAGACCAGCTGGGCCAGGCCGATGCCCGCCCCCACCCCGATGAGCCCGCCCAGGCTGGTGAGCACCGCCGCCTCGGTGAGAAACTGCCACAAAATGCGGCTCTTCTTGGCCCCAATGGCCTTCTTCAGGCCGATCTCCCGGGTCCGCTCGGTGACGGACACCAGCATGATGTTCATCACGCCGATGCCCCCCACCAGCAGGGAGATGCTGGCGATCCAGATAAGCTGCTGGTTGGTGGCGTTGGACAGGTCCTGCAGCTCCTTGGCCTGCTGCAGCACGTCCTCGCCCTGGTACTTCACCGTCTCGTTGGTCACGTTCTCGTTGAGCAGGTCCGCCACCGCCTTGCCCACCGTGGACATGGCCTCGGTGTGGGTGCACCGCACCGACACCTCCTGGGGCTCGTCGTAGGCGAACAGGGAGGGCCAGATGGCGCTGGGCAGGAACACCTTCCCCGCCGTGCCGGAGCCCATGTACATGTAGTAGTCGTCAATGGAGTTGATCACCGGCTCGAACTGGCTGCTCAGCTCCACCACACCCACCACCACCAGCGCGGTGGAGTCGTACTCGATGGTCTTGCCGATGGGGTCCTCCCCGGGGAACAATGCCTCCGCCGTGTCGCTGTCCAAAATGGCGATGGGCCGGTACTCCGAAAAATCCTTGGGCACAAAGGTCCGCCCCCGCTGGAGCACATACCCCGCGGTGGTAAAGTAGGTGTTGTCGATGCCGTACACCTCGCAGCCGGAGAGCTCGTTGTTCCCGTAGTAGAAGGAGTTGCTGTAGCTGGTGCGCCGGTTGTACAGGGCGGCGGCCTCCACGTTGGGCAGCTCCAGAATGGCGCTCAGCGTGTCGCCGGAGACCTCCGGCACCCCGCTGGGCAGCCCCTCGTTCCCCACGTCGTACACATAGTCGTAGTCCGTGTGGTACAGCTGGATCTTCACCACGTTGTTCCCCGCGCCGATGAGGTTCTGCTTGATCTGCTCGTTGGTCCCCTTGATGGTGGACACAATGGAGATGATGGACGCGATGCCGATGATGATGCCCAGCATGGTGAGGAACGACCGCATCTTGTGGGACCAGATGCCTTGAAAGGAGAGGCGGATATTTTCAATCATGTCCTGTCCACCTCCCTTAGTAGTTGTAGTAGACCGCGGCGCCGCCGTCCATGGCGATGACATCGTCCGCGCTGTCGTCCGCCGCCGCGCTTTCCTCACCGCTGGCCACGCCGTAGCCCGGCTCGTCCTCCGGGTAGGGGACTTCCTCCGTACCCTGGATCACCGCCCGGACCCCGTCCTTCACGTCGGTGCCGTAGGGGAAGGCGATGTAGTCCTCCACCTCCAGCCCCGACCGGATCTCCACATAGCTGCCGCTGTAAATGGTCTTGCCCGTGGAGACGTATGTCTTTTCCAGCCGGTTCTCCCGGCTCACCTTCATCACGTAGCTGCCGCCCTCGTCCTCCCGCAGGTAGGCCTTGTCCAGGTACAGGCCGCCGTCGGACTCCACCCCCTCCTGGACACTGAGGGTCAGGTCCACATACATGCCGTTTCTAAGGGTAGAGGTGTCGTTCTCCGCCCCCAGCACCGCCACGAACTCATAGCTGGAGCTGTTGGGGTTGCCGGTGCCGTAGTAGTAATTGGCGCCGTCCTCCAGGGGGTAGTCCGAGATGCTCACCACCTGGGCAGAGTAGGTCATGCCGTTCTCCCAGCAGGTGGCCGTCACCGTGTCCCCGGGCTGTACGCTGCCCAAAAGGCCCTCGCCCAGCACCCCGGTGACGTAGTACTGCTCCGCCCCGGTGACCACCAAAAAGGGCTGGTTGCTGGCGGCGGCGGTATCCAGGTCGGTGAGGGTGCGCACCACCCCGTCCACCGTGCTCAGCACCGTGGAATTTTTCAGCGCCAGCCGGGCCTTTTCCAGGTCCAGCTTGTTCTGCTTCAATTCGTACTGGTAATTCTTGATCTCCTGCCGCTTCTCGGCGATGAGGTCCTTCAGCTGGCTGGAGGTGTACCCCATGTCGTCGTAGTTGTTGGGGTTGGGCGTGGGGGAGGGGGTGGCCTTCGCCCGGGCCTCAAACGCCTCCGCCACCGACTCCACGGTCTGGGAGCCGTCAAACTGGGGGAAATTCTGGAAGTTGGCGGAGAGCTGGGTGCCGTCCAGCTTGAAGGAGGCGATGAGCTCCCCGTAGTTGGAGTCGTCCTCCCGCACCTCAAAAATCGCGGCGAAGGGGGTGGCCAGCTGGCTCTGGGATTCCTCCTCCTGGCCGCCGGTCTCGCCGTCCCCGGTTTCCTCGCCGGTGGTTTCCCCGTCTCCGGTCTCGCCGGTGGCGTCCCCCTCGGCGATCTCCCCGTCTGTGCTTTCCTGGCCGCCATCCCCTTCCGTCTCAGTACCCAGACCGAACAGCAGAGACAAAAAGCCCTTGGTCATGGTGCAGTCGTCGGTGCACAGGAAGATATAGGGGTCGTCGGTAGTGCCGCTGCCCGCGTAGGGCACGGCGTCCACGTCCAGCTGGCTGTACAGGGTCACGTCAGCCGGGGTGGTGGTGGGTTCCGGCGTGGGCGTAGGCGCGGGAGTGGGCTCCGGCTCCGGGGTGGGCGTAGGTTTCGTGGGCTTGGGGGTGGGCGTGGCCTTCTCCGGCTTGGGCGTGGCGATGGGCTTGGTGTTCTGCAGCTTTTTCAGCTGGTTCTGGGCATTGTCGATCTTTAGCTCCGTCTCCTTGATGGCCACGTCCTTGGCCTCCACATCCAGCTCCAGCTTGGTCTTGTCATACTGGAGCAGCGGGTCCCCGATGCTCACCTCCTGCCCCTCGGTGACGAACACGTCGGTGATGGTCTTGGAGGAGTCCGGGTACAGCTCCTGGATGTAATCGCTGGTAATGGTCCCCGAGGATTGGGCCGTGTCCCCCCAGTAGCTGGTGGAGAGGTAGGACACCGGCTGCACCTCCACGGTCTTTTGGTCGTTGCGGTACTGCCAGAACAGCCAGCCGCCCACACCCAGCCCCGCCGCCAGCACAATGGCCGCCGAGCTTAAAATCAGCCGCTTCTTGGCTTTTTTCTGCATGCTCATCCCTCAGCGCCTCCCTTCCGCAGGGCCCCGAACCCCAGCCCCTCCAGGGCCACGGGGATGGGCGCGTCGAACTGGCCCGGCTGGGGCCGCTGTTTTGCGGGCTGGGGGACCGCCTGGGGCCTGCCCGGTGCCTGGGCGTGCCGGGGCTTCCGCTTGTTGCTGCGCCCCAGCATGGCCTCCATGTCCACCTCCAGGTGGGTGACTTCCCGCACGGCCACCGCCGGCGGCAGGGGAGCGGCCTCGGGCATGGCGAAGCCAGCCGCCGGGCGCCCCTGGGCGGCCATCTCCTGGACGGCCTGTTCCTGGCCGTCAGATTTCTGGACATTCTCCCCCTTGGCGGGGGCCTCCACAGCCGGGGCCTCCACAGCCTGGGGGGCGGGGGAGGCACCGCTGCCGCTGGCCCCGGGCAGCCCGTCGGAACGGCTGGCCTGGGGCGCCGCGGTGAGCAGCCCGTCCCGGATGTACAGCACCCGCTTGGCGTGGGCCGCGATCTCCGGCTCGTGGGTGATCATCAAAATGGTGACGCCCTCCTGGTTCAGGCTCTGGAAGATCTCCATGATCTGCTCCCCGGACTTGGTGTCCAAAGCGCCGGTGGGCTCGTCCGCCAGTAAGATCTTGGGGTTGTTCACAATGGCCCTGGCGATGGCCACCCGCTGGCACTGCCCGCCGGAGAGCTGGGTGGGCTTAAAATCGGTGCGGTCGCCCAGCCCCACCCGCTCCAGGGCCTTCCGGGCGATCTCGCTGCGCTCCTTCCGATTCACCCCGGCGTAGAGCAGGGGCAGGGCCACGTTGTCAAGCGCCGACTGCCGTGACAGCAGGTAAAAGCTCTGGAACACAAACCCGATGCTGTGCAGCCGCACATCCGACATCTTCTTTTCGCTGATGCCCGCCACGTTCTTCCCCTCCAGCAGGTAGTTGCCAGAGGTGGGGCTGTCCAGGCAGCCGATGATGTTCATCAACGTGGTCTTACCCGAGCCGGAGGGTCCCATAATGGCCACGTACTCCCCCTCGTCCACCGAGAGGGTCACGTCCTTGAGCACCGGCACCTCCAGTTTCCCCTGGAGGTAGGTCTTGCAGATGTCCTTGAGTTCTAAGATCATGCCGCGCCCTCCGAGTCCTGGACCAGGTCGAAGGCAGCCCCGGCATCCCGGGCCTCCACGGTCACGCCGCCGTCCAGCTCGGCGTCCCCCGCCTCGGTGTCGTCGTAGGTATCGTCGTAGGTATCGTCATCCGTATTGCCGTAAGTATCGTCGTAGGCGCCGTCCTCCAGGTAGGCGGAGCCGTCCATGCCCTCCTCCCCGTAGAGCATCCCATCGTCCACGACGGTGCCGTCCTCGGGGAAGGCCGGGTCCTGCACCGGCCCGGCGGCCAGGCTCTCGTCACTGGTGACAGGCCCGCCCTCCACCAGCTCCTCGCTGGGGTAGGCGATGCGGTCCTGGGCGGTCAGGCCAGAGGTGATCTGGTACATGTCGTTCTCCGCGTCGTAATCCCCCAGGGTCAGGGAGCGGATCTCCAGCCTGTCGTTCTCGTCGGCGGCCCACACAAAGCTGCCCACCTCGTCGTGGTCAATATAGGCCGCGGGCAGCCACAGGCCCTCCCGCTGGGCAGCGGGGCCCAGATCGGGCTCGATGTACACGTGCTGCCCTAAAATCAGCCCCTCCAGGGAGTCCAATGTCACATAGAAGTTGTACCGGGAGCTCCGCTGGCCCGCGTCCCCGGACACATAGTACATGCTGTTGTTCTGGTCGTCGGTGGGCTCCATCTCAATGGTGTCCACCAGGCCGGTCCAGGTTTGGGACTCGTCCACCCGGGAGTGGACAATCACCGCCTGGCCCTGGTACAGGCTGCCCAGGTTCAGCTCGCTGATGGTGCCCTTTACCCGGAACTGCCCAGAGGACAGGATACTGATAAAGGGCAGGGGCCGGCCGGTGATGTCGGTGCCGCCGTTTACGTTCACCTCTTTCACCACGCCCTCCACCTCCGAGTAGACCTCGGCGTTCTCCAGGGAGGACTTCAGCTTGTCGATCTCGCTCTTCTTCACCGTGCTGTTGTACTCCTCGTTCTTGATCTGCAGCTCCACCGACTGGATCTGCACCGTGTAGGAGTACTGCTCGTCCTTGCTGGCTTTTTTCTTTTCCTTCTCCAGGTCGCTCAGCTGGTTCTTCAGGGTGCTGATCTGGTTGGAGATGCCCTCCAGGTCCAGCTCCGCCTGCTCCAGGGTGAGCTGCATCTCCTCCGTGTCATAGCGGAACAGGGGGGTGCCGGGCTGCACCTGGTCCCCCTCGGCCACCAGCACCTCGGCCACGGTCTTGCTCTCGTCCTTGGTCACGTCGTAAGTCTGCTGGGGCTCCACCACACCGGCGTACCGGGGGTTGGTGCCCATGTCCATGCCGGTGATGGATGCAACCGAGTTTACATACACCGGCGGCGCGCTGGACGCGGCCAGGTAGTCCTTCAGCCAAAGGAACCACACACAGGCCGCCGCGGCCGCCAGCACCGCAAGGCTAACAAGCACGATGACCACCGGTTTTTTCTTGGATTTATGTTTCATAAGCTGCGAGCGCTCCTCAAAAATCATAATGTAGTATGCATTCTGCTCTATTATACCGTATTTGGGTATTCCCTGCAACAGGAAATCCCCCTTTTTCCGGGAAAATCTTGGAAAAACAGGTGACAAAAGCCCCCTTTCCGCCCGCCGGTGCTCCCAGGGGAGACCAAAGCACCGGGGGAGGGGGGACAAAACCAGGGGAGGCCTCGCTTTTCCCTGGCCCGGGACGCCGTTTTGCCCCGCCTCCCGGCGGTAGCTTTCCCTCTCCCGCTTGCATCGCGCCCCGGGATGGGGTATACTGGGGGTAAGTTTTCGGCTAAGGAGTGAGTTTTCATGCGGGAGCACATCGCCAGAGACATGACAGAGCTGATCGGGGCCACCCCCCTGCTGGAGGCCGGCCGGTTCTTTCCCCGGGAGCGGGGGGGACGGCTGCTGGCCAAGCTGGAGTACCTGAACCCCGCCGGCAGCGTGAAGGACCGGGCCGCCCTGTCCATGATTGACGACGCGGAGCGAAGCGGCAGGCTGGCCCCCGGCGGCCTCATTGTCGAGCCCACCTCCGGCAACACGGGCATCGGCCTGGCGGCCATCGCCGCGGCCCGGGGCTACCGGGTGGTGCTCACCATGCCCGACACCATGAGCGTGGAGCGCCGCGCCCTGCTGGCGGCCTACGGCGCGAAAATCGTCCTCACCCCCGGGGAGAAGGGCATGGCCGGCTCCATCGAAAAGGCGGAGGAGCTCTGCCGGGAGAACCCGGAGAGCTTTTTGGCCGGCCAGTTCGAGAACCCCGCCAACCCCGCCGCCCACTACCGCACCACCGGCCCGGAGATCTGGGACCAGTGCGGGGGAAGTCTGGACATCTTCCTGGCCGGGGTGGGCACCGGCGGCACCCTCACCGGGGTGGGCCGCTACCTGAAAGAGCGGGACCCCGCCATCCAGGTGGTGGCCATGGAGCCCGCTGGCTCCCCGGTGCTCTCCCAGGGCAAAAGCGGCCCCCACGGCCTCCAGGGCATCGGCGCCGGCTTCGTGCCCAAGGCCCTGGACACCACCGTCTACGACCAGGTGGTCACCGTCACCGAGGAGGAGGCCTACAGCGCCGCCCGGCGCTTCGCCAAAACCGAGGGCATCTTGGTGGGCATCTCCTCCGGGGCGGCCCTGGCCGCCGGGGAGCGCCTCCTGTCCGCCCCGGAAAACCAGGGCAAAACCCTGGTGGTCCTCCTGCCCGACACCGGCGACCGCTACCTCTCCACCCCGCTGTTCGAGGGCTGAGCCATGGCCAAAAAATTCTACGCGGTCAAAAACGGCAAAAGCGGCGACGGCATCTACCAGAGCTGGGCGGAGTGCGAGGCCCAGGTAAAGGGCGCCCCCGGGGTGCTCTTCAAGGGCTTTGCCACCCGGGCGGAGGCGGAGACCTTCCTCCAGCGGGCAGGGGAGTCCCACGCCGAGGAGGACGCCCCCCAGCCCTCCCAGCGGGAGGGCGTGGCCGTGGCTTATGTGGACGGCAGCTACCACGACGCCACCAAGGAATTCGCCTGCGGGGCGGTGCTCTTCTACGGCGGCGAGACCAAATACTTCTCTCAAAAGTACAGCGACCCCGCCCTGGCGGACATGCGCAACGTGGCCGGGGAGATCATGGGCGCGGTGACGGTGATCGACTACTGCCGCAAAGCGGGCATCCCCGCCCTGGAGATTCACCACGACTACGAGGGCGTGGCCAAGTGGGCCCAAGGCCTGTGGAAGGCCAATAAGCCCGGCACCCAGGCCTATGCCGCCCTGTGCCGGGAGGCCGCCCGGGACCTGAAGCTCACCTTCGTCAAGGTGAAGGGCCACTCCGGCAACGCCTGCAACGACCTGGCGGACTCCCTGGCCCGGAAAGCCCTGGGCCTATAGCGAGATAGAGAAAGGGCCGGAGCACACCGCTCCGGCCCTTTGCTTTTGTGTTTTTGATTTTTAAGAGCGCACAGCTTTCTCCAGCCGCTCCAGGGCGTCCTTCAGCACCCACTGGGGGCAGGCCAGGTTCACCCGCTCAAAGCCCTTGCCCTCGTCTCCGAATAGGTAGCCCTCGTCCAGGAAGAGCTGGGCCTTCTGCACCATCAGCTCCTCCAGCTCCTCGGCGGTCTTGCCCAGGGCGGTGCAGTCCAGCCACAGCAGGTAGGTACCCTCCAGGGGCACCACCTTGATCTCCGGCAGCCGCTCCTGGATGAACGCCTTGGCAAACTCGTAATTCCCGGCGATGACCTGGAGCATCTCCTCCATCCAGGGCTTGCAGTGGGTGTAGGCCAAACGGCAGGCCTCCAGGCCCAGGGCGCTGGGGTCGTGGTCGGCATAGGCGCCCCGCACGGCGGCGAATTTCTCCCGGTCCTCCGCCTTGGGGATGATGATATTGGAGGTCTGCATGGCCGCCAGGTTAAAGGTCTTGCTGGGGGCGGTGCAGACGATGATGTCCTCCGGGTCCGGGGCCACGGTGGAGAACACCGTGTGCTTGTGGCCGGGCATCACCAGGTCGAAGTGGATCTCGTCGCTGATGACCTTCACCCCGTGCTTCTGGCAGATCTCCGCCACCCGCTTCAGCTCCTCCGGGGTCCACACCCGGCCCACCGGGTTGTGGGGGCTGCAGAAGATCATCAGCTTGCTGTCGTCCTCGGCGGCGATCTTATCAAGCAGGTCAAAATCGATGGTGTAGGTGTTGTCCCGGTAGACCAGGGGGCAGCCTTTTACCTTGCGGCCATTGGCCTTGGTGGCCATGTAGAAGGGGTAGTACACCGGGGTGAGGATGATGACCCCGTCCCCGGGCTGGGTGAGGGCGCTCACCAGCATGAACAGGGCGGTGACCACGCCGTGGGTGCAGCAGATCCACTCGGGCTGGATGTCCCAGCTGTGCTGGTCCTTCATCCACTGGCACACGGCAGCCTTGTACTCCTCCGTGGGGCTGGTGTACCCCAGGATATGGGTGTCCAGATAGGCCTTCAGGCCCTCCACCACCTCAGGTGGGTTCTTGAACTCCATGTCCGCCACAGAGAGGGGCACGATGCCCACACGCACGTCGGGGTTCTTCTCCTTCATGCCGTCCCATTTCCCCGAGCCGCAGTGGGAGCGGTCTACCAGGGTCTCAAAATCATAGCGCATGTGTTTTGACCTCCATAAAAATCCCCGGGCAAAGGGAGAGCCCTCCGCCCGGGATGATCTCAGATCCTTACCCCCATTATCTTCCACTTTTCCTGCTTTGTCAACGGGATGGGGGAAAAACCTCTTATTTTACCCGCACCAGCTCGTACTCCCGGGTGCCCAGGCCCAGCTTCTCCCCGTGCTCCAGGCAGCTCTTCCAGTTGGTGTCCGGGTGGGTGTCGGTAAAGTGGTCGTGGTGGCACTGGTCCCGCTCGTCCAGCACCGAGCCCGGCATGCTGGGCTGGGCGTTCACCGCGTCAGCGCAGGCCTGGTCCAGGGCGATGGGGTCGAAGGAGGCGAACATGCCCACATCCGGCACGATGGGCACGTCGTTCTCCCCGTGGCAGTCGCAGTAGGGGGACACGTCCATCACCAGGGAGATGTGGAAGCAGGGCTTGTCCTTCACCACGGCCCAGGTGTACTCGGCGATTTTATAATTCAGCACATCGTTGGCCTCGTCGCTGGCGGGCTGCACCGCGTCCACGGGACAGCGGCCGATGCACCGCCCGCAGCCCACGCACTTACTGTGGTCGATTCTGGCCTTCCGGTCGGTGATGGTGATGGCGCTGTGGGCGCAGTCCTTCTGGCAGGAGCCGCAGCCCACGCACTTTTCCTGCTCGATGTGGGGCTTGCCCGCGGAGTGCATCTCCATCTTCCCGGCCCGGGAGCCGCACCCCATGCCGATGTTCTTCAGGCAGCCGCCGAAGCCCGTGGCCTCGTGGCCCTTAAAGTGGGTCAGGCTGATGAACACGTCCGCGTCCATAATGGCCGTGCCGATCTTGGCCTCTTTCACATACTCCCCGTCGATGGGCACCAGCGTCTCGTCGGTGCCCTTCAGCCCGTCGGCGATGAGCACGTGGCACCCGGTGGAGAAGGGGGAGAAGCCGTTTTCATAGGCGGCGTCCAGGTGGTCCAGGGCGTTTTTCCGCCGGCCCACGTACAGGGTGTTGCAGTCGGTGAGGAAGGGCTTGCCCCCCAGCTCCTTCACCAGGTCCGCCACCACCTTGGCGTAGTTGGGCCGCAGGAAGGCCAGGTTCCCCGGCTCGCCGAAGTGGATTTTGATGGCGGCGTACTTGTTCTGAAAGTCGATCTGGTCCATGCCCGCGGCCAGCAGCAGCTTGCGCAGCTTTTGCAGCAGGTTGCAGTCGAAACGGGCCCGCAGGTCGGTAAAGTAGACTTTGGCTTTTTCCATCTGTCATGCTCCTCCCAAATGAGTTTATGTCTATGATACAGGGTAAAGTGGGGTTTAAGTCAAGCCCCTGGCGGAATTTCGGCTCTTTCCGGGCTCTTTTGGGTGATTTCCGGGCTTTTCTGGGACTTTTCCGGGCGCTCCGGGGCCCCGCCGGCCCCGCTTCGCGGGCCCGCAGGCCCCCTTGCGGGGGCCTGCCCCTGGGCCTGCGGCCCAGGGGGACGGGGCCCCGACCCCTCACTTCCGGCCAGCCCCCTTCTTCCCCAGGAGCTTCTCCCCGTTCGGCCCCACGCCCGCCTTCCTGCAGAAGCCCGCCATGCAGCAGTTCTCGCAGAAGGCCTTGCGGGCGGTGCACACCGCCCTGCCGTGGAGCACCAGCCTGTGGCAGAAGTTGTTGGATTCCTCCGGGGGCAGCACGGCCCACAGGTCTTTCTCCACCTTTTCCGGGGCGGTATTGGCGGTAAGCCCCAGCCGCCCCGCGATGCGGATGCAGTGGGTGTCCGTCACCACGGCGGGCTTGCCGTACACGTCCCCCAGCACCAGGTTGGCGGTCTTGCGGCCCACCCCGGGCAGCTTCAGCAGGTCCTCCATGTTGTCGGGGACTTTGCCGCCAAACTCGTCCTTGATCATCCGGCAGGCCCCCAAAATATCTTTGGCCTTGGCCCGCCAGAACCCGCAGGAGTGGATGAGCTCCCCGATCTCCTCCTCGGTGCCCTCACAGAAGGCCTCCAGGGTGGGGAAGCGGGCAAAGAGGGCGGGGGTCACCAGGTTCACCCGGGCGTCGGTGCACTGGGCCGAGAGCCGCACGGAGATGAGAAGCTGCAGGGGGTCGGGGTAGTCCAGGGAACAGATGGCGTCGGGGTATTCGCGCTTCAGGGCCTCGACCGCCTGCAGGGCCAGCTGTTTTTTCGTCATGGAGGGCGCTCCTTTCTAGGGTTTCGTCATGGATAGCCCTATTTTACTCCCATTTTCGCCCCTTGGCAAGGCGGCAGGGCGCCTCTTCGCAAAAACTGTGTTTTTCCATTGTCAGCGGGGGGATTTTCCGGTATAATAGAGAAAACAGGCACAGGACCAGCCAAATCCAAAGGGAAGGAAGTTGCACATGTTCAACGATTTGATGGATACCATTGGGTTCGTGACCGAGCGGGACCAGGACGTGGGCCAGGCCATGGCCCAGGAGTTCGCCCGGCAGCAGCGGAATCTGGAGCTGATCGCCTCGGAGAATATCGTCTCCCCGGCAGTGATGGCGGCCATGGGCAGCGTGCTCACCAACAAGTACGCCGAGGGCTACCCCGGCAAGCGGTACTACGGCGGCTGCCAGTGCGTGGACGTGGTGGAGGACATCGCCCGGGAGCGGGCCTGCAAGCTCTTCGGCGCGGACCACGCCAACGTGCAGCCCCACTCCGGAGCCCAGGCCAACCTGGCGGTGTACTTCGCCCTGCTCCAGCCCGGGGATACGGTGCTGGGCATGAACCTGGCGGAGGGCGGCCACCTGACCCACGGCTCCCCGGTGAACATGTCCGGGGCGCTGTACAATTTCGTGGCCTACGGGGTAGACCCGGAGACCGGCCGCATCGACTACGACAAGCTCCTGGCCCAGGCCATGGAGGTAAAGCCCAAGCTCATCGTGGCCGGGGCCAGCGCCTACCCCCGGGCCATCGACTTCAAGAAGTTCCGGGAGATCGCCGACGCCTGCGGCGCCCTTCTGATGGTGGACATGGCCCACATCGCCGGGCTGGTGGCCGCCGGGGTCCACCAGAACCCGGTGCCCTACGCCCACGTGGTGACCACCACTACCCACAAGACCCTCCGGGGCCCCCGGGGCGGCATGATCCTCTGCAAGGAGGAGTTTGCCAAGGCCATCGACAAGGCCATCTTCCCCGGCACCCAGGGCGGCCCGCTGATGCACGTCATCGCCGCCAAGGCCGTGTGTTTGGGAGAGGCCCTGCGGCCGGAATTCAAGGCCTACGGGGAGCAGGTGGTAAAGAACGCCCAGGCCCTGGCCCAGGGCCTGCTGAACCGTGGGGTGAAGCTGGTCTCCGGCGGCACGGACAACCACCTGATGCTGGTGGACCTGACGGACATGGAGCTCACCGGCAAGGAGCTGGAGCGCCGCCTGGACGAGGTGTATATCACCGCCAACAAGAACACCGTGCCCGGGGAGAAGCGCAGTCCCTTTACCACCAGCGGCCTGCGGCTGGGCACCCCGGCGGTCACCACCCGGGGCCTGGTGGAGGCGGACATGGACCAGATCGCCGCGTGCATCGCCCTGGCCATGGAGGACGGCTTCGAGGGCAACGTGGAGAAGCTGCGGGGCATGGTGGAGTCCATCTGCCAGAAATACCCCTTGTACCAATAAGTCCGTAAGGCCTGCTGCGGCGGCCGCCACCCGAAAGGTGTGGCGGCCGCTTTTCTGTTTTGGCAGCGCGGGAAGGGCAGTTCACAAAAACAAACATTTGTTCTCAGAAACAGGTTGCGTTCTGGGGAAAAAGATGGTACAATAAAACGAGAAAACAGAGATTTTGGGGAAGGGGGGATCCCTTTGGCGGCGCCCTTGGCAGACCGGGTCCGTCCCGCCACCTTGGAGGAGGTGGTGGGGCAGAAGCATATTTTGGGCGAGGGGAAGGCCCTGCGCCGCATCCTCCAGTCCGGGCACATCCCCAACATGGTGTTTTACGGCCCATCGGGGGTGGGGAAGACCACCGTGGCCTCCATCATCGCCAGGAACACGGACCGGTGCCTGGTGAAGCTCAACGGCACCACGGCCTCCACGGCGGACATCAAGGACGCGGTGAGCCGCACCGGCACCTTCGAGGGTATGAACGGCGTGCTGCTGTACCTGGACGAGATCCAGTACTTCAACAAAAAGCAGCAGCAGACCCTCTTGGAGTTCATCGAGAACGGCTCGGTGACCCTCATCGCCTCCACCACGGAGAACCCCTATTTCTACGTCTACAACGCCATCCTCAGCCGGTCCACGGTGTTCGAGTTCAAGCCCGTGGAGCGGGAGGAGGTGGAGAAGGCCGTACAGCGCGCTTTTTCTATCCTTTCCCAGGAGATGGGGAAGGAGATTGCCCTGGAGGATGGGGTGCTGGCCCATATCGCCACGGCCTGCGGCGGGGACGTGCGCAAGGCCATGAACGCCGCCGAGCTCTGCGCCCTGGCCTGCGACCAGGGGGAAGAGGCGGTCTCCATCACCCTGGAGAGCGCACGGGAGCTCACCCAGAAGAGCGCCATGCGCTACGACCGGGGCGGGGACGAGCACTACGACATCCTCTCCGCCTTCCAGAAGTCCATGCGGGGATCGGACCCGGACGCGGCCCTGCACTACCTGGCCCGGCTGCTGGAGGCCGGGGACCTGCCCTCCGCCTGCCGGCGGCTGATGGTGTGCGCCTGCGAGGACGTGGGCCTGGCCTGGCCCCAGATCATCCCCATTGTGAAGGGGGCGGTGGACGCGGCCATGATGGTGGGCCTGCCCGAGGCCAGCATCCCCCTGTCCGACGCGGTGGTGCTGGTGAGCATCGCGCCCAAGTCCAACTCGGCCCACGTGGCCTATGAGAAGGCGGCGGCGGACATCCGGGCGGGGAAGGCGGGCAGCATCCCCCGGAACCTGCAGAACAAGCACTACGACGGGGCCGAGGTGGAGAAAAAAGGCCAGTTTTACCAGTATCCCCACGACGCGCCCAACCACTGGCTGCCCCAGCAGTACCTGCCCGACGCCCTGCTGGGCAGGACCTACTACCAGTACGGCGACAACAAGAACGAACAGGGCTTTCGGGCCTATTGGGACAAGATCAAGCATAAATAAAGCCCCGCGGCCCATATCTATGGAGCGGTGGGAGATCAGCAGATAACGGAGGTAGAGAGATGAAACCCCAGGTTTTAAGTACCCTTTCCTACGGCATGTACGCCATCGGGGTGAAGGACGCGAAAAAGCCCAGCGCCTGCATCGTGAACACGGTGATGCAGATTACCAAGGCCACCCCGGCAGACAACCCCTTGGTGGCGGTGAGTATGAGCAAGCAGAATTACAGCTGCGAGTGCATGGAGAAGAGCGGCATCTTCACCATCTCCGTGCTGTCCCAGGAGACCCCCGCCTCGGTGATCGGGGCGCTGGGGCTGGTCTCTGGCCGGCGGGCGGATAAGCTGGAGAACGTGCGGCACAAGGTCCTCATCGAGGGAGTGCCGGTGATCAAGGAGAACACCTGCTGCTGGTTTTTGTGCAAGGTGAAGGAAGTGGTGGCCGCCGGCTCTCAAAAGCTGTTTATTGGGGAGATCATCGCCGGCAGCGACGAGGCCATCGGCGTGCCCATGACTTACGAATACTATGTGGAGAAGCTGGGGGGCACCTCCCCCAAGCGGTCGCCCACCTACCTGCCCCCGGAGCTCACCTTCGATAAGAGCAGCGGTGAGAGCTTTGTGTGCTCGGTGTGCGGCTATGTGTACAGCGACCCCAATTTCGGCTTTGAGGAGCTGCCTGCCGACTGGACCTGCCCGGTGTGCCGCATGCCCAAAAAGGCCTTTGTGCGCAAGAAATAACAGCCCCGGAAAGGGGAAGGAAAAACGCCTGCCGCAGCCGCGGCAGGCGTTTTCGGTTGCGCCCGGTCTGGGTCAGTCCCTGGCGCTGGGCAGGTCCCCCAGGTTGTCGGACTCGTCCCCGTCGGGCAGGGAGCGCAGGTACTCGGCGCCATTGCGGCTGGCGATGGCCACCCCCCGGATGCCCCCCTGCTTTGCCAGGGCCACCCCCTCCTGCTTGGAGAGGACCCTGCCATCGGAGAGCTCGTAGCCTGCGATCCTGCCGTTTTTCCGCACCAGCCCGGTGATGCTCTTGGCATCTTTGTTGGGCACGGGGTTCATAATGTTGATGTTGGCGGGCAGGCTGCCGATCCTGCCCTTGCGTTGCTGCTCCATGGCGGAACCACCTTTCTCCCGTGGGAATGAGCCCAAAGGGCTCTACCGGTATTCTGGCCCCGCCCGGCCCGCTTATACAGGGGAAGTTACTCCCCCAACAGCTCCCGCTGTTTTTTCTTGGAAAGCCCGGAGAGCACCAGCCGGTAGGAGGTCTCGATGAGCTCCCGCACCAGGTTGTCGGGGACGGCGCCCTCCAGTCGGATGGAGCTCCAGTGCTCTTTGTTGCAGTAGTAGCCGGGGAGGATGTCCTCGTACTGTTCCCGAAGGAAGCGGTTCTCCTCCGGCGGCAGCTTGAGGGTGAGCAGGCTGTCCCTGCCGGTTTCGTCCTTGCAGATGGCGGCGAACAGCTTCCCGCCGATCTGGAAGCGGGTCCACTGCCACTCCTCCTTGAAATCCTGGGTGGCGGCGGGCTTTGCCGCCAATTCCTCGTAGAGCCAGGGGTAATGCATGGTGTCCCTCCTTGCGGTTTCTGCACACAAGATACCACAAAAATACCGGGCGGTCAACCTCGCTTTTTGGGATTGCTTTTTTCCCGGAAATAGGCTAAAATCTTTGGTAGGACAGAAAGGTACTGGCAGGCAAAAATCCCAGAGAAAGGAATGGAACCTATGAACGCGCAAGAACGCAAAGAGCTTCAGATCGCGGCGGCCAAGATCCGCCTGGGGATCATCGAAGGCGTGTTCCACGCCAAGTCCGGCCACCCGGGAGGCTCCCTCTCCGCGGCGGAGCTCTTCGCTTACCTGTATGGGAAGGAACTGAACGTAGACCCCAAGAACCCCAAGGACCCGGACCGGGACCGGTTTGTGCTCTCCAAGGGCCACTGCGCCCCCGGCTATTACGCCGCCCTGGCCCTGAAGGGCTTTTTCCCCATGGAGGAGCTGCAGAGCCTGCGGCACATCGGCGCCATGCTCCAGGGCCACCCGGACATGAAGCACACCCCCGGCGTGGACATGAGCTCCGGCTCCCTGGGCCAGGGCGTCTCCGCCGCTGTGGGCATGGCCCTGGCGGGGAAGATGGACCACAAGAGCTACCGCGTCTACACCCTGCTGGGGGACGGCGAGTGCGAGGAGGGCCAGGTGTGGGAGGCCGCCATGTTCGCCGGGCACCACGGCCTGGATAACCTCTGCGTCATCGTGGACAACAACGGCCTGCAGATCGACGGGCCGGTGAGCAAGGTGGGCGGGCCCGAGCCCTTCGACGAGAAGTTTTTGGCCTTCGGCTTTGAGGTCACCACCATCGACGGCAACGACCTGGACCAGATCGAGGCCGCCCTGGAGCAGGCCAGGGCCTGCAAGGGGAAGCCCTTCGCCATTATTATGAAAACGGTAAAGGGCAAGGGCGTGTCCTTTATGGAAAACCAGGTGGGCTGGCACGGCAAGGCCCCCAACAAGGACGAGTACGAGATCGCCATGAAAGAGCTGGAAGAGAACCTGGAGGTGCTGGAAAATGGCTGAAATGGTGAAAAAGGCCACTCGTGAGAGCTTCGGCGAGGCCCTGACCATGCTGGCTGAGACGAACCCCGACATCGTGGTGCTGGACGCCGACCTGGCGGAGGCCACCAAGACCTGCATCTTCGAGAAGAAATACCCGGAGCGCTTCATCGACTGCGGCATCGCCGAGAGCAATATGATTGGCATCGCCGCGGGCCTGGCTGCCTGCGGGAAGATCCCCTTTGCCGCGTCCTTCGCCATGTTCTCGGCGGGCCGGGCCTTCGAGCAGGTGCGCAACTCCGTGGGCTACCCCCACCTGAACGTGAAGATCGCCGGCTCCCACGCGGGCATCTCCACCGGGGAGGACGGGGCCACCCACCAGTGCTGCGAGGACATCGCCCTTATGCGGACCATCCCCGGCATGGTGGTGCTGAACCCCGCCGACCACTACGAGATGCTGGCCGCGGTGAAGGCCGCTGCCCAGCATAACGGCCCGGTTTATATCCGTCTGGGCCGCCTGGCAGTGGAGAGCGTGAACAACAACGACGACTATAAGTTCGAGATCGGCAAGGGCATCACCCTGCGGCAGGGGGAGGACATCACCGTCATCGCCACCGGCCTGATGGTGGGCGAGGCCCTGAAGGCCGTGGATTCCCTGGCGGCCCAGGGCGTCCACGCCCGGCTCATCGACATGCACACCATCAAGCCCCTGGACGAGGAGCTGGTGCGAAAGGCCGCCAAGGAGACCGGCCGCATCGTAACGGTGGAGGAGCACAACATCATCGGCGGGCTGGGGGAGGCGGTAGCCGCCTGCGTGACGGAGAGCTGCCCCGTCCCGGTGACCCGCATCGGCGTAAACGACGTGTTCGGCCACTCCGGTCCCGCGGTGGACCTGCTGAAGGAATTCGGCCTGTGCGCGGAGAACATCGAGGCCACAGTGAAGAAAGTCCTGGGTAAGTGAGCATAGAAGAAAAGGCTTGGCGTTACGCCGGGCCTTTTTGCGTGAAAGGAGCTTTTGTATGGAGTGGACCATCCGGGAGGCCCGGCTGGCGGACTGCGCCGCCATCACCCGTCTGAACCGGGAGGAGCTGGGGTACGACTTCCCCGAGGAGAGGACCCGGGAAAAGCTGCGGGCGTGTCTTACAAACCCCGCCCACAAGGTCTTCGTGGCGGAGAGCGGGGGAGAGGTGGTGGGGTACCTTCACCTGGAGGACTATGACGTGCTCTATTTCCCCCACATGAAGAACGTGCTGGGCATCGCGGTGGCCAGCGCCTGCCGGCGGCAGGGGGTGGGCCGGGCCCTGCTGGCTGCCGGGGAGACCTGGGCCAAGGCGGACGGGGCCGCGGCGGTGCGGCTGGTCTCCGGGGAGGGGCGGGAAGGCGCACATGCCTTTTACCAAAGCCTGGGCTACACCGGGAACAAGCTGCAGCGCAATTTCAAAAAGCGGCTGTAAAAAGCTGGGCCTCTAACCGAAACGTGGAATAATTTTACGGAAACAGGAGAAAAATCCATCTTGGCAAGGGGGAGCGGACAGGCTATAATACCAGCAGAACCATTCCATACAGGGAGGAGCGTATTACGCTATGTATCACGGCATGTCCAATTCCATGGAGAATCTGTTCCGGCTCTCCAACGTCCAGAGCCGGTCCATCAGCCCGGAGAACTACACCGGGGCCAAGGGGGGCGGGGCCATGTGCGAGCTGGAGGACGGCAACGCCAGGGCCGCGGCCCGGGACCTGGGCAAGGGCTGGAAAGTAAACCCCTTTGTGCGCATCCCCGCGGGGGAGACCTTTACCGTGGCGGACATCACCGGTCCCGGCGCCATCCAGCACATCTGGATGACCCCCACCGGCAGCTGGCGCAACACCATCATCCGGTTTTACTGGGACAGCCAGGAGGCCCCCTCGGTGGAGTGCCCGGTGGGCGACTTCTTCTGCGCCGGCTGGCAGGAGTACTTCCAGGTCTCCACCCTGGCGGTGTGCGTCAACCCCGGCAGCGCCTTTAACTGCTACTGGACCATGCCCTTCCGCAAGCGGTGCCGCATCACCCTGGAGAACCGGGCCGAGTCGGAAGTGGTGTATTACTACCAGGTGGACTACAGCCTGGGGGAGGTGCCCGAGGACGCCGCCTACTTCCACGCCCAATTCCGCCGGGTGAACCCCCTGCCCTACAAGCAGGTGTATACCATCCTGGACGGGGTGAAGGGCCAGGGCCAGTATGTGGGCACCTACATGGCCTGGGGCGTGAACAACAACGGCTGGTGGGGCGAAGGGGAGATCAAATTCTACCTGGACGGTGACAGCGAGTACCCCACCATCTGCGGCACGGGGACGGAGGACTACTTCTGCGGGTCCTACAATTTTGAGGACCCCCACACCCACCAGAACTACGTGGACTTCAACACCCCCTATGGCGGTCTGTACGCCGTGGGCCAGGACAAGCTTTACAAGGCCCAGAAGCGCTTTGGACTGTACCGGTTCCACATCGCGGACCCCATCCGGTTCCAGAGCGACCTGCGGGTGACCATCCAGGCCCTGGGCTGGCGGGAGGGCGGCCGTTACCTGCCCATGCAGGACGACATCGCCTCGGTGGCCTTCTGGTACCAGACCCTGCCCACCGCCCCCTTCCCGCCCCTGGGGGACAAGGATTATCTGGAAATCATCTGAATCTGCCCGGCAAAAAGGAGCCCATCACAGGGCTCCTTCCTTTTTTGCCCCGGCCAGGAGGAGCCAGAGGCCCAGGGCGGCCACCAGGGCCTCGGCGGCGGGAAAGGCGCACCAGGTGCCGGCAAGGCCCCCCAGCCAGGAGAAGAGGAACGCCAAGGGGACGATGAGGAAAAATCCCCGCAAAAGGGAGATGGCCTGGGCGGGCCGGGGCTGCTCCCGGGCGGTGAAGTACTGGGCCAGGACGATGTTGCACCCCGCGAAGGGGCAGGCCAGGAAATAGAGCTTCAGGCCCCAGGCGGCGATCCGCTGGAGCACGGGGTCGCCCTCGCTGTTGAAGATACTGGCGATGGGCGACGCCCCGAAAAAGATGATGGTGTAGAGCAGGAGGGACAGGGCCAGGACCGTCACCAGGGCATAGCGGAGGGTGGCCCGGACCGCGGCCCGGTCTCCCACGCCGTGGCTGCGACTGATGATGGGCTGGATGCCCTGGGCGATGCCGGTGTAGAGGGAGAGCACCACCAGGGACAGGTTGGCGATGACCCCGTAGGCGGCCACCCCCACGTTCCCCGCCTGGGACAGGAGGATGCTGTTGAACACGATCATCACCACGCCGGAGGAGACCTCGGTGACCAGGGAGGGCGCCCCGCTGGACAGGATGCCGGCGGCCCGCTTGCCCTCCAGGGGGCAGCGGGTGAGGTGGAACTGGTTCTTCCGGCGGAAGAAGTGGGGGGAGAGCACCAGGATGCTGATGAGGGGGGCCAGGCCTGTGGCAAAGACCGCGCCGAAAATGCCCATTCCGCAGGGGAAGAGGAACACCCAGTCCAGCACCACGTTGGAGAAGCTGCCGGTGAGCATGGCCGCCATGGCGAGCTGGGGCGCGCCGTCGTTGCGGACAAAGCACAGCAGCAGGTTGTTGGCCAGGAAGGCCGGGGCGAAGAGCAGGAGCACTCGCAGGTAGGTGCGAGACATGGTGTAGACCGCGCCCTCCCCGCCAAACAGGGCGACGATAGTACCGGGGAAAAAGATCCCCGCCAGCACGAAGAGGACGGCCAGCGCCCCCGCCAGGCAGCATGCGTGGGTGAAGGTGCGGTCCGCGCCGGCGTGGTCCCCCTGGCTCTTCTGGATGGCGTACTTGGTGGCGCCGCCCATGCCCACCATCAGCCCGCTGCCGTTTAAGAAGCTGTAGATGGGGATGGCCAGGTTCAAAGCGGCCAGGCCCTCGGCCCCCAGGGCCAGGGAGACGAAAAATGTGTCGGCCAGGATGTAGCAGGAGAGGCCCAGCATCCCCGCCGCGTTGAGGGACGCGTACGTGATGAATCCTCGCAGGATCGATCGCTGCATGTGGTTTTCCTCCAGGCTCGCCCCGGGCAACAAAAAAGCGCTGGCGCCCGTATCTTCTAAGGCCTAACGATACGGAACCAACGCGCACTGCCCGGCGGCAGAAAATTTATTTTGTCTGCTATACCATAGCACAAACCGCGGCCCCTGTCAAGAGAAAAGAAAAGGGCCGCCGCCCCGGGTGGGGAACGGCGGTCCTGGTCGATTTTTTGGGGCGGTCAATCTTCCTTGTCGTCGGAGGACTCCTTTTTCGAGCCCTCCTTCTTCTGGCTGTCCTTGTCCTGGGGCTCCTCGGGAGGGAGCTTCTGCACATAGGCCCAGATGACCTTGCGGTCCTCCACCATCTCCACCCGGATGCGCAAGCCGTTGGTTTCCACCGTCAGCTTGGAGCCGTCCTCGGGGATGGTAGACAGGCAGCTCATCACCATGCCGCCCAGGGTGTCGTAGTCCGCGTCCTCGGGGATGGTGATGTCGGCCACGTCAGCCAGCTCCTCTACCCTGGCGCTGCCCTGCACCCGCCACAGGCCTTCTTTCACCTGGACGATGGGCTGGGGCTCCTCAGGGTCGAACTCGTCGTAAATATTGCCCACGATCTCCTCAAGCAGGTCCTCCATGGTGACGACGCCGGCGGTGCCGCCGTACTCGTCCACCACAATGGCGAAGTGGTGCTTCTGGGACTGCATGTCCTTGAACAGCTGGTCGGCGTGCACGCTTTCGGGCACGAAATAGGCACGGCGCAGCAGGCCCTTGATGGGCTTGGGGTTCTTCGCCTGCAGGTTCAGCAGGAAGTCCCTGGCGTTGAGGACACCGCAGATGTCGTTGATATCTTCCTCGTACACAGGATAGCGGCTGAGGCCGGTCTCCTGGATGGCCTGGATGATGTTCTCCGGGGTCTCGTCGATGCTGAACGCAGTCACATCCGGCTCGGGGGTCATCACGTCGCTGGCCACCATGTCGCCGAAGTCGAACACGTTCTCAATCCACTGCTGCTCCTCCTGGGCGATGGCGCCCTGCTCGCCGCTGTTCTCCACCATCAGGCGGATGTCCTCCTCGCTGGCGGCGCCGTCATCGGCCTTGGTTTTCATGCCCAGCAGCTTCAGGGTGCCGTTGGTGGTCACGTCCAGAAGCCACATCATGGGGGCGAATACCAGGCTGATGGCCTTTACGGTGCCCAGGGCCATGCGGGCCCACATGTCGGGCTTTTGCATGGCGATGCGCTTGGGCACCATTTCGCCGAAGGCGATGGAGAAGAACGAGATGATGATGGTGACTACCACCATGGCGATGACCCCAGCCACGCTGGGGGAGAGGGGCAGCCCCACATCCACCATGAAGTCGGCCAGGTAGCCGGAGAAGTTCTCGGTACCGAAGGCCGCGCCCAGGAAGCCGGACAGGGTGATGGCCACCTGGATGGCGGACAGGAAGCGGTTGGGGTTCTCTACCAGGACCAGGAGCCGGGCGGCGGCTTTGTCGCCTTCCTCCGCCTGTTTGCTCAGTTTGATCTGGTTGAGGGACAGAAATGCGATCTCAGAGCCAGCGAAAAATGCGTTGAGTAAGATAAAGACAATCTGCAGTAATATTTGGGCAGGTAGGCCGTCCACAAAAATTTCTCTCCTTCTTTACGTTAAACGGTGTCAGCGGAGGGCGGGGGACAGGGGAGACCCGTCCCCGCCGCGGCGCTGAGTAAAATGTTTTTCGTTATTTTTGATGCGTAGGTCTTGCGCTGTGCTGCGGCTCAGATGATGGCCAGCAGGATGAAGTTCAGCACGAACAGGGCGGTGACCACCCACAGGATGGGATGGACCTCCTTGGCCTTGCCCTTGCACACCTTCACGATGCAGTAGGTGATGAAGCCCATGGCGATGCCGTAGGAGATGCTGTAGCACAGGGCCATGAAGATACCCGCGAAGAAGGCGGGGATGGCCTCGGCCAAATCGTCCCACTGGATCTCCTTAAAGGAGGAGGTCATCATCACACCCACCAGCACCAGGGCGGGAGCCGTGGCGGCGGAGGGGATGGCGCTGACGAAGGTGGCCAGGAAGGCGCTGAGGGCGAAGCAGATGGCGACCACCACGCTGGTCAGGCCGGTGCGGCCGCCAGCGCCGATGCCGGCGGCGCTCTCCACGAAGGTGGTGGTGTTGGAGGTACCGAAGATGGCGCCGATGGAAGTGGCGGTGGCGTCGGCGAACAGGGCCTTATCCATCTTGGAGTGGAAGCCGGCCTGGCTCTCCATGGCCTTCTCGTCCTCATCGGAGAAGATGCCAGTGCGCCGGCCGGTGCCGATGAAGGTGCCGATGGTGTCGAAGGTGTCGGAGATGCTGAAGGCGAAGATGGTGATCAGCACCAGGGGGATCTTGGCCGCGTCAGAGAACAGGGCGGGCAGGCCCTCGCTGGTGAAGATGGCGCAGAAGGTGGTGGGCAGCTGCTGGCAGGCCTCGGTAAAGCTGATGGAGTCGCCCAGGGAGGTGACCCCCATGGGGATGCCGATGATGGCGGTGGCCACAATGCCGATGAGGATGGCGCCCTTTACGTTGAGCACCAGCAGCACGATGGTGATCACCAGGCCGATGATGAACAGCCACAGAACGGGGGTGTTCAGGGTGGCCATGGCGGGCACGCCGGAGCCGAAGTTTACGAAGCCCACGTTCAAAAAGCCAATGTAGGCCACGAAGATGCCGATGCCGCCGCCAATGGCGTTCTGCAGACTGCGGGGGATGGACTTGATGATGAACTTGCGGATCTTGGTCACGGTGATGAGAATGTTGATCAGGCCGCAGATGAACACCATGGACAGGGTCTGCTGCCAGCTAAAGCCCAGGCCCAGGCACACGGTGTACACGAAGAACGCGTTCAGGCCCATGCCGGGAGCCTGTGCGTAGGGCACGTTTGCCACCAGGCCCATCACCAGGGTGCCGATGATGGAGGCGATGATGGTGGCCAGGAACACGGCGCCCCAGGGCATCAGCTCCTCCTCCAGGCCGCCGGCGCGGCCGCTTAAGGTGTTGGGGTTCACCACGATGATGTAGGCCATGGCGAAGAACGTGGTAAGGCCCGCAACGATCTCGCGGCTGAAGGTGGTGCCGTTCTCTTTGAGCTTAAAGAACTTTTCCATTTTCTTTTTTTCCTACCTTCCTCAATATTTGGGACCGCTTGCGCGGCCCCGCCAACGGCAGCCGGGTGGGCTGCCGGGTCGGCCGAAACAGGTTCCCCCTCTGGCGCGGGGGCGTCCCGCCGGGGGCGGGATCAGTGGAAAATCGAGAACCAGACGAACAGGGACGAGGTCAGGGAAGCCACCAGGGACACCACAGTGATCTGGGTGTTGATGGAGGGGCCGGCCGTGTCCTTGAAGGGGTCGCCCACGGTGTCGCCGATGACGGCGGCCTTGTGGGCCTTGCTGTTCTTGCCGCCCTCGGCCCCGGCCTCGATGTACTTCTTACAGTTGTCCCACAGGCCGCCGGCGTTGGACATGAACAGGGCGATGAGCAGCCCGCTGACGATGTTGCCCAGCAGGAACCCGCCGATGGCGGAGGGCCCGCCGATAAAGCCCACGATCAGGGTGGCTACAATGGTCATCAGGCCGGCGGGGATCAGCTCATGGATGGCGCCGGAGGTGGCGATGTCGATGCACTTGTCGTACTCGGGCTTCACCTTGCCCTCCCGCAGGCCTGCGATCTCGCTGAACTGGCGATGGATCTCGGCCACCATGCGCTGGGCGTTCTTATCCACGCCCAGAATGAGCATGGCGGAGAACACCGCGGGGATGGAGGCGCCGATGAGGATGCCGAAGAACACGGTGGGGTTCATAATGTCGAACCCGGAGATAACCGCCTTCCCGGCGGCGACAAGGGCGTCGTTGGCCTCGCTCATAAAGGCGCCCAGCAGGGAGATGACAGTCAGGCCCGCGGCGCTGATGGAGAAGCCCTTGGTCACAGCCTTTACCGTGTTGCCGGCGCTGTCCAGCTCGTCGGCGGTGCGGATGGTCTCCTCACCCAGGCCGCCCATTTCCGCCAGGCCCCGGGCGTTGTCCACAATGGGGCCGTAGGCGTCGTTGGAGATGATCATGCCCACGATGGAGAGCATGCCCACAGCGGCCATGGAGATGCCGAAGATGGCGTAGCCATCGCCCATGGGCTCGCAGAGCTTATAGGCCACCAGGGCGGAGATGGCGATGCCCACCATGGCGGGCAGGGCGGAGATGAAGCCGTAGGAGATGCCGGACAGCACCGTGAAGGCCGGGCCGGAGCCGGAGGCCTTGGCCACCTTCTTCACCGGGGACTTGGAGTCGTCGGTGAAGTAGTCGGTGGTGATGCCGATGATGACGCCTACCAGCAGGCCCACGGCAGCCGCGCCCCAGATGCGCCAGGAGAAGCCCTCGAACACCAGGTTGGACAGGGCAGTGAGCACCAGGAACACAGCGGTGGTCACATAAGTGGAGGAGTTCAGTGCGCTGGTGGGGCCCTTTTTGCCCACCCGGGCGGTGGCGATGCCGATGATGGAGGCGAACAGCCCCAGGATGGCGTAGCAGAACACCATGCTCACGTTGCTGAAGCCCGTGCCGCTTAGAGACTGGGCGATGACCAGGGCCGAGGCCATGGCGGCCACGTTGGAGTCGAACAGGTCGGCGCCCATGCCGGCCACGTCGCCCACGTTGTCGCCCACGTTATCGGCGATGACCGCGGGGTTGCGGGGGTCGTCCTCCGGGATGCCCAGCTCCACCTTGCCGGTGAGGTCGGCGGAGACATCGGCGGTCTTGGTGAAGATACCGCCGCCCGCCTTGGCGAACAGGGCCAGGGAGCTGGCGCCGAAGGAGAAGCCCAGCAGGATGCTGGAGTCGCCGGTGGCCAGCAGTACGGCGGCCACGCCCAGCAGGGAGAAGCCCACCACCAGCAGACCCATGACAGCGCCGCCCCGGAAGCCGATGAGAAACGCGGGCTTGATGCCCTTCTGGGCGGCCTCGGCGGTGCGGGCGTTGGAGAGGGTGGCTACCAGAATGCCGATCTTCCCGGCCACGGCGGACAGGACCGTGCCGGCGATGTAGGCCAAAGCCATGGAGATGTTATCCACCGGGCTGCCCTGCCAGATGGGGGAGGGCAGCAGGATGAGGATGACCACGGCGGCCACGGCGGCGAACTTGGCCAGGACGATGTACTCCCGGCGCATGAAGGTGTTGGCCCCCTCTTTGATGAGCTGGGACACCTCCTGGATCTTGCCGTTTACGGTCTTTTGCTTCTTCACCCACAGGTACAGGTACACGGCGAAGGCGAAGGCCAGCGCCACGATGAGGAAAGAAAGGCCGTAAAACAGATTGAGCTGACTTTCCACGAAAACACTTCCTCACTTTTCAATAGTTACGATCCTCCGGAAAAGTGTGAAAGGAGCCCGCCGAAAGCCCGGACACAGCACCTGCGCGCCAAAAAACAGAGAAAGGCAAACCCCAAAAAGGGGTCTGCCCTTTGCTTTTCCGCAAACAGGGCGCTTTCCTGCCAAAAGCCCTGCTGCTTCTGTGCGCAAATACCTTGGGAATAAATAGAGGCCCGGCAGCCGTCCCTCCTCCCGCCGGGCCTTGCAGGGCAAGAACGCCAGCCTGGCAGAAAGGATGACCCAGGAGCCGCGGCTTTTGGCCCCGGTCCCTGGGGAAGGGTGCCGCCCTCTATGACAGACTCCACCACTTATCCCATGTTAAGTATAGTCGGGGCGGGGAGAAATGTCAAGGAGAACGGGAAAAAACAGTTGGTTTTTCTATAGGAAGCGGGAAGGTCAGGGCTCCTGGGGCTCCGGGGCCGGAATGTCCGGGGCCGGAACATCCGGGGCCGGAACATCCGGCCGGGAGAGCTGGGGCCGCATCTTCACCAGGATGACCAGGGACAGGACCGCCGCCAGCAGGGCCGTGCCCGCAAAGTTGAGCCAGATGCCCGTAAGCCCCAAGGGCCACAGGGCGGCGATGAGCACCACCGGGAACACCAGGGCCGTGGCCACGGAGATGAGGGAGGCGGGGAGGGGCTTCTCCACGGCCAGCATATAGCTCTGGGTGGCGAAGGAGAACCACCGGGTGATATAGGTGAGGGCGAACAGCTGCAGCGCCCCCACCGAGGCGGCCAGCACCTCCGGGGAGGGGGAGGCCACGAAGATGCGGGTGATCTGGGCGGGGAGCAACAAAATCACCCCGATGGACAGGGCGGAGACCATAGCGCTGGCGGTAAAGCAGCACTTCTCGATGGCCCGTACCCGGGAGTATTTCCCGGCGCCCCAGTTAAAGCCCACCGCGGGCTGCAGGGAGTCGCACATGCCGTAGAGCAGGGGCTGGATGAAGCCGTCCACATACATGAGGATGCCGTAGATGGACACGGCGTTCTCGCCGCCCAGGCGCACCAGCAGGGCGTTCATCAGGATGGAGGTGATGCGCCCGGCCAGGTTGTTGAGAAAGTTGGGCGCCCCGCAGGCCACGATCTGCCGCAGCATGGCGGCCCGGAACCGGGGCCGGCAGAACCGCAGCTGGGCCCTGCCCCGGAAGAAGGGGATGAGGGCCAGCAGAGCGCAGACGAACATGCTGCCGCAGGTGGCCAGGGCCGCCGCCCAGATGCCCCATCGGAACACTCCCAAAAACAGGAACTCCAGCCCGGCGCTGAAGGCGGACATGAAGATGTTCAGGGCCATGCTGCCCCGGATGTACCCGCAGATGCGCAGGAAGTTGTCGGCGGCAAAGACCATGGTGGTCACCGGGGAGGCGATGCAGTACACCCTCAGGTACTGCACCGCCTGGGCGGCGAAGTCTCCCTCGGCGCCCATCATGGCGATGAGGGCCGGGGCGGCCAGGTACAGCACCGCGCCGATGGCCGCGCCGGTGCCCACAATGAGCAGGCAGGCGCAGGTGAAGATGTTGTTGGCCTCCTGGTCGTCCTTGCGGCCCAGGGCGATGGAGATGGGCACCGCCGAGCCCACGCCGATCAGGTCCGCCAGGGAGAAGTTGATGATGACGAAGGGCATGGCCAGGTTCAGGGCCGCAAAGGCGGTGCTGCCCACGAACTGCCCCACAAACAGGCCGTCCAGCAGGCCGTACAGGGCCGAGGCCAGCATGCTCACCGCGCCGGGCATGGCTGCGATGAAAAACAGCTTCACCGGCGGCGTTTTGGCAAACAGGGTCTTGGAATCCAAACTCAGTCCTCCTCCTTTCTCCCGCCGGGGGCGGGGGCCCGCTTTTGCAGCTCCTGGGCAAGGCGGGCGGTAAAAAACGCGAAGGCGTCTACAAATTGGGCGGGGAAGAGCTCCAGGGTGGCGGCCATGGCGGCCCGCTCCGCGGCCCACACCGGGTCCAGCAGGCTGGCGGCATAGGCGTGCCCCGCCGGGGTGAGCTCGATGGCCTTCTCCCGGCCCCGCCCCTCTCCCAGAGAAGCGTAACCTTGCTGCTCCCATTCCTTTACTATAGTATTCACGGTGGTCTTGGGGATGAGCCACTCCTGGCTCACCTGTTTCTGGGAGTGGGGCTCCCCATCGCTGAGGGCGTAGAGGAGGGCCAGGGCGTTCTCCTTGGCCCCCAGCCGCCGGGCATAGAGGTAGTAGCTGCCATCCAGCTGGTTGGTGGCTGTCACAAGGCGGTAGATGGCCTCGTCATTTGCGTCCATAGTCGTACCTGCTTTCTTTTTGCGAAAATAGGGGGGATGCCTGTGATTTCCTAGTACGGATTCGTACCAAAATCTCCAGAGGGAAGTATAAGGCTTTTCGGGGAAAAAGTCAAGGTTGCAACTTGCTATAAATTGTGGAAAAATGCGCCGGTGGTAACTATGGATTTCGACAATTTACGGCCCTCCCCTTGACTTCTCTTTGCATAAACTTTATACTGGCTTTACTGGAATAAGCGGTGGAGTCTGTCATAGGGGGAGGCTCGCCCGGGAGATTCCTCCCAGGGGAGCGGGCCGCGCCTCTATTTATCCCAGTGCTGGTCTTTGTAAGGCGCGAACATGTGCCGCGATACGGGACAGCGCCTCCATCGGGTCGTGCTGGCCCGTTTTTTATCGGAAAATATGATAGAGCAGGGGTTATTATGGATTTGCTTACCTTCTTGCAGCAGGCGGTGTCAAGCCCGGTGCTGCTCATCACGGTGCTCCTCACACTGGGAGTCATCTTCGTCAACGGCTGGACCGACGCCCCCAACGCCATCGCCACCTGTGTGACCACACGGTGCATGGGGGTGCGCAGCGCTATTTGGATGAGCGCCCTGTTCAACTTTTTGGGCGTGTTCATTATGACCCAGATCAACAGCTCCGTAGCGTCTACCATCAGCAATATGGTAAACTTCGGCGGCAACACCCGCGAGGCGCTCATCGCCTTGTGCGCCGCTTTGTTTTCCATTGTTGTCTACAGCGTAGGCGCTTCTTATTTTGGCATCCCCACCAGCGAGAGCCACAGCCTCATCGCCGGCCTGACCGGCGCGGCCATCGCCATCCACAACGGCGTGGGGGGCGTGAACATGGACGAGTGGGCCAAGGTCCTCTACGGCCTGGTGCTCTCCCTGGCCCTGGGCTTTGGCACCGGCTGGGTGGTGTGCAAGCTGGTCAGCGTCATCTGCGCCCGCATGGACCGCCGCCACACCAACAAGTTTTTCCAGGGGGCCCAGATCTTCGGCGCCGCGGCCATGAGCTTTATGCACGGCGCCCAGGACGGCCAGAAATTCATCGGCGTGCTGTTTTTGGGCATGGCTTTCGCCAATGGCCAGGAGGACGTGGTGGGCGCCACCATCCCCGTGTGGCTCATGCTGCTGTGCAGCGTGGTCATGGCGGCCGGCACCAGCGTGGGCGGCGAGAAGATCATCAAGTCCGTGGGCATGGACATGGTGAAGCTGGAGAAATACCAGGGCTTCTCCGCGGACCTGGCGGCGGCCTTCTGCCTGCTGTACTCCAGCCTGTTCGGCATCCCGGTGTCCACCACCCACACCAAGACCAGCGCCATTATGGGCGTGGGGGCGGTGCGCCGGCTCTCCTCCATCAACCTGGGGGTGGTGCGGGAGATGGTCCTCACCTGGATTTTCACCTTCCCGGGCTGCGGGCTCATCAGTTTTGTCATGGCAAAGCTCTTCTTGTTCCTCTTTTAACGGCGATTTTTCCGTTTCCACCAAGTTTGTTTCGTAAAATGCCCCAAGGGCAAGGCGGGCCCGAGACCCGCGGAAAGGAAGGACGAACCTTATGTCGAAGAAGCAAGACTCCTACTATTTCCAGAACTTCATCGCCTGCGCGGAGTGTTCCTGCCAGGCGGCCCAGCTGCTGAAGAAGGCCATGGCCAACTTCGACCAGCAGGCCCTGATCTCCCAGATGGAAGAGATCCACAAGGTGGAGCACGCCGCGGACCTGAAGAAGCACGAGCTCCTCAACACCCTGGTGAAGGCCTTCATCACCCCCATCGAGCGGGAGGACATCCTGCAGCTGAGCCAGAACCTGGACGACCTCACCGACAAGCTGGAGGACGTGTTCATCCGGCTGTACTACAACCGGGTCACCGCCATCCGCCCCGACGCCCTGGAGATGGCGGACATTGTCATCCGCTGCTGCCAGGAGGTGGGGAAGCTGATGAACGAGTTTGCCGACTTCAAGCGCTCCAAGCTCATCCACGATTCCATCGTCAGCATCAACACCCTGGAGGAGTCGGCGGATAAGCTGTTCATCGACTGCATGTTCCGCCTCCACGACACCTGCAAGGACCCCCTGGAGGTCATCGCCTGGCGGGAGATCTACATCTACCTGGAGAAGTGCGCCGACGCCTGCGAGCACATCGCCGACATGGTGGAGAGCGTGATGATGAAGAACAGCTGAGGCTGTCCCCCGTCCGTCTCCCGTTTTTCGAAAAGAAAGGAAGGTCGCCCCGCCGGCTTTGGCCGGGGCACAGACAGATATGAAACAGTTTCTGCTATCCATCAAACGGCAGCCGCCGGGCCGGCTCATCGTCGTGGGCTTTGCCTTGGTGATCTTTCTGGGCACTGGGCTGCTGCTTTTGCCCATCTCCGTTCGTGACGACGCCACGGTGAGCTTTATCGACGCCCTGTTCACCTCCACCAGCGCCGTGTGCGTCACCGGCCTGATCGCCATCGACGTGGCGGACCACTTCACCGTGTTCGGCCAGGTGGTGGTGGCGGTCCTCATCCAGGTGGGCGGCCTGGGGGTCACCTCCATCGGCGTGGGCCTGATTCTGGCCGCCGGGAAAAAGGTGGGCATGCGCAGCCGCGTGCTGGTGAAGGAGGCCCTGAACGTAGAGGGCGCCAAGGGCATGGTCCGGCTGGTGAAGAGCGTGCTGCTCCTCACCCTGGGGTTCGAGCTGGTGGGCGCCGCCCTCAGCTTCATCGTGTTCTCCCAGGATTTCCCCCTGCCCAAGGCCCTGGGGGTCAGCGTGTTCCACTCCATCGCGGCCTTCAACAACTCGGGCTTCGACATTCTGGGCGGCCTGCGGAACCTGATCCCCTACCAGAGCGACGTGCTGCTGAACCTGACCACCTGCGGCCTCATCATCTTCGGGGGCATCGGCTTCCTGGTGATTCTGGACGTGTGGAGCAAGAAATTCCGCTTTAAGAAATTCACCTTCCACACCAAGGTGGTGGTCACCACCACCGGGGTGCTGCTCCTGCTGGGCACCCTGCTGCTGAAGGCCACCGAGGACATCACCTGGCTGGGGGCTTTCTTCCACAGTGTTTCCGCCCGTACCGCGGGCTTTTCCACCTACGCCATCGGCGACTTTACCGACGCCGGGCTCTTCGTGCTCACCCTCCTCATGTTCATCGGCGCGTCCCCCGGGTCCACCGGCGGTGGCATCAAGACCACCACCTTCTTCGTGCTGATGCAGGAGGTGCGCAGCCTCTTCACCAAGCGGCACATCGGCGCCTTCCGGCGGAGCATCCCCATGGAGGCTTTGGCCAAGGCGTTCCTCATCACCATGCTGTCTCTGCTTTTGGTGTGCGCCTGCACCTTCTTCCTGTGCATTTTAGAGCCGGAGTACACCTTCCTCCAGCTGCTGTTCGAGGAGGTCTCCGCCTTCGGCACCGTGGGCCTCTCCACGGGCATCACCCCGGCATTGGGGTGGGTGGCCAAGCTGGTGCTCATCATCACCATGTTCGCCGGCCGGGTGGGCACCTTCACCCTGCTGTCCATCTGGATTGAGCGCCCGGCCCCCACGGCCCGCTACACCGAGGAGTCCCTCACCATCGGGTAAGCCATTTTTGATCTGAGAAAGGAAAGGTATCGCGAAATGAAACGAAAAGACGAATCCGCCAGCTTTGGCGTCATCGGCCTGGGCCGCTTCGGCCTGGCTTTGGTGGAGAGCCTCTCCTCCGCCGACCGGGAGGTCATCGCCATCGACCGGGACGAGTCCCGGGTCCGGGAGGCCCGGAAATTCACCGACCTGGCCATGGTGGTGGATTCCCTGGATATGGAGTCCCTGGAGGAGACCGGCGTGCAGAACTGCGACACGGTCATCATCTGCATCGCGGAGAAGGTGGACGTGAGCGTGCTCACCACCATCACCGTGCTGAACATGAAGGTGCCCAACGTCATCGCCAAGGCCAGCAGCATCACCCACGGGGAGGCCTTAAAGCGCCTGGGGGCCAAGGTGGTGTATCCCGAGCGTGATATGGCCATCCGCCTGGGCAAGGGCCTGCTGTACAACAACTTCCTGGATTCCGTCACCCTCCAGGGCAACGTGGAGGTGCGGCGCATCGAGGTGACCGGCGACCTCATCGGCACCAGCGTTGTGGAGTCCAACATCCGCCGGAAGTACGGCATCAACATCATCGCCATCGAGCGGGGCCACCACACCCGGGTGGATTTCCCCGTGGACTACCGCTTCCAGGCGGGGGACGTGGTGTGCGTGGTGGGGAACACCAGCAGCATCGAGCGGTTCGAGAATGACATGCAGTGACACCTGCGGGCCGGCTCCCCACCGGGGGCCGGCCTTTTCGCGCCCATTCCCGCCCGGATTTACCATTTGTTCACCAAGTGGGGGCGGGGATGTGCTACAATAGTACCCGTCCGTTCCCCGGCCTGCGAAACGGGGCGGATACGATTCTGAGAGAGATTCACTGATTTCCGGGAGGAGATACCAATGGCCAGAGAAGGATACCTAGTAAACGCCGGGGAGGAGACCATCCACCCAGACGCCCAAGCTCCCATGTCGCCCAAGCAGAAGCGGCAGAACTGGTGGTACTACAACAAATTCATCCTGCTGGGCGTGGTGCTGGTGGCCCTGCTGGTGGGCAGCATCATCTATTCCGTGGCCAGCCAGGTCAAGCCCGACTACACCATCGCCCTGATGACCTCCTACACCATGCCGGAGAGCGGCCTGCAGCAGCTGCGGGACTGCATCACCCCCTATGCCGACGACCGCAACGGCGACGGCCGGGTCCAGGTCTCGGTGGTGAATTACGTGATCTCCGCCAACGAGACCGACTACCAGATGCTGGAGGCCTCCATGGTGAAATTCACCGCCGACGCCTCCACCAACGCCAGCATGATCTATCTCCACGATGAGACCTCCTTCCAGCTACTGGAGAACAACTTCGAAGGGTTTTTCCAATACAACGACGGCGCCACCATGCCTGCGGGCGCCACGGACTACGAGAACGCCATGATCCCCTGGGAGGACGTGAAGGCCTTTGCCGAATTCACCCCCACCGCGGCGGAGAACGACTCCTGGACCGCGGAAGACTACCAGACCCTGTTTGAGATGCTGCGGGTTTCCCTGCGGGCGGCGGAGGGCTCCTCCATCGAGCGGAGCGAGGAGGACATGGCCTACTATGAGGACAGCATGGCGCTGTTCGACAGGCTGAAAAACGATGAGAAGCTGGTAGAAGAGGAGGTACCGGAATGGGTGGACGATCTGATCAGCCAGGTAGAGGCAGGAGAGCTGGAGACGGAGTGACCATCCTGGACTCCACCCTGCGGGACGGGGCCCAGGGCACGGGCATCGCCTTTTCGGTGGAGGACAAGCTGGCGGCGGTGCGGCTCTTGGACCAGCTGGGCGTGGCCTATATCGAGGCCGGGAACCCGGGCTCCAACCCCAAGGACGCTGAGTTTTTCGCCCGGGCCCGGGAGCTGCCCCTGTCCCACGCCAGGCTGGTGGCCTTTGGCAGCACCCGCCGCAAGAACATCCCGCCGGAGGAGGACGGCAACCTCCAGTCCCTGGCGACGGCGGGCACCCCCTGCTGCGCCGTGTTCGGCAAGTGCTGGAAATTCCACGTGGACTGCGTGCTGGAGACCACCTACGAGGAAAACTTCCGGATGATCGAGGAGAGCTGCCGCTTTTTGAAGGAGCGGGGCAAGGAGGTCATCTTCGACGGGGAGCACTTCTTCGACGGCTGGAAGGACGACCGGGACTTCGCCCTGCAGGCCCTGGAGGCCGCCGCCCGGGGCGGGGCGGACATGCTCTGCCTGTGCGACACCAACGGCGGCGCCTTCCCCCAGGAGGTGTCCCAGATTGTAACAGAGGTGGCCGGGCGCTTTGACCTGCCGGTGGCCGTCCACTTCCACGACGACTGCGGCATGGCCGTGGCCAACAGCGTGGTGGGGGTGCTGGCCGGGGCCAGCCAGGTCCAGGGCACCCTGCTGGGCTTCGGGGAGCGCTGCGGCAACGCCAACCTCTCCGCCATCATCCCCGATTTACAGGTGAAGCTGGGCATCCCCTGCATCCCCCAGGAGCGGCTGCAGCTGTTGTCCCACGGGGCCAAGGAGATGGCCTCCATCGCCAACCTGGACCTGCCGGACAACATGCCCTACGTGGGGGACAACGCCTTCGCCCACAAGGCCGGCATGCACGCCGATGGGGTGCTGAAGGTCCCCCGGTCCTTCGAGCACGTGGACCCCTACCTGGTGGGCAATACCCGGCGGTTCCCCGCCTCGGAGATCAGCGGCCGGGCGGTGGTGCTGGAGCGGCTGCGCAGGGCCTTCCCCCTGCTGCGGCTGGACTCCCAGGAGGCCAAGGCTGTGCTGGAGGACCTGAAGCGCCTGGAGGCCCAGGGCTACCAGTTCGAGGGGGCCGACGCCTCCTTCGAGCTGCTGGCGCGGAAACGGCTGCGGCCCTTCTCGCCCTTCTTCCAGCTGCTGTATTACCACATCTACACCGACTACAGCGACGGCCAGGACCGGGGCGCCAGCGCCACGGTGAAGGTACGGGTGGGCGGCGAGACCCGCCTGATGGCCGGGGAGGGCAACGGCCCGGTCAACGCCCTGGACCAGGCCCTGCGGAAGGCACTGGAGATCTTCTACCCGGTGCTGTCCCAGGTAAAGCTTACGGACTACAAGGTCCGGGTGCTGGACAGCAAAAGCGCCACCGCCGCCCGGGTGCGGGTGCTCATCACCTCCACCTGCGGGGCGGAGAGCTACACCACCGTGGGCGTCTCCGGGGACGTGGTGGCCGCCAGCTGGAAGGCGCTGGAGGACTCTATGGAATACCTGCTGCTCCTCACCGGGGCGCAGTCCAGGGAGGAGACCCTGGATTGAAAGAAACGCAAAAAAACCAGCCCTGGCGGTTGCCGGGGCTGGTTTTGTCATGCCGGGGGGTTATTTGGCGGCGGGGAGTTTGCCCTTGTTTTCGATGCGACGGGAGATGACCAAACACACCACCAGCACCAGGGGGAACACCACCGCCGAGAGCATGCCGATCTTCAGGCCCAGCTGGTCCAGCTGGGCAGGGGAGAGGCCGGAAAACAGGGAGGAGGAGGTCACCACCTGGCTGACCGCGCCGGTGAGGGCCGGCCCCACGGAGCAGCCCATGTCCCCGCACACGGCCAGCACCCCGAACATGGCGGTGCCCCCCTTGGGGAAGGAGGCGGAGGTGGAGCTGAGCACCCCGGGCCACATCAGGCTGACGGAAAAGCCGCACAAAGCGCAGCAGAACAGGGACACCAGGGGCGCCGGGAACAGGGAGGCCCCCAGGTAGCAGAACACGCACAGCCCGCCGGTGAGGAGCAGGGCGTGGTACAGGTTGAGCTTCGGCCCCCACAGGCCGTAGGCGGTGCGGCCCAGGCCCATAAACACGGCGAACAGGGCGGGCCCCAGCAGGTCCCCCACCACCTTGGGCAGGCCCAGGGCCTGCTCGGCGAACAGGGAGCTCCACTGGCTCATGGAGAGCTCCGAGGCCCCGGCGCAGAGCATGAGCACCATGGCCAGCAAAAACGCCTTGGACTTGGCCAGGGCGGCCAGGGGAATCTTCTCCTCCTGGGAGACAGTGGGCCGCAGGGGCACCCGGAGAAAGGCGACGGTGTTGAAGGCGGGCAGCACCGCCCACGCCAGGGGGAGCACCCACCACAGGTCCTCGCCCAGCAGGCGCACCGCCAGGGTGGTGAGGAGCACCACCCCCACCTGCCCCCAGGAGTAAAAGGAGTGCAGAAGGCTCATTTTGGCGTCCTTGGCCTCGCTGGGGAGGGAGTCCACAATGGGGCTGACGATGACCTCCACAATGCCGCCCCCAATGGCGCAGACCACCGTGGCGATGGCCAACCCCGCGAAGGGGGAGGGCAGGGACCGGGGCAGCAGCCCCAGAAGCAGCAGCCCCACCGTGCTGAACAGGTGGGCGGTCACCCCGGCGGCCCGGTAGCCGATGCGGTCCACGAATTTCACGCACAGCACGTCCACCAGAATCTGGGTGACGAAGTTGAAGAGAATCAGGGAGGAGAGCATCCCGTAGGTGACCTGGTAGTCCCGCTGGAAGATGACGAAGAACAGGGGGCTCAGGTTGTTGATGACCCCCTGGACGATATAGCCCCGGTAACAGGCCCGCCGGGTCTTGTTGTAATTTGGCTGCATGGCGTTCTTTCCCTCGCTTTTCTTGACTTGCAAGGTGCATTATAGCGGAAAACCGGGGAAATGGGAAGCCCTCCCGGAAAATTTTGAAAAGAGCCGGGAAAATTTCGTAACCCCCATTGAAATTTCTCCCGGGTTTCTATATAATAAGTACAAATGGGATCGGCCGGCTGCCCGCTTTTTTGCCGGAGCCGATACAGAATCAAACATAAAGGAGTGCTTCCATTATGAAACTTGGCGTGCTTACCAACGTCATCGGCGAGACCCCCCTCAAGGAGGCCCTGGCCTACTTCAAGTCCCTGGGCGCCCAGATGGTGGAGATCGGCTGCGGCGGGTATCCTGGCAAGGACCACTGCGACCCCGGCGTGCTGCTCCACGACGAGGCGAAGTTCAACGAGTTTGTGAAAACCATCGAGGAGTCCGGCCTGGAGATCAGCGCCCTGAGCTGCCACGGCAACCCGGTCCATCCCAACAAGGAGATCGCCAAGCAGTTTGACGACGACATGCACAACGCCGTGCTCATGGCCGAGAAGCTGGGCATCCACCAGATCAACTGCTTCTCCGGCTGCCCCGGCGACTGCCCCGAGAGCAAGAACCCCAACTGGGTGGTCTGCGCTTGGCCCAACGAGTTCTGCGAGGTGGTAGAGTGGCAGTGGAACGAGATCCTCATCCCCTACTGGAAGGATTTCGTGGCCTTCGCCAAGGCCCACGGCGTGAACAAGATCGCCCTTGAGATGCACCAGGGCTTCTGCGTGTACAACACTTACACCCTGAAGAAGCTCCGGGAGGCTGTCGGCCCCGAGATCGGCGCCAACCTGGACCCCAGCCACCTGATCTGGCAGGGCATGGACCCCATCAAGGTCATCCGTGCCCTGGGCGGCGACGCCATCTTCCATGTCCATGCCAAGGACACCAAGATCGACCCCATCAACGGCCCCATCGACGGCACCCTGGATTACCGTCCCTACGGCGACGAGATCCACCGCTCCTGGATCTTCCGCTCCATCGGCTACGGCCACGACGAGCTGTTCTGGAAGGATTTCGTCTCCCAGCTGCGCCTGGTGGGCTACGACTACGTGCTCTCCATCGAGCATGAGGACAGCCTGATGAGCAAGAACGAGGGCCTGGTAAAGGCTTGCGATGTTTTGAAGCGCGCCATCACCTTCGAGGACAAGATGAGCGACGCCCGCTGGTTCTAAGCCTTAGCGTCACAAAAAACAAGGAAGCCTCTCCCCGCTGGGAAAGGCTTCCTTTTCTGTTACCGCAAAAACTTCCCGGTGGCGCTCTCCTCACACCCGGCGATGTCCGCCAGGGTCCCGGCCGCCACCACCCGGCCGCCCTCCGCGCCGCCGCCGGGGCCCATGTCGATGAGGTAGTCGGCGTTGCGCATCACGTCTAAATCGTGCTCGATGACCACCACCGTGGCCCCCTGGGCGATGAGGGTCTGGAACACCCGCAGCAGGGTGCGCACATCTAAGGGGTGCAGGCCGATGGTGGGCTCGTCGAACACAAAGACAGCGTCGGATTGGCCCCGGCCCATCTCGCTGGCCAGCTTCAGCCGCTGGGCCTCGCCCCCGGAGAGGGAGGGGGTGGCCTCCCCCAGGGTCAGGTACCCCAGGCCCAGGTCGGACAATACCTGCAGGCGCTGGCGCACCAGGGCATGGTCCTTACAGGCTTCCAGAGCCTGGGACACGTCCATGGCCATAAGCTGGGGCAGGGAATAGGCCTTGCCCGCCTTGGTGTGCAGCAGGGCCCGGCCCGCGTCCTTACTGTAGCGGGAGCCCCGGCACTGGGGGCAGGGGATCTCCACGTCCGGCAAAAACTGCACGTCCAGGCTGATGGTGCCGGTGCCGTCGCACACCGGGCACCGCAGCTTCCCTGTGTTGTAGGAGAAGTCCCCGGCCTTGTAGCCCAGGGCTTTGGCCTCCTTGCCGCGGGCGAAGAGCTTCCGCAACTCATCGTGGATATTGGCGTATGTGGCCACGGTGGAGCGCACGTTGATGCCGATGGGGGTGGCGTCGATGAGCTTCACCTGCCGGATGCCCGGAGCTTCCACGGCGGTGACGTGCTCCGGCAGCTTGTGCCCGGCGATGGCCGCCTGCAGGCCGGGGATCAGGCTCTCCAGTACCAGGGTGGTCTTGCCCGAGCCCGACACCCCGGTGACCACGGTGAGCTTCCCCTTGGGGATCGTCACCGACAGGGGCTTTACCGTGTGGATGGCCCCGGTGGCAAGGGTGATGGCCCCCTCCTGGAACAGCTCCTCCTTTGGGGCAGGGGTGCGCACCTGCACCTGGGCTTTCCCGGAGAGGAAGGGCCCGATTTGGGAGGCCGGGTCGCCGGCCACCGCTTCCGTGGTCCCCTGGGCGATGACCTGCCCGCCCTGGGCCCCGGCCTGGGGCCCCATCTCGATGAGCCAGTCCGCCTCCTTTAGGATCTGGGTGTCGTGGTCCACCAGCAGCACCGAGTTCCCGTCGGCCACCAGGTCCTCCATCACCCGGGTAAGGCCTGTGATGTTCTGGGGGTGCAGGCCGATGGAGGGCTCGTCCAGCACGTAGAGCACCCCGGTGGTGCGGTTGCGCACCGCCCGGGCCAGCTGCATCCGCTGGCGCTCCCCGGTGGAGAGGGTGGCGGCCGCCCGGTCCAATGTCAGGTACCCCAGGCCCAGCTCCATCAGCCGCCGGGCCGCCAGCTGGAAGGACTGGCAGATGCTCTCCGCCATGGGGCGCATCTCCTCCGGCAGGGAGGCGGGCACACCCTGTACCCACCGGGCCAGCTGGGAGAGGGTCATCCGGCATGCCTCGTCCAGGCCGATGCCCCGGAGCTTTGGGGCCCGGGCAGCCTGGCAGAGCCTGGTGCCGCCGCAGTCGGGGCAGCAGTCTTCCTTTAGGAACTTCTCCACCCGCTTCATGCCCTTCTCGTCCTTCACCTTGGAGAGGGCGTTCTCCACGGTGTACACCGCGTTGTAGTAGGTGAAGTCCAGCTCCGCCGCGTCGTTGGAATTTTTCGCCTTGTAGAAGATGTGCTTCTTCTCCGCCGGGCCGTGGTATACGATATCTTTTTCCCGCTCCGTAAGGTCCCGGAAGGGTACGTTGGTGCGCACCCCCATAGCACGGCACACGTCGGTCATCAGCGACCACATCAGGGTCTTCCAGGGGGCCACCGCCCCTTCGTCGATGGACAGGCTCTCGTCCGGCACCAGGGTGGCCAGGTCCACGGTGCGGACGATGCCCGTGCCCCCGCAGGTGGGGCAGGCCCCCTGGGAGTTGAAGGCCAGCTCCTCGGCGCTGGGGGCGTAAAATTCCTCCCCGCACACCGGGCAGGTGAGGCTCTGCCCCGCCGCCACCCCCAGGGAGGGGGGCACATAGTGGCCGTTGGGGCAGCGGTGCTCCGCCAGCCGGGAGAACATCAGCCGCAGGGAATTGAGGAGCTCTGTCCCTGTGCCGAAGGTGCTGCGGATGCCCGGTACACCGGGCCGCTGGTGCAGCGCCAGGGAGGCGGGGACGTAGAGGAGCTCGTCCACCTCCGCCTTGGCGGCCTGGGTCATGCGCCGGCGGGTGTAGGTGGAGAGGGACTCCAGATACCGCCGGGACCCTTCGGCGTAGAGCACCCCCAACGCCAGGGAGGACTTCCCCGAGCCGGACACCCCGGCGATGCCCACCACCCGGTTCAGGGGGATGTCCACATCGATATTTTTTAAGTTGTGCACCCTGGCGCCCCGGATCTGGATGGCCTGGGGCGCGGCCGTATTTTCTGCCATAGAAGGAACACCTCCGCTTTCCCACCTATTATACCAGATAAGGGCAAATGCGCAAGCGCTGGGGAGCAGGGAAAAAGTTGAGACTCCCCTGGTATCGTAAGGGAACTGTAAGGCGGTATCGATTGCATTTGGGACCCAAACCTGGTATAATCGGGTTACTTGAGTCTAAAGAACGGCGGTGAGTTATGGAATTGGAAGAGAAGAAAGGGGAGGCCCAGGGGAAAAAGCGGAAGATCCCCTGGAGCTGGATCTATATCGGCGCCACCATTGTGGCGGTGCTGCTGTTCGGGCTGTTCAACCAGGAGTTTGGCAACGTGTTCCAGACCATCTCCAACCTGACCCCGGGCTTTTTGACCATCGCTATTGTGGTGATGCTGGTGTACCTGCTGTTCGAGGGGGAGCTCATCCGCCTGCTCATGCGCAGCCAGAAGATCCCCATGAAATTCTGGACCGGCCAGAAGATCGGCCTGCTGGGGCTCTACTACTCCTATATCACCCCCAGCTCCACCGGGGGCCAGCCCATGCAGGCCGCCTACCTGCTGCGGGATAAGATCCCCGCCGGGGTGTCCACTGCGGTGCTGCTCATCAAGTTTTTTTGCTTCCAGTGCGCCTTTGTGCTGTGCTCGGTGGTGTCCTTTGTCTACATGCTGCCCAAGCTCCAGGCGGAGAACCCGGGCATCATCCCTCTTATCATCCTGGGACTTATCATCAACGGGGGCTCCATCGTGTTTTTCCGGGCGGTGTTCTATAAGCCCGTGCTCCACGCGTTGTGCCGCTGCGCAAAGTGGTTTACCCGGCGGTTCCCCAAGCTGGAGAAGCGCTTCCACGCCCAGGCGGCCATCGACAAGTTTGAGGCGGACTTCTCTACCTACTCCGACGACTTCAACGCCAAGACGAAGTATATCGTCCTGGGGATTTTAGGCTCCATCCCCCAGTTTATCCTGCAGATGAGCGTCATTTACTTTATCTTCCGGGCCTTCGGCTACCACGACGTGAGCTACGCCGAGGTGTTGGCGGTGCAGAGCCTGCTCCAGGTCTCCGTGTCCTTTATGCCCATGCCCGGGGCCTCCGGCGCCCAGGAGATCGGCTTCTCCACCTTTTTCCGCAACTACTTTGTAAATAACGACCTCTACGCCGCGGTGATGGTATGGCGGTTTTTCACCTACTACCTGATTGTCATCGGCGGGGCGCTGCTGGTGGTCATCGACCAGCTGTGGTACCGGAAGAAAAAACTCCGGGAAGCCCTGGAAGCGACCCCCAAAGAGGAATAAAAGGAAGAAAAGGGCCCGCGGCGGCCCTTTTTTCGCCACTCAACCCCTGGTATGTGGCCAAAAGTCCCCCCAAGTGGTAGGCTGGTCACAGAAAGGAGGTTCCCCATGGACCAGGAAAAGACAGGAAAATTTATTGCCAGGCGGCGCAAGGAGGCGGGCCTTACCCAGGCCGCCCTGGGGGAGCGTTTGGGGGTCACCGACCGGGCGGTCTCCAAGTGGGAGCGGGGCATCTGCCTGCCAGACGCCGCGCTGATGCTCCCCCTGTGCCAGCTGCTGGGCATCACCGTCAACGAGCTCCTGACCGGGGAAGAGGTCATCATGGAAAACTACAAAGCCAAAGCGGAACAGAACCTGCTGGAGCTCCGCCGCCAGGAGGAGGAGAACAACCGGGTGCTCCTCCGGCTGGAGACGGTCATCGGCTGTTTGGGCACGGCGGCGGGGGTGATTCTCATCCTCGCCGGCTGCCTGGCGGCAGAGGCCCTGCCCTGGCGCATCGGGCTCATCGCCGCCGGGGCGGTTATCGTGGCGGTGGCCATCGGCTTTGCCCTGTGCATCGAGCACGACGCCGGGTACTACCAGTGCCCCCACTGCGGGAAGGCCTATGTGCCCACAAAGAGAGCGGTGGTCATGGCCCCGCACCTGGGCCGCAGCCGGAAGATGCGCTGCCCCTACTGCGGGCAGAAGGGCTACCACAAAAAAGTCCTCACCCGGTAAAAGAAAAGGGAGAGCCTCCGGGCTCTCCCTTTTGCTGTGATTTTATCTTATTGCAGCCCCAGCGCGAAGATTACCAGCGCCGCGATGAGCAGCACCGTCCAGGCCACATACCGCCCGAAGAGCTCCAGGTCCGTGGGCTCGGCGTCCTCCGCCTGCAATATCCGGAAGGAGAGCTGGAAGCGGAACAGCTCGTCGGCAAAGAGGATGGTCACCGCGGTGACCGCGCACAGGAATACCCCCAGCAGATAGGGGAGCCAGTCCCCCTTGTGGGTGAGCGCCGGACCGCCCATGAGCTCCAAAATGGTGGAGGGGGAGGGCTCGTTGGGGTCCACCACGTTCCCGTTCTCGTCCAAGGTCACCCCGGCGCTGGTGGTGATGGTGATGCCCCCGTTCTCCAGATCGCCGTTTTCGTGGTAGAGCCACAGGGTGTCTCCCTGCTGTATCACGCCGCCCCGGAAGATCACCTCTTCGCCCTTCCGGAGCTCCACGCCGGTGAGGCCGCTTATACCCGCGTCTTTTGGAACGGCGCTGGGGTCCTCAGTGGCGGTGTAGGGGCCGTAGACGGTCTCCCCGTACTGGAAGGTCACCGCCTTGTCCGGGGCCACGGTGAACCGGGCCTCCTCCCAGTTGACGGTCCCCGTGTAGACGGTGCCGCCCTCCTCCTGGCCGGGGGTGAGGAGCGCCCCCCGGTAGAGGTACCCCTCCCGCCCCATGGTGACGGGGTAGAGCGCGGAAAACACCAGGACCAGCAGGACGGCTGCGGCCAGCACGGCCTTCTGGTATTTTCCCAGCGCGCGGATACGGTACTTCATGGTTCTCCCTCCTTGGCGTGTCAGCTTTGCTTTGCGATGTCGCAGCCCAGCTCGTCGATCTTCTCCCGCAGCTTCAGATAGTCCTCAAAGGCCGCGGGCTTCTGCCCGGGGCTGCGCAGCAGGGCGGCGGGGTGGAGGGTGGCCATCATCAGGATGCCGCCCTTTTCGAAAAAGACCCCGTGCTCCCGGGTGATCTTGATGTCCGGCTTGATGAGCTTCATGGCGGCGATGCGCCCCAGGCACACCAGGATTTTCGGCCGCAGCAGGGCGAATTGGTTCCGCAGCCAGGGGAGGCAGGCCTCCTGCTCCTGGGGCTGGGGGTCCCGGTTCTGGGGCGGGCGGCACTTCACCATGTTGGTGATGTAGATGTTGGTGTGCCGGTCCAGGTCCACCGCGGCCAGGAGCTTGTCCAGAAACTGGCCGCCCCGGCCCACGAAGGGCTCCCCCTGCAGGTCCTCGTTTTCCCCGGGGCCCTCGCCCACGAACATCACCTGGGCCTCCCTGGGCCCGGCGCCAAACACCACGTGGTGCCGCCCCTGGCACAGGCCGCAGTTCTGGCAGCTGAGGCAGGCGTTTTCCAGGTCGTTCCAATTTTTGTACACAGGTACCCCTCCCAGGTGGTTTTCCCCTATTGTAGCACAAGAAAAGGGGAGAGGCAAATCCCATTTATTTGTTGAATTTTTTCCCATCTCGTAGTACAATAGAAACAAGGAAATGTCCAAAGGAGGAACTCTGTATGAAAGTTATGGTAGAAACTTCCGCCCATCACGTCCATGTGTCCGACGCCGACCTGGAGACCCTGTTCGGCAAGGGCGCGACCCTTACCAATAAAAAAGACCTCTCCCAGCCCGGGCAGTTCGCCTGCACCGAGAAGGTAGAGGTGGTAGGCCCCAAGGGCTCTATGTCCATGTCCATCTTAGGCCCCACCCGCCCCGAGACCCAGGTGGAGATCTCCCTCACCGACGCCCGCAAGCTGGGCGTCACCGCCCCCATCCGGGAGTCCGGCGACCTGGAGGGCACCCCCGGCTGCACCCTGCGGGGCCCTGCCGGCGAGGTCACCATCGAGAAAGGCGTCATCGCCGCCAAGCGCCACATTCACTTCAACCCCGACGAGGCCAAGGAGGCCGGTGTGGTGGACAAGCAGATCGTGTCCGTAAAGGTGGACTACAACGGCCGCGCCCTCATCTTCGGGGACGTGGTGTGCCGCGTGAGCCCCAAGTACGCCCTGGCCATGCATGTGGATACCGACGAGTCCAACGCCGCCGCCCTGCCCGGCACGGTAGACGGCGAGATCATCCTGTAAAAAACAGAGGGGCTGTGCGCGGCTGCGGCTGCCACGGCCCTTTTTGTATCCATCGGCCCCAAGGGCCGTTTCCACACCGGCGAGGAGGTGAGGCCATACGTCTTTCTCTGCCCTTTTTTCACCCTGGGAGGAGCTGGCGGTGACCACCGACGGGACACAGCACTACCAGGCCCTCTCAACCCTGGAGGGGGAAGGCATCCCGTTCCAGGAAAAGACCCAGGCCATGGGCCACAACACCCGGCGCGCGGGCACAGTGGGCGCGGCGGGGGAGCGGCCCGGCGCCTCTGTTCTGTACTACCTCTACGTAAAAAAGGCCGACCTGGAGCGGGCCCGTCACGCTCTGCGGACGGCGGGAGTCTATGACAAGTGAGGTGCTATTGTATGCCATTATCGTTTCTCTTACGCCGGTGGGCCGAGCTGCAGTCCACCGCGGACGCCGACAAGCACGTACAGGCCATAGCCGCCCTGAAAGGGGAGAACATCCGGTATAAGACCTTTGCCACCATACCGGGTGGCTCCAGCGCCTGGATGCGCAACGCGGGGAAACCCGCCACCCCCGCCTCGCTGTACTACCTCTACGTCAAAAAGTCCGACCTGGAAAAAGCCCGGGACGCCCTGCGGGACTTCCAGAGCCAGTAAAAATAAAAGCACAGGAAAAAGAGCCGGCGCACGCCGGCTCTTTTTCCTGTCAGTTTTTGCTGAATTCCGAGAGCAGCAGGCCCTCATTGTGCTCCAAGGCCCAGTTGATGCTCCACTGGTTGGCAAAGAGCAGCAGGTAGCGGCCCTTGGTGTCCTGTACCTTTTTGGTGTCGGAGGTCAGGTTCAGCTTTTTCAGGTCGATCTCCTCGTTGTCGATCCACCGGATAAAGGAGTAGGGCAGGGTGGACATGGAGATGTCCACGTTGTACTCGTTCTCCATCCGGTACTGGAACACGTCAAACTGCAGGCTGCCCACCACCCCCACAATGATCTCCTCCATGCCGGAGTCGATCTCCTGGAAGATCTGGATGGCGCCCTCCTGGGCGATCTGGGTGGCGCCCTTTACAAACTGCTTGCGCTTCATGGTGTCCTTCTGCTGCACCCGGCTGAATAGCTCCGGGGCAAAGGTGGGGATGCCCTCGAACACCACTTTCTTCCCCGGCGCGCAGATGGTGTCCCCGATGGAGAACACGCCCGGGTCGAACACGCCGATGATGTCCCCGGCGTAGGCCTCCTCGATGATCTCCCGGCTCTGGGCCATGAGCTGCTGGGGCTGGGCCAGCTTCATCTTCCGCCCGCCCTGGACGTGCTCCACCTCCATGCCCTTCTCGAATTTCCCCGAGCAGATGCGGATAAAGGCGATGCGGTCCCGGTGGGCCTTGTTCATGTTGGCCTGGATCTTGAACACAAAGGCGGAGAAGTTGGGGTCAAAGGGGTCCACCGTGCCCTGGGCAGTGTTCCGGGGCAGGGGCGGGGTGGTCAGGCGCAGAAAGCTCTCCAAAAAAGGCTCCACGCCGAAGTTGGTGAGCGCCGAGCCGAAAAACACAGGGGAGAGCTTGCCGTGGCGCACCTTGTCCAGGTCAAACTCGTACCCCGCCCCGTCCAGCAGCTCCACGTCGTCCTTCAAAGTGTCGTAGAGGTAGGGGCCGGTCCAGTCCTTCAGAGCCGGGTCGTCTAAGGAGAAATCCTGCTCCTTTACCTCCTTGCGGCCGGCGTTTTCCCCCTCCGGCTCGAAAATGAGCACCTTGTCCCGCTCCCGGTCGTACACGCCCTTAAAGTCGATGCCCGAGCCGATGGGCCAATTCATGGGGTAGGTGCCGATGCCCAGCTCCTTCTCGATCTCGTCCAGCAGGTCGTAGGGGCTCTGGGAGTCCCGGTCCATCTTGTTGATGAAGGTGAAGATGGGGATGTCCCGCATAACGCAGACTTTGAACAGCTTCCGGGTCTGGGCCTCCACGCCCTTGCTGGCGTCGATGACCATCACCGCCGAGTCCGCCGCCATCAGGGTGCGGTAGGTGTCCTCGGAGAAGTCCTGGTGGCCGGGGGTGTCCAGAATGTTGATGCAGTAGCCGTCGTATTGGAACTGCATGACAGAGGAGGTGACGGAGATGCCCCGCTGCTTCTCGATCTCCATCCAGTCGGACACGGCGTGGCGGGAGTTGCGCTTGCCCTTTACCATGCCCGCCAGGTTGATGGCCCCGCCGTAGAGCAGCAGCTTTTCCGTCAAAGTGGTCTTACCGGCGTCGGGGTGGGAGATGATGGCAAAGGTCCGCCGGCGCTGGATTTCGTTTTGTAGTTCTGGCAAGATAGAGTCATCCTTTCTCAAGAGAAAAATCGTTCCGGGGTGACTTACGGTACTACATGGGAAATTCCCTCGCTTTACAAGTCGCAGTCAAAACTTTAATATTATAGCACAAAAGCAGCGGGAGCACAAGGCTCTCCGCCGGAAAACAGCCGCAAAAAAGCCCGGGCAGAATGCCTGCCCAGGCCAAAGGAAGCGATTTCAGAACAGGAACACCCCGCCCTGGCGGATGAGGTGGGCGATAAAGGCGATGGCAAAGCCTAAAAGCGCCCCGCAGATCACCTCGATGACCCGGTGGCCCAAGGACTCGTTCAGGCGGGGGATGAGCTCGGCCAGGGCGTTTTTGTTCTCCTGGTCCTCGCTGTTGTTCAGGTACTCCACCAGCTGGTTGATGGCCCGGGCGTGGAGCCCCGCCGCCCAGCGCACGCCGGTGGCGTCGTACATGACGATGAGGGCCACCACGAAGGCCAAGGCAAAGGTGGAGGAGTTGAAGCCGTACAGGTAGTAGGAGGTGAGCAGCACGGCGCAGGTCACCGCCGAGTGGGAGCTGGGCATGCCTCCTGCCCCCGCCAGCCGGTGGCGGTCGAACTGCTTGTGCTTTACGGTGTCCACCACCGCCTTGATGAGCTGGGCGCTGACCCAGGCGATCACGCTGACGTTGATGAGATCGTTGGACCACAAAAACGAGATGTCCATCCCCGACCCTCCCTAACCATTCTGTGCGTACTGCGTTTATGATACCCCATTCCGCCCACCGGTGTCAACCGGAAACTGCCGCCGCCCTGGAAAAACCCTCTGGGCTGTAGTATAATGAAAGCATAACCCCCAGGTATCAACTTTTTTCCGAAAGGCGGACCCACTATGGTGAAGATCGTTTTCAGCGACATCGACGGCACTCTGCTGGACCCCTGCCACCGGCTGCTGCCCCAGACCCGGCAGGCTGTCCTGGGCCTGGAGGCCCGGGGCGTGCCCTTCGTCATCGTCACTGCCCGGGGTCCTACGGCGGTGGCCCCCCTCCTGGAGGACCTGGGCCTGCGGTGCGGGGTCATCTCCTTCAGCGGCGGGCTGATGCGGGACGCGGCGGGGCGCACCTTGTTCCACCGGGGCTTTCCCAAGGGGGAGGCCCGCCGCCTTCTGGACTATCTCGAAGGCTGGCCGGTCACCGTGTGTATCTACGCCTTCGACCAGTGGCTGGCCCGGGACCGCTCCGACCCCCGGGTGGCCGGGGAGGAGGCCGTGGTACACGCCCAGGCCCGGCAGGGCTGGCTGGAGGACCTGACCGGGGAGGAGGTCCACAAGCTGCTGTGCATGGGGGAGCCGGCGGACATCCGCCGGCTGGAGCGGCAGATGGTGGCGGCCTTCCCGGGGTATTCCATCGTGCGCTCGGCGGACACCCTGCTGGAGGTCATGGCCGGGGGCGTCACCAAGGCCTGGGGGGTGCGGCAGGCCTGCGCCCATTACGGCATCCTCCCAGAGGAGGCCGCCGCCTTCGGGGACAACTACAACGACATGGAGATGCTGCAGGCCGTGGGCCAGGGTTTCCTTATGGGCAACGCCCCCAAAGAGCTGCTGGAGCGCTTCCCCCATCACACGGCGGACAACGCCCACGATGGGGTGGGCCAGGCCCTCCGGCAGCTGGGGCTGGCGTAGGGGAGGCTTGCAATCGGCCCCAGGCTGTGCTACACTTGGTAGGGATTTTTCAAAAATCCCCACGATTCTGACCGAAAGGGGAGAGACCATGACACCGCAGCGCAATTTTTCCAAAGAGCAGGAACGTCTCATCGGCAGGCTGCCAAAAGAGGGGCCCCCGCCCACACTGCTGCTCCACGCCTGCTGCGCCCCCTGTTCCAGCGCGGTGCTGGAGCGGCTCTCCCCCTATTTTGCCATTACCCTGCTGTATTACAACCCCAACATCGCCCCCTTTGCGGAGTACCAGAAGCGGGAGGCGGAGCTGCGGCGGCTGGTGGCGGAGATGGACCTGCCGAATCCGGTCTCCTTTTTGCCCTGCGCCTATGACGGCGAGGCCTTCGAAGCCATGGCCCAGGGTCTGGAGGACGCCCCGGAGGGCGGCGCCCGGTGCATAAAATGCTACCGCCTGCGCCTGCGGGAGGCCGCCCGGGCCGCGGGGGAGGGCGGCTTCGACTACTTTACCACCACCCTGTCCATCAGTCCCTTAAAAAACGCCCCGGCCCTGAACCGGATCGGCGAGGAGGTGGGGGAGGAGTTCGGGGTAAAGCACCTGCCCTCGGATTTTAAGAAAAAAGACGGCTATAAGCGTTCGGTGGAGCTGTCCCATCAGTTCGGCCTCTACCGCCAGGATTACTGCGGCTGCGTCTACTCCCAGCGGGAGCGGGCCCGGCAGCAGGTACAAACAGAGAAAGGAAGGGAATGACCCTATGCCCGTACAGCACAACGGCGTGACCTATCGGGCCGCCGACGCCCACGCCCACATCTACCCCGGGAAGATCGCGGAGAAAGCCACCGCCTCGGTGGGGGACTTCTACCACATCCCCATGCACAACGTGGGGCTGCCCCACGTGTTGGCCCAGCGGGGCGGGGAAGCCGGCATCGACCGGTTTTTGGTGTGCTCCGTGGCCACCAAGGTGGAGCAGGTCCGCTCCATCAACCAGTTTATCCAGGAGAAGTGCGAAAAGTACCCCCAGTTCATCGGCCTGGGGGCCTGGCACCAGGACATCACCGACATTTCCGGGGAAATGGACGACATCCAGGCCCGGGGGCTGCGGGGCATCAAGCTGCACCCGGACTTCCAGGAGTTTATGATCGACGACCCCAAAATGCTGGACGTGTACAAAGAGGCCCACCGCCGGGGGCTGCCGGTGCTGTTCCACACCGGGGACAGCCGCACGGACTTCTCCTCCCCCCACCGGCTGATGAACGTCATCGACAAGCTGCCTGACTTTACCTGCATCGCCGCCCACCTGGGGGGCTACAGCGAGTGGGAGGAGGCCCGCCGGGAGCTCTCCGGCACCAACGTGTACATCGACACCTCCAGCTCCCTGTTCAAGGTAAGCCCGGAGGAAGCCAAGGAGAACATCGCCCACTTCGGGGTGGACCACACCATGTTCGGCACCGACTTCCCCATGTGGGACCCCAAGGAGGAGCTGGAGCGCTTCTTTGCCCTGGGCTTCTCCCAGGAGGAGAACCAGGCCATGCTCTACGACAATTTCGCCCGGCTGTTCCAGCTGGACTGATGGACCCGGCGCGTTTTGCCGCCGCCTGCGAGGCGGCCCTCACCGGGGACCGGGCCCGGCAGGGCATCGGCACCCTGGGGGAGCGGTCCCTCCACGCGGCGCTGAAGGAGTATTTCCGCTGCCCTGGGGACGAGACCGAGGTCCCGGTGGGGCGCTTTGTGGCGGACATCCGGGGCCCCGGGGGCATCACCGAGGTCCAGACCCGGGACTTTTCCCGGCTGCGTGGGAAGCTGGAGCACTTCCTCCCCCTGGGCCCGGTGACGGTGGTGTACCCCATCCCGGCCCTGAAATGGCTGGTGTGGCTGGGGGAGGACGGCTCCATCACCCCCCGGCGGAAAAGCCCCAAGCAGGCCCAGGCCTGCGAGGTGCTGCCGGAGCTCTCCAAAATCAAGCCCTGGCTGGGCCACGAGAACCTCCGGCTGTGCCTGGTGTTCCTGGAGGTGGAGGAGTACCGCCTGCAAAACGGCTGGGGCAACAACGGCAAGCGGGGCTCCACCCGGTACGAGCGCTTGCCCCTGGCCCTGCTGGGGGAGCTGTGGGTCCGCTCCTTATCGGACTACCGGCTGCTGCTGCCCGCCGGGCTGCCGGAGGAGTTCACCGCCAAGGAGTTCGCCAAGGCGGGGAAGCTCTCCCCCAAAAAGGCCTCCTTCGCCCTGGGGACCCTCCGAGAGGCCGGGGCCATCCGCCAGGTGGGAAAGCGGGGGAGAGCCTTCCTGTACGGAAGGAACACGGAAAGGGGATGACTTTACCATGGGTTTTTATGTGGGCGTAATCCGCTCGGCGCTCCTCTATTTCCCCCTGGTGGCGGCGGTGATTACCCTGCCCTTCCTCCTCCACCACTACCGGAAGTTCGGCAGCGTCACCTTCCTGCGTTTTTTCCTGGCCTATTCCTTTGCCCTCTACCTGCTGTGCGCCTACTGCCTGGTGATCCTCCCCCTGCCGGACTGGGACGAGGTGGCCAAGCTCACCGGCCCCTCGGTGCAGCTCATCCCCTTCAGTTTTTTCCGGGACCTGTCCAGGGAGACGGACTTCGTCCTCACTGACCCCTCCACCTACCTGCCGGCGCTGACCAGCACCTTCACCCTGCAGTTCGTGTTCAATTTCGCCCTGCTGTTCCCCCTGGGGTTTTACCTGCGGTACTATTTCCGGCGAAAGGCCCTGTTCACCGGCATCGCCAGCTTCTGCCTCAGCCTGTTTTTCGAGCTGACCCAGCTGTCGGGCCTCTACGGCTTTTATCCCCGGGCCTACCGCCTGTTCGATGTGGACGACCTGCTCTGCAACACCCTGGGCGGCCTGGCGGGCTACCTGGTCACCGGCTGGCTGTGGCGTATCCTGCCGGACCGCGATCGGATCGACGAGAAGTCCTACGAGAAGGGGGAGCGGGTCACCTTCCCCCGGCGGTGCTTTGCCCTGCTGGTGGACATGTTCTTTGTATCCCTCCTCTACGGGCTGCTCAGTATCTTCCGGCTGCCCTTTGCCTTCCCTGTGGCCTACCTGCTGTATTTCGGGCTGTTCCAGTGGGCCTGCGGGGGCAAGAGCCTGGGCAAGCGGCTCACCAAATTCTGCGTGGTGAACCGGGACGGGAGCCGGGTGCTGCTGTGGCGCAACCTGCTGCGCTACGCCCTGCTGGAGCTGTTCTGCTATGCCTTTTGGGGCGTGGCGTGGCTGTTCCGGCAGCTGCCCCTGGACTCCTCCTTGGTGGGGGCGTTTTTGGTGGCGGTGTGGCTCTTCGCGGGGCTCTGCGCCCTGCTGCTGGAGGCAGCCGTGAACCGCTCGGCCGGGGCGCAGCGGGACTTCCTCTACGGCAGGCTCTCCGGCACCCGGCTGAAGAGCACCGTGCAGGAAAAAGCAGCGGCGAGCAAGTGAGAAAAGGAGGTAACGAAAATGGAAGAGATGGAGATCCAGAAGCTGACATTTTTCACCGAGGGCAACACCTTCACCGGCAGCCGCACCAAGGACCCGGCCACCGGGGCCATGCTCCGGTACCTGGTGCGGCCCAACGCCGAGGAGGCCCGCCTGGAGGCCTTCACCTGGCGGGAGGACCTGTGCTTCGAGCGGGCGGGGGAGAAGCAGGAGGCCCAATTCCCCTTAAGCGAGGAGGGCCTGCTCCAGGCCCAGGCCTGGCTGAAAGAGCAGTACGACGCCGTGTAAATGTTCCCATAGGCAAAAAAGGGCTGCCGCGAAAACCGTGGTAGCCCTTTTCTGTGCTTTTTATAGGGAATATCACTCTTTGCCGTTCCAGCAGTAGGTGCACAGCTTGCACTTGTCGATGCCCACCGAGTCCATCAGGTCGTCCAGCCGGTGGTAGCGCAGGGTGGTAAAGTTCCGCTGGTGGCCGATGGTCTCCACCATCTTCTGGTACTCGCAGGTCTCCGGGTCGGCATAGCGCTCCAAGTTTTTGGGATGGGAGGTGCCCTCCATCTCCCGGATGACCCGCCGGGTGATCAGGTCCATGGAGGTGGTGGACCGGGAGAAGTTCAGGTACTTGCAGCTGTACAGCAGGGGCGGGCAGGCGGGCCGCACGTGGACCTCCTTGGCCCCGCTTTTGAACAGGAAGTCGGTGGTCTCCCGCAGCTGGGTGCCCCGGACGATGGAGTCGTCGATGAGCAGCAGGCTGCGGTCCCGGATGAGCTCGTGGATGGGGATGAGCTTCATTTTGGCGATCATATCCCGCTGGCTCTGCATGGTGGGCATGAAAGACCGGGGCCAGGTGGGCGTATATTTGATGAGAGGCCGGGAGAAGGGGATGCCCGAGGCGTTGGCGTAGCCGATGGCGTGGGCCAGGCCCGAGTCGGGCACGCCGGCGACAGTGTCCACTTTCACGTCGTCCCGCTGGGCCATTTTGGCGCCGCAGCGGTAGCGCATCTCCTCCACGCTGACGCCCTCATAGGAGGAGGAGGGATAGCCGTAGTACACCCACAGGAAGGTGCAGATCTTCATCTTGTCCCCGGGGGCGGCCAGCGTCTCCACTCCCTCGGGGGTGACGAGGGCCACCTCGCCGGGGCCCAGCTCCCGCTCCATGGTATAGCCCAGGTTCAGGTAGGCGAAGCCCTCGAAGGCCACACAGTGGGCGCCGGGCTTCTGGCCGATGGACACCGGGGTGCGGCCCAGCTTGTCCCGGGCGGCGTAAATGCCCTGGGGGGTGAGGAGCAGCATGGTCATAGAGCCGTCGATGGTCTCCTGGGCGTAGCGGATGCCCTCCAGCAGGTCGTCCTTCTGGTTGATGACCGCGGCCACCAGCTCCGTGGCGTTGATGTCCCCGCCGCTCATCTCCAGAAAGTGGGAGTGGCCGGACTCGAACAGGGACTTGACGATCTCCTCGGCGTTGTTGATGCGCCCCACGGTGACGATGGCATAGGTGCCGTGGTGGGAGCGCACGATCAGGGGCTGGGGCTCATAGTCTGAAATGCAGCCGATGCCCAGCCGGCCCTTCATCTCGCTGACATCCTTGTCGAATTTGGTGCGAAACGGGGAGTTCTCGATATTGTGGATGGCCCGGTCGAACCCTTTTTCTGGGTCGTACACCGCCATGCCCGCCCGGCGCGTGCCCAGGTGGGAGTGATAGTCCGTGCCGAAGAACAGGTCCAGCAAGCAGTCGTCTTGGGAAGCTACTCCAAAAAATCCGCCCATAATGTCCTCCATTCCCGATTTTGATAGTATCTGCAAAAATGAGTGCAGCCAGGAAAGACCCGGCCGCGCTGTGCCCAGTATACCATATCCCCGGGAAAAATACAAATCCCGCGGCCCCATTTTCCTGGGAAATTTCCGGGTTTTTTGCAGCTTCATAAGGTTGCACAGAAAAGCCCGCCCGCAAAATTGGGAATCGTGTAAAACATAAAAAATGCAGGATTGCGAAAATGAACTTGCATTTTTTTCTTCGATAGAGTAAAATACAAGAAGTTTGACTTTCTAAAATGAACCTCTTCGCTTTGCACCCATGCAAAACAAAGGGGATAGAGGAGCTGTTGTGATGAAACTGGCGGCGATGGATAAGGCGGAGCTGCGGCGGGTAAACCAGGAGGCCGCAAGCCAGTACGAGGATTTCAAGGCCCTGCATGTCAGCCTGAATATGGCCCGGGGCAAGCCCTGCGCGAAGCAGCTGGACCTGGCTTTGGGGGTGCTGGAGGCGCTTAAGGCCCGCAGCGAGTTTGCCAACTCCAATGGCGACGACAGCCGCAACTACGGTATCTGGAACGGCCTGCCGGAAATGCGGGAGATTTTCAGCGGCATGATGGGCCTGCCCGCTGACCTGATCATCCTGGGGAACAACTCCAGCCTGCAGATGATGTTCGACTGCATCTCCCAGGGGATGACCCACGGCTTCGGGGGCTGCAAGCCCTGGGGCAAGCAGGAGCATGTGAAATTCCTGTGCCCGGTGCCCGGCTACGACCGGCATTTCGCCGTCACCGAGTACTTCGGCGTGGAGATGATCCCCGTGCCCATGCTCAAAACCGGCCCCGACATGGACCTGATCGAGCGGCTGGTGGAGAAGGACGAGAGCATCAAGGGCTGCTGGTGTGTGCCCAAGTACTCCAACCCCACCGGGGTCACCTATTCCGACGAGACGGTGCGGCGCTTTGCCGCCCTGAAGCCCGCGGCCAAGGACTTCCGCATCATGTGGGACAACGCCTACTGCGTCCACGACCTGACCGACACCCCCGACACCCTGCTGAACCTGTACGAGGAGTGCCTGAAGCAGGGCACCGAGGACAACGTGCTGTTCTTCGCCTCCACCTCGAAGATCTCCTTCCCCGGCGCCGGCGTGGCCGCCCTGGGGGCCAGCGCCCGGAACATCGTGGACCTGAAGAAGCGCTTCACCACCCAGACCATCGGCCCGGATAAGCTCAACCAGCTGCGGCACATCCTGTTTTTACACGACCTGGATGGCGTCTACTCCCTGATGCAGGGCCATCGGAAGATCCTGGAGCCCAAATTCCGCATTGTGGAGGAGGCCCTGGAGCGGGAGCTGGGGGACCTGGGCGTGGCCCGGTGGAGCCATCCCAACGGCGGTTACTTCGTAAACCTGGACGTGATGAACGGCTGCGCCAAGCGGGTGGTAGAGCTGTGCCGCAACGCCGGCGTGGTCCTCACCGATGCGGGGGCCACCTTCCCCTACGGCGCCGACCCCAACGACAGCAACATCCGTATCGCCCCCTCCTTCCCCCCGGAGGAGGAGCTGAGCCAGGCCATGCACCTGCTGTGCATCTGCGTCACCCTGGCGGCCTCGGAGAAGCTGCTCTCCGAGCGGTTCTAAATAATATCACCCTGCGAAAAAGCCCGGGACTTTTTACAAGTCCCGGGCTTTTGTGTCCTCCGCCGGCGGCAGCAGGGAGGGGAGGGCCCCATTCTCCCGGAAGGCGGCGTAGAGCTGGCACAGCCCCAGCACGTACAGGAGCACCCACAGGCTGCCCGCCACCAGAGAGAAGTACACCCCCGCCAGCATCGTCAAGGGGTGGACCTTTACGGTGGCTGCCACCAGCCGGGGCTCGGCCACCTGCCGGACCAGGGTGATGACCCCCCAGCCGATGAGCAGCCCCAATGCCTTGGCGTACTCTCCCAACAGCAGCTGGTACACCGCCAGCGGGGCAAAGACCAGCCCCGGCCCCAGCACCGGCAGCACATCTGCCGCCGCGGTGACCAGGCTGATGGTGAAGGGGTAGTCCACGTCCAAGATGGCGAGAATGATACAGGCCTGGCAGAAGGTGATGAACGTGAGCAGCAGGTAGGACAGCAAGCACCGCCGCCCGGCGCCGGTGGAGCTGCGGGCCGCGCTTTTCAGGCAGCCAGCGGCCCTGTCGCTGCACAATCCCCGCAGCCCGGCCTTCAGCTTCCACATGTCCCGGGCGAAGAAAAAGGCCGCGCAGCCTGTCACCAGCACCAGGGTTAGTAAGGTGGGCAGGGAGGTGAGCACCCCCAGCACTGCGCTCAGGCAGGAGAGGACCAGCCCCAGGCTGCCCTGCACCCACTCCAGGATCTTCTCCCGATTTTGAAGGAGCAGGTCCAGGTCCAGCTCCTGGAGGAAGTCCCGCACCCCCTGCAAAAACCGGGTGACAGGCGGGGAGAAATCGGGCAGGTCCCCCTGGGCCACCCTGGAGAGGAACCCGGCGGTCTCCCGGACGGCTGCCGCCCCCAGGAAGATCACCCCCGCCAGCAGCAGTCCCAGAGCCGCCCCTGTGGCCGCCAGGGTGGAGGCCGTGTGGTGCCAGCGCCACTTTTCGTCCAGGAACCGGATCACCGGCTGCACCGCCCCGGCCACCAGCAGCCCCAGCAGCAGGGGCAGGGTGTAGAAAAACGTCTTTACCCACGCCAAAAACAGCAGGGTATACCCCAAAAAGAACAGCAGCAGTGGCCGCAGGCGCTTCAGCTCCCCATTTCGCAGCATAGTGGCAGGCCCCCTCGGTGGTCATCGCTCTTTTTACTATGCAGCGTTCCCGCCGGAATATACGAAAATCCCTCAGCTTCTTTCCAAGCTGAGGGATTTTCGAGACCCTGCCTTCCGCAGAGCATTGTTTTGGCGCCCATGGGCCGGCTGCGAAAGGGGATGCCAATCATTTCTTTTCCTCCCCGGTCAGCAGCCAGCTGACCGACACATTGAGAATGTCGGAAAGGGCCAGCAGCTCAAAATCCGTGACAAAGCGGATCTGCCCTTCCAGCTTGGACAGGCCGGAGGCGTTTAGGTCCACGCCCCGGACCTGCAGCTGGGCCAGCAGCTCCTTCTGTTTCATGCCTTGGCTTTTTCGAGCAGCCTCCACCCGGGCACCGATTAAGTTTTTGTTCCCAAGGGGCTGGCTTCTCAGTCTCATGGTCCTCTCTCCATACGTCATAGAAGCGTAATTTTACCTGGACCCCCAGGTTTCTCTCCATTATAATGGACAAAATTCGGAAAATCAATGCGTTTATAGAATAATAGGGGACTAAAATTAAAAAATTCGGGAAAATTTGGTGATTTCACACTTGTATGAACAACCGGCAAAAAATAGGAAAATCAGGAAAGAACCGGGCCCTCCCCCTGTACTTTTCCGCGGGATATGATATAATAAACAAAATGTGCCCGGAAAAAAGACCCGGGAGACAGGGGCGAGAGGACATGAGCAAGAATTTTTACGACCCGCAGTTCAACCTGACCATGCTCACCGATTTCTACGAGCTGACCATGGCCAACGGCTACCTGGTAAACGGCTACGCCGACACCATCTGCTACTTCGACATGTTCTTCCGGAAGGTGCCGGACAACGGCGGCTTCGCCATCATGGCCGGGGTGGAGCAGCTGGTGGACTACCTGAAGAACCTGCACTTTACCGAGGAAGACCTGGAATACCTGCGCTCCAAGCACATCTTCCAGGAGGAGTTTCTGGACTACCTGCGGCACTTCACCTTTGCCTGCGACGTGTGGGCCGTGCCCGAGGGCACCCCCATCTTCCCCGGGGAGCCCATCGTCACCGTGCGGGGGCCCGCCATCCAGGCCCAGTTTATCGAGACCATGGTGCTTTTGTGCATCAACCACCAGAGCCTCATCGCCACCAAGACCAACCGCATCGTCCGGGCGGCCCAGGGCCGTGCGGTGATGGAATTCGGCTCCCGCCGGGCCCAGGGTTTCGACGGGGCGGTGTACGGCGCCCGGGCGGCCTACATCGGGGGCTGCGCCGGTACGGCCTGCACCCTCAGCGACCGGATGTTCGGCGTGCCCGCCCTGGGCACCATGGCCCACAGCTGGGTGCAGCTCTTCGACAGCGAGTACGAGGCCTTTCGGGCCTACGCCGCCGCCTATCCCAAAAACTGCGTGCTCCTGGTGGATACCTATAATGTGCTGAAGTCCGGCGTGCCCAACGCCATCAAGGTGTTCAACGAGGTGCTGGTGCCCCAGGGCCTGCGGCCCGGCGGCATCCGCATCGACAGCGGCGACATCACCTACCTCTCCCGCAAGGCCCGGAAGATGCTGGACGACGCCGGGTTCGAGGACTGCCCCATCTGCGCCTCCAACTCCCTGGACGAGTACATCATCCGGGACATGCTCATGCAGGGGGCCAAGGTGGACTCCTTCGGCGTGGGGGAGCGGCTCATCACCTCCTCCTCCGAGCCGGTGTTCGGCGGCGTCTACAAGCTGGCCGCCGTGGAGAAGCCCGACGGCGCCGTTATCCCCAAGATCAAGATCAGCGAGAACGTGACCAAGATCACCACCCCCTGCTTCAAAAGCCTGTGGCGCCTCTTCGACCGGGAGACGGACAAGGCCATCGCCGACGTGATCACCATGCACGACGAGGTTATCGACGACGAGCAGCCCTACACCATTTTCGACCCCAACCACACCTGGAAGCGCAAGACTGTGGAGAACTTCCACGCCGTGCCCCTGCAGGTCCAGCTGTTCCGGGCCGGGGAGTGCGTGTACCAGCCCCGGGCCCTCAGCGCGGTGAAGGCCTACTGCGCCGCCCAGGTGGACACCCTGTGGGAGGAGGTCACCCGGTTCGAGAACCCCCACGCCTACTATGTGGACCTGTCCCAGCGGCTGTGGGACGAGAAGAACCGGCTGCTCTCGGAAAAAAATTATTGACAGGGAGACAAACTCCCCGTACAATAAAAGTCGTGTGAGCAGGCTGGACAGTCGCGGGCGAAGGGGGAAACCCCCCGTCTGAGGAAAGTCCGGGCTTCAGAGGGCGAGGATAACGGCTAACCGCCGCCGGGGGCGACCCCAGGGAAAGTGCAACAGAGAGATACCGCCGGGCTTGCCCGGTAAGGATGGAAAGGCGAGGTAAGAGCTCACCGGCGCGGGGGAGACCCCGTGGCCCTGTAAACCCTATCCGAAGCAACACCGTGGAGGGACACACAGCGCGGCCCGCGCGTCCCGTGGAGGTGGCGTGAGCCGGACGGCAACGTCCGGCCAAGATAGATGACTGTCCACGACAGAACCCGGCTTACAGGCCTGGTCACACATCCCAGACAAAAAGCCCTGGAGGGGAGACCCTCCGGGGCTTTTGTCATGCCGGTCTATTCGCCGGTGAAATAGAGGGAATATCGTTCCGGAAACTGCACCGCGAAGGTGGGAACGGTTTCCCCCGTGGCGTGCTTCGTATAGGCGCAGCCGCCAAAGCCCTGGCCCCAGTCCTCCACATACAGCTCGTAGAGGCTGCCGTCCAGGTTGGCCTCCGTCTGCCGGTAGGTGCCGGTGATGTTTTCCCGGCTGCATGTCAGTCTGCCGTTTTCGGCGGTAAAAGTGAGCTCTATTGCTTCCGCATGGGGATACAGGTCCTTCTGGCCGGGGGCGCAGGCCACCACCTGGACGTCTTTGTCGAACACCACGGTCATGGCCCAGGTGTGGTCCTCCAGGGAAAGGCGGCTCCCGCACCCCGCGCAGAGGACGGCCAGCAGTGCTGCCAAAAGGCACGTGGCTCCCTGTCTTCTTTTCATCTGTTACCCCTTTCTTTTTCGAAGCAGCCAGAAAGCAAAGAGCACCGCCCCCACCAGCCCCACGGCCGCCGCTACCAGCAGCAGAGGGGAGAGGTCCACGCCGCCCGCCACCTGGATACCCGTGCTGCCCACCGCCCCGCCGATGGCGTCCTCCGGCAGGCGGCCGCTCTGGCTCCAGACAAACAGGGCCAAACACACCCCGCACACCAGGGCGGAGAGGGCCAGCCCCAGGGCGGCTTTCCCCGGCCTGGGCGCGAAGCCTGTCTGGGCCAGCACCTCTTTGGCGTACTCCTCCGGGCTGCCCAGCCGGTCCAGCACCTGGGCCTCGCTCTCCCCGTGCTCCCCGGCGGAGGCGAAGATCTCCTCCAGGTCCCGCAGCACCTCCCGCTTCTGCTGCCGGGGCAGGGGAAGGTGCCCTTTTACCCTGCGGATGTATTCCTCTTTCATACCGTCTCCTCCTTTGCTTGGCCGAGAAAGCCGTCCACGCAGCGGACGTACTTTTCCCAAAAATCGGTGAGCTCCCCCAGGGCTTCGCGGCCCTGTTCCGTCAGGGAGTAGTACTTCTTCATCCCCCCGTTGGCCGGGGAGGGGGCCAGGCGGATCTGTAACAGCCCCTGCTCCTGCAGCCGGTAGAGGATGGGGTAGATGGTGCCCTCCCTGGCGTAGCCCAGCACGCTGCCCCCCTGCAGGTTCAGCCGGGTGAGCAGCTCGTACCCGTAGGTCTCCCCCTGGGCGATGAGGCACAGCAGGATCATCTCCAGCGCCCCTTTTTTGAACTGCCGCACGTACCGGTCCTCCATAGCTTCCTCCTTTCCATCACTATTTAGCGTTGCTAATTAGTATAGCTAAATTATAGCCCCCAAGACAAAGATTGTCAAGGGGGCGGGGGAGGAAAACCTTATTTCCCCTCCCAGTTTTTCAGGATTTCTTTGGTAGAGCGGTCCATCTCCCAGGCAAAGTCCGAAACATACTTCCGGTTGCAGAAGGCCCGGGCCTTGTCATCGGGGTAGTAGTCCCGCAGCTCCTCCTCGGTCAGGTCGTGGTAGCCGTTCTCCATCACGATCATGCTCTTGGGGAAGCGGCTGGTCTGGGGCCGGTCCTTCTGCTGCTGGGTGGGGTAGCCGAACACCAGCATGGACACCGGGGCCACATACTGGGGCAGGCGGAACATCTTCTGGTGCTCCTCCCAATTCTCAATGATGTCCCCGATGTAGCAGGAGCCCACCCCCAGGCTCTCGGCGGCCACGCAGGCGGCGTGGGCGGCGATCACCGTGTCGTTGGTGGCCAGAATCAGGTCGCTGAGCCGGGGGGCGGGCACGTTCTCGCACCCGGCCTGCTGGAATTTCCGCACCCAGCGGCGGTAGTCCGCCAGAAATACCCACACCATGGGGGCCGCGGCGATAAAGGGCTGGTGGTCGCAGGTCTCCGCCAGCTTGTCCTTCAGGGCCTGGTCGGTGATGTCCAGGATGGAGTAGAGCATGGAGTTTCCCGCGGTGGGGGCCCGCATGGCCGCCCCCAGGATGGCCTCCTTCACCTCGGCGGGGATGTCCTTCTGCTCGAACACCCGCACGGATTTCCGTTTCATCAACACTTCCATAGTCTCGTTCATAGGTTGTTCCTCCTCCGGCCCGCTGCGGGCCTGCGCGATTTCTACCACAATTATACCACATCGGCCTCTCCGAAAAAAGCAGTCACTTCGATTTTTTCGAAACCCCTTTCCAAACGGGGAGAAATGGGGTATAATCACCTTAAAGAAATGGAAAGCCCCGGCTTTCTAAAACATAAAGGAGTGTATTGGAATGAAAGTAGCTGTCATCGGCTGCGGCACCATCGCCAATGCGGCCCACATCCCGTCCTACCTGAACAACCCGGAAGCAGAGATCAAATATTTCTGCGACATCATCCCCGAGCGCGCGGAGAACGCCGTGAAAAAGTACGGCTGCGGCACCGCCGTGGTGGACTACCACGACGTGCTGAAGGACCCCGAGGTGGAGGCCGTGTCCGTGTGCACCCCCAACAATGTCCACCCGGTCATCGCCATCGACGCCCTGCGGGCCGGGAAGAACGTGCTGTGCGAGAAGCCCGCCGCCCGCACCTACGCCGAGGCGCTGGAGATGCAGAAAGTCCAGCACGAGACCGGCAAGGTGCTGAACATCGGCGTGGTCAACCGCTTTAACGACGGCGTGAACCGCATCAAGGAGTACATCGACCAGGGCAAGCTGGGGAACATCCACCACGTGTATGTCAGCTTCCGGGCCCACCGGTCCATCCCCGGCCTGGGCGGCGCCTTTACCACCAAGGCGATCGCCGGCGGCGGTGCCCTCATCGACTGGGGCGTCCACTACCTGGACATCGTCATGTACTGCTGCGGCGACCCCGCGGTCAAGACCGTGACCGGCGAGACCTTCTGCAAGCTGGGCAAGGACATGGAAAACTACGTCTACACCAACATGTGGGCCGGCCCGCCCAAGTACGATGGCACCTACGACGTGGACGACTCCGTCACCGCCCTCATCCGCACCTCCGGCCCCGTCATCACCGTCAACGGCGCCTGGGCCCAGAACATCGGGGAAGAGGACCGCTACATCGACTTCATGGGCGATAAGGGCGGCATCCGCCTGCAGTACGGCGCCGACTTCACCCTGTACACCACGGAGAACGGCGCGCTGGTGTCCACCACGCCCAAGTTCCAGACCCGCGACCACTTCCAGAACGAGATCGACGCCTTCATCCGCTGCATCAAGACCGGCGAGAAGCTGCCCTCCCACATCGACACGGTGATCATCACCGCCGAGATGATGCAGGCCATCTACGACTCTGCCGAGCAGCACAAAGAGATTGTTTTGAACTAATTTTTGCGGGAGGTATCTTAACTGGGTGGGAAAAAAATTTCAGCTTACAGGGGCAAGCATTATCATCTATCGAGGTAACCAAGTGTTGCTTCAGCAGCGGAACGACAATAAGTGTTGGGGCTATCCTGGGGGCCAGGTGGAATTAGGGGAAATCGTGGAGGAAGCTGCCAAACGAGAAGTTCTGGAGGAAACCGGCCTTACCGTTCATTCACTAAAACTTTTTGGCGTTTACTCCGGGCCGGACCTGTACCATGTCTATCCCGACGGCAACGAAGCTTATATCATCGACATTGTGTACAGCAGTGATGATTTT
>DXIW01000004.1 GCA_019112625.1 Candidatus Acutalibacter stercorigallinarum | reverse complement strand
TGGTGGACAGCCTGGAATCTGCCATCGCCCACATCGCCGCCCACTCCACCGGCCACAGCGACTGCATCGTCACCGAGGACCCGGCGGCGGCCGCCGCCTTCACCACCCAGGTGGACTCCGCGGCGGTGTATGTGAACGTCTCCACCCGCTTCACCGACGGGGGCGAGTTCGGCCTGGGCTGCGAAATGGGCATCTCCACCCAGAAGCTCCACGCCCGGGGGCCCATGGGCCTGGAACAGCTGACCTCCACCAAGTTTTTGGTGCGGGGGAAGGGGCAGGTCAGATAGTCTGTGCGCAAAAAGCCCGCGAGGGCTTTTTGGCCGAGTAAGTTGCACAAAGTGCAACTTGACTCGTGGGGACAGGAAAATCCCTCTGGGCTGCGCCCGCCGGAATTTTGTCCGTGACCGGACAGGACAGGAAAAACCCCTAACCGCTCACTTCGTTCGCTAACCGGGGTTTTTGGTCCGTGGCGGGTAGGCGAACGGTAGTGGGACTTGACTCGTACTCCCTCCGTCACGCCGGAGGCGTGACACCGTCTCACCTGCCGGTTCGGTCGGCGCAGAACGCTCTCCACCGGAGAGCTGCGCCCTCAAAGAGGGAGGCAGCCTCCCCCATAGGGGGAGGTGCCGCCGGGGGCGGCGGAAGGGGTGCTTTCTTGGCGGTTCCCTCCCCCTGCCCCCTCCCGTTGTGATAGTTTGTGCAGGAGGGGGGCTTGCCGCAACGGGAGGGGGATTTCTAATTTCAAAATAATATAAAGTTTTTCAAAGGGGGCGCGCCCCCTTTGTATCCCCCCACGGGGGATGAAGTCTCACCTGCCGGTTCGGTCGGCGATAGACGGTCGCCACTGGCGACCATCGCCCCCCTTTGAAAAAGTGAAGCAACGAGAAAGCTCACTCCTCCTGGGGTCGCCGGGGTCAGAGGAGGAGGAAGAGCAGGGCGAAGAGGAGGTCGTGGCCGGCGTCCTCGCTGGAGAGGAGCACCAGCAGGGCCAGGAGGAGGGTGCGCTCCTTGTCCTGGAAGAGGGCGTCCAGGGCGGCGGCGGGCACCGCTGGGGGCGCCGGGGGCTCCTGGGGTTCCGGGGGTGGCTCCGCCGGGGGAGGTTCGGGGCGCCGGGGCCCGGCCGGGTGGGGGATGCGGGCCCGGGACTGCATCTCCTTGGCCCGGCGGACGGCCTCCTCCTGCATGCGGCCCAGATCGTATTCCGCCATGGTATCCCTCCCTTACAGCAGGCCCGCGGCCAGGCCGGAAAACAGGCCGCTCTCCTTTAAGAGGGGGAGCAGCCGCATGAGCTGCAGAATCTTGATGGCTTCGTCCACTTTTTTCTGCCGCGCCTCCCCCAGCAGGGGCCGCAGGGCCCGCAGGAGCCGGGTGGCGTCGTCCTCCTGGCTGGCCTGGCCCAGCAGGGGGGCCAGCTTTGTCACCAGGCCCAGGGCCTGGGGGGTGAGGCCCGCCCCGCCCGGGGCCCCCAGGGCCGTCTGGGGGGCGGGGGGCGGCGGGGCCTCCGGTATCCCCTGGCCCAGGGAGCGGAGAAGGCCCTGGAGCTGCTGCAGGCTCTGGGGGTCGGACAGCATGTGCTGGAGCTGCTGGCCCAGGTCCTCCATGGTCATCCCTCCTTACGTGTCACGTTCCGGCGTTCCCCTGGCCCAGAAGCCGCAGCAGGGCCTGGGCCTGGGGGGTGGAGAGCAGCTTTTTGGCTGCTTCGGGATCGGACAGCACGTGCTCCATGGCGGCGGCCTGGTTCTGGTCCAGGCGGCCCAGCATGGAGGAGAGGTCCCCGTTCTGGGCGGCGCGCTGGAGGGCTTCCGGCGTGGTGCCCATGCGCTGGGCGGCGGACCGCAGCATGGCTTCCAGTTGTTCGTGGTTCATTGGCAGGGCATCCTTTCTCCCGTAGTCCAGGGCAGCGCCCTGGCGTCCTTCCATTCTATGCGGGGGCGGGGGAGTCTATGACGGGGCAGGGCCCCGATCTTTTGGAGAGAAGGAATTGTTTATGCGGATCTTAGTGGTATCGGACACCCATGGCAACGACGCCGGCCTGCGCCGGGCGCTGCTGGCCCAGCCCAAGGCGGAGGTGGTCATCCACCTGGGGGATGGGGAGGAGGAGGTCCAGCGGGCCCGGGGGTCCTTCCCGGAGAAGATGTTTTTGCAGGTGCGGGGCAACTGCGACTGGGGGTCCTCCCTGCCGGTGGTGGGGGAGTACACCGTGGACGGGGTGAAGATCTTCTACACCCATGGGCATTTGTACGGGGTGAAGTCGGGGTTTTACACCCTGGAGTGCGCCGCCAGGGAGAAAAAGGCCCAGGTGGCGCTGTTCGGCCACACCCACAACGCCTTTGAGGACTACGCGGACGGACTGTACCTGCTGAACCCGGGCTCGCTGAGCGGATGGGAGCCCAGCTACGGCACGGTGGACATCACCCCCCAGGGCATTGTGACGAATGTGGTAAAGCTGCGGGAAAGTTGACCCATTTTCGGTTGACAGGGGCCACAAAAAATGGTAATCTTACAATAGAAACTTTGGCGGTTTGCCAGGGCGGTACCAGGGGGAAGCGCGCGCAGCGCGGCTTTGCCCAAGTTTTCAGAAAGGTGTGTGGCAGCGTATGTCAGAATACGAGAGATGGTTGCAGCAGGATCTGGATGACCCGGACCTGAAAGAGGAGCTTTTGGCGGTAAAGGACCAGCCCGAGGAGATTAACGACCGGTTTTACCGGGACCTGGAGTTCGGCACCGGCGGCCTGCGGGGCGTGATCGGCGCGGGCACCAACCGCATGAACGTGTACACCGTGCGCAAGGCCACCCAGGGCCTTGCCAACTACCTGCTGAAGCACGCGGAGGGCAAGCCCCAGTCGGTGGCCATCGCCCACGACAGCCGGAACAAGGGCGTGCTGTTCTCCCAGCAGTCGGCGGCGGTGCTGGCCGCCAACGGCATCAAGGCCTACCTGTACCCCCAGCTGATGCCCACCCCCTCCCTGTCCTACGCGGTGCGGCATTTGAAGTGCGATGCGGGCATCTGCGTGACCGCCAGCCACAACCCCGCCAAGTACAACGGCTATAAGGCCTATGGCAGCGACGGCTGCCAGGTGACCGCGGAGATGGCCGACGGCATTATGGCGGAGATCAACGCCCTGGATATTTTCGCGGACGTGAAGAAGATGGACTTCCAGGAGGGCGTGGACAAGGGCCTCATCGAGTACATCGGCGAGGAGACGGTGTCCGCGTTCCTGGACGACGTGTATAAAGAGAGCCTCATCGACGACGCCAGCAACCTGAAGCTGGTGTACACCCCCTTAAACGGCAGCGGCAAGATGTGCGTGACCCGCATCCTCGACCGCATCGGTGTGAAAGACGTTACCGTGGTGCCGGAGCAGAGCGAGCCCGATGGGAACTTCCCCACCTGCCCCTACCCCAACCCGGAGATCCGGGAGGCCCTGCAGAAGGGCCTGGAGCTGTGCGACAAGCTGCAGCCCGACCTGCTGCTGGCCACCGACCCGGACTGCGACCGGGTGGGAATCGCTGTGAACCAGGGCGGCGAGTTCGTACTGATGACCGGCAACGAGGTGGGCATCCTGCTGCTGGACTTCATCGCCAAGGTGAAGAAGGAGCAGGGCAAGCTCCCCGCCCACCCGGTGGCGGTGACCACCATCGTGTCCACGGACATGGTGGACCCCATCGCCAAGGACTACGGCGTAGAGCTGCGCCGGTGCCTGACGGGCTTTAAGTACATCGGGGACATCATCGCCGAGCTGGAGGAGAAAGAGGGCAACGCCGACAGCTACCTCTTGGGCTTTGAGGAGAGCTACGGGTACCTCTCCGGCGGGTATGTGCGGGACAAGGACGCCGTGGACGGCAGCATGCTCATCTGCGAGATGGCCTCGTACTACAAGCGCCAGGGCAAGACCCTGCTGGACGTGATGAACGGGCTGTATGAGAAGTACGGCTACTATAAGAACGACCTGTGCAACTTCGGCTTTGAGGGCGAGGACGGCATGAAGACCATGAACAACATCATGGACACCCTGCGGAAGAACCCGCCCGCCGAGATTGCCGGGGCCAAGGTCATTGGCCGCAGCGACTATCTGGAGTCGGTGGCCTATGGGGACAAGGAGGGGGTCATCGACCTGCCCAAGTCCAACGTGCTGGAGTACCGTATGGAGAACGGCTGCAAGCTGATTGTGCGGCCTTCCGGCACCGAGCCCAAGATCAAGATCTACCTCTCCGGCAAGGGTGCCACCCGGGCCGACAGCGAGGCGGTCATCCAGAAGATGAAGGACGCCGTCCCGGGGCTGTTGGGCATTTAAGCGGCGGCAGTCTGATTTTTGAATGGTAAGGAGAGCTCCCCCGGTCATCGGAAGATGGCAGGGGGAGTTTTTTACTTATATTAAGTTTTTCAAAGGGGGGCTTCGCGGTCTCGGCTGCCGCCTCGGTCGGCCGCTGGGCAACGTGCCACTGGCACGTAGCGGCCCTCATGGAGGGAGGCTGGGTCTCGCCTGCCGGCTCGGTCGGTTCGCACCAGAGCGCCACTGGCGCTCGCTCACCCCTCTTTGAAGGGGCTGTCATGGCACAGCCATGACTGGGGGAGTACCTACAAGTTTTATAGAAGCCGCAAGAAGCGCGGTTTTGCAGGAGCAAAATGGGAGTTTTGCAAACTCCCAAGCGGTTCTTGCCGAGTAAGTCGAACGTAGTGAGACTTGACTCGTGCCCACCCCCCTGCCCCCTCCCGTAAGAGAAACGAGCGGGGGAGGGTGGCTTGCTTGTACGGGAGGGGGAAGATTATTCTATACATCTCATTTCAAAGGGGGAGCTGACGCTCCCCCTTTGGAACCCCCTTTGCAGCAAGCCTGGACTAAGCGTGCCCTTGGGGGGGGAAGGGGGAGGGAACCAGCAGGGAAGAAAACCCTTTTGGGCAGGGGGCGAGTTGCAGCCAAAAAAGAAAATACCTTGCACTTTTGGGCGGGGTGGGGTATGATGGTACAAACGGAAGGGAGGAGTCGGAGATGGCACAGAAGTATTATGCCGCGGCGGACATCGGGGGGACCAAGGTGGCCCTGGGACTGTTCGGGGAGGACAAGACCCTGGTGGGGAAGGGGCAGTTTGCCTCGGACCCGGGCTTGCCGGGGGAGGCGTTTTTCACCCAGGTGGTGGAGGAGCTGCGGGCCCTCTGCCGGGAGCATGAGGTGGACCCCGCGGGCCTGGCCGGGTTGGGCATCGGCGTGCCGGGGATGGTGAAGTTCTACGAGGGGCGGGTGGCCCTGTGCGCCATGCTGCCGGGGCTGAGCGGTTTCCCGGTGGAGGAGTTTGTAACGAGCCTGCTGCCCGGGGTGAAGGTGGTAGTGGACAACGACGGCCACTGCGCCGCCCTGGCTGAGTCCCGCCAGGGGGCGGGGCGGGGGTTCCCCCACATGCTGTACTGCCCGGTGAGCACGGGGCTGTCCTCGGGGATCATCATCGACGGGCAGCTGTTCCGTGGCAGCGACGGCTTTGCCGGGGAGAGCGGGCACACCATCGTGTCCCCGGGGGAGGGCATCCCCTGCGGGTGCGGGAACGCCGGGTGTCTGCAGTCCTACTGCTCGGGAGGGATGATCGTGCGGCACATCCAGAATTGGATCGCCGCCGGGGAAAAGACCCAGATGGTGGAGCTGGCGGGAACGCCGGAGAAGATCACCGCCCGGCATTTGGAGATCGCCGCCCGGGCCGGGGACGCCATGGCCCTGCGGGCCTTGGACCAGATGGCCCTGTACCTGGGGGTGTGGGTGTTCAACCTGTACATGACCCTGAACATCAACTGCTTTGTGTTTGGGGGCGGGCTCATCAAGATGGGGGACCTGCTCTTCGGCCGGGTGCGGAAGGTGTTCGACCAGTACAACCACGCCGGGGGCGAGGTGCACTTCAAATTCGCGGAGCTGGGGCAGGAGTCGGGGCTGCTTGGCGCCCTGGAGCTGCTGTTTTGAGAGAACAAAAGAGGGAGGCTGCCATGGCAGCCTCCCTTTTGGTATGCGGGGGGATTATTCTTCGAAGCCCAGCCACTTGAGGCGGTAGACGGCGGCGCCGTGAGCGGGCAGGGTGGCGGTGAGGCCTTCGGCCTCCTCCCCCAGGTCCTTGTGGGCCCACAGGTCGCGGACGGCGTATTTGCCCAGAAGCTCCAGCTCGTGGAAGTAGACGGTGACCTCGCCGGGGGTGTCCCGGAGGTTGAAGAGGGCCACGTAGGTGGAGCCGTCCTCCCAGTCCCGGCTCTGCCACACGCAGGAGCGGGCGGAGCGCCGCACCTGGCGGGCCTCCTCCCCCTGGCGGTGCATGCGCAAAATCTCTGGGTTGGTGAGGAGGCTGAGGGTGAAGTCGTCATTGTTGCGCAGCTCGCCGCCCATCATCAGGGGGGAGCGGAAGATGCACCAGAGGCTCATCAGGGTGATCTGCTCGGCCTGGGTGAATTTCGTCCAGGTGCCGATGGACTCGGGCCCGGTGGGGCCGGTGTAGTCCTGGAGGTGCAGGCGGATGCTGCCCAGGGGGAGCATGTCGCAGTCGGGCCAGCAGCCCGGGGAGACCTGGCGCTGCCAGACCTCGCAGCGCTCGAACATAGCGAGGAGCAGGTCCCAGCGGTCCCAGAAGTCGTCGGTGATGCGCCACATATTGGCGTTTTGCCGCAGGTGCCAGGCCTTTTCGATGACCGCAGGGCCGGGGGACAGGGAGAGGACCATGTCGCGGCCGCACTTGTCGATGGCCTTGCGGATGAGCTCGATCTCCTTTTCGGCGGAGTAGGGGTCGGCGGGGTAGGCGTTGGTGTTGCAGATGTCGTCCACCTTGACGAAGTCCACGCCCCAGGAGGCGTAGAGCTGGAAGATGGAGTCGTAGTAGGCCTGGGCGCCCTCTTTGCTGGGGTCGACGCCGTACATGTCGGTGTTCCACCGGCAGAGGGAGGTGGCGGAGGCGATTTTGTCGCAGGTGGTGTTGGTGCCCAGGACCGGCAGGTGCTGGTGCACCGCCTGGCGGGGCACCCCCCGCATGATGTGGATGCCGAATTTCAGCCCCAGGCTGTGGATTTTCTCCGCGATGGGGCCGAAGCCCTTGCCCCCCGCGGCAGAGGGGAAGCGCTCTACCGCCGGGAGCTGGCGGCCGTACTCGTCTAAAGTGAGCCAGGCAAAGGGCACGTAGTAGGGGCTCTCCTTGCCGGCGTTGGGCTCGCTCCACTGGATGTCGCAGACCACGTACTCCCAGCCGGACTCCTTCAGGTGGTCGGCCATGTACTGGGCGTTGCCCAAGAGCTGCTCCTCGTTGACGGAGTTGCCGTAGCAGTCCCAGCTGTTCCAGCCCATGGGCGGGGTAAGGGCGATCTCGTTTTTCTTCATGGGTTCCTCCTCATTCCGTTTCCCCCAGGGCCTGGAGCACCTTTTGGTGGTAGGCGGGGGCGGCTTTTTTGAGGGAGACGGGCCTGCCGGTGTCCTCGTTGAGGAAGCAGTGGGACGTGCGGCCCTGGCACCGGAGGACGCCGGTGGCCTTGTCCCGCACCTGGTAGGAAAAGGCGATGCGGGTGCCGGTGTAGCTCTCCACCTGGACGGCGATCTCCATGGTCTCCCCGAAGCGGGCCATGGCGCGGTAGTCCGCCTCGGCGTGGAGCACGGGGCTAACGATGCCGCCGGCTTCCAGCTCCTGGTAGGGGAAGCGCAGCTCCTCCATCAGGTGGATGCGGGCTTCCTCGAACCAGCGGATATAGTTGGAGTGGTGGACGCAGTCCATGCGGTCGGTCTCGTAGTAGTAGACCGGGCGCTGGTAGGTGACAGGGTCCATGGCAGGGTCTCCCTTCGTTTGTTCTGCCCTCTATTATAGCACCGGCAGTTTTGGTTTTCTACTCCCCCTGGGGCGCATAGAATGAAAAAAGGCGGCTGTTTTTTGACATTTCCCAGGTTTTGCACAGCCCGGCAAACTTGATTTTTTCGTCGTAAAATGGTATCATTTCTCTTTGAGAAGCGGGATTTTTCTGGTTTTGCGAAAAATTCCTGTTTTTGAGTTTCCCTGCCTTTTTGCCCAGCCGCCCCGGGCCGGAAGGCGATGGTGAGAAGGGGCGGCAATCTTAGTGAGAAATTGGTGAAGAAAAACATGAAGATCGGGTTAGACGTAGGCTCTACCACCTTGAAGTGCGTGGTGTACAGCCAGGAGGGGGAGCCGGTATTCCAGGAGTATGAGCGGCACTACTCCCAGATTGCGGAGAAGGCCTCGGGGATGCTCTTGCGCATCCAGGAGAAATTCCCGGAGCTGAAAAGGGCCAGCCTGTGCGTGTCCGGCTCGGCAGGCATGGGACTGGCGGAGGACCTGGACATCCCCTTTGTGCAGGAGGTGTACGCCACCCGCACGGCCACCAGGAAATACCTGCCCCAGGCGGACGTGGTCATCGAGCTGGGGGGCGAGGACGCGAAGATCTTGTTCCTCACAGGCTCGATGGAGGTGCGGATGAACGGCTCCTGCGCCGGGGGCACCGGGGCGTTTATCGACCAGATGGCCACGCTGCTGTCCATCACCCCCACGGAGCTCAACGAGATCGCCGGGGAGAGCGAGCGCACCTACAGCATCGCCTCCCGGTGCGGGGTGTTCGCCAAGTCGGACATCCAGGCGCTTTTGAACCAGGGGGCCCAGAAGAACGACATCGCCGCGTCTATCCTGGTGGCGGTGGTGAACCAGACCATCGCCGGGCTGGCCCAGGGCCGGGAGATCACCGGGAACGTGGTGTACTTAGGGGGGCCGCTGACCTTCTTCAGCCGGCTGCGGGAGGCCTTTGACCGGATTCTGGGGGTAAAGGGCATCTGCCCGGAAAATTCCCTGTACTATGTGGCCGCCGGGGCGGCCCTCTCCGAGGCGGGGGAGGAGTTCGACCTGAAGGAGATCACGGACAAGATCAAGCACTACAGCTCCAGCCACCACTACCAGGCCAGCTCGGCGCTGTTCCGGAACCAGGCGGAGTACGAGGAGTTCGTGGAGCGGCACCAGCGGGACAAGGTGGACACCGGCGCCCCCCTGCTGGCGGACAAGAAGGCCTATGTGGGCATTGACGCGGGCTCTACCACGGTGAAGGCCGTGGCGGTAAACGAGGACGGGGACATTATCTTCTCCCACTACCTGCCCAACTCCGGCAACCCGGTGCCCCTGGTGCGGGAGTTCTTGCTGGAGCTGTACCGGAAGTTCCCGGATATCCAGATTTGCTCCGCGGCCTCTACGGGCTATGGGGAGGAGATCATTAAGAACGCCTTTGGCCTGGACATGGGGGTGGTGGAGACCATCGCCCACTTTACCGCCGCCAGGAAGTTCGAGCCGGAGGTGGACTTCATCATCGACATCGGCGGCCAGGACATCAAGTGCTTCCAGATCAAGAACGGGACCATTGACAATATCTTTTTGAACGAGGCGTGCTCCTCGGGCTGCGGCAGCTTTTTGCAGACCTTTGCCGGGGCCTTGGGCTACCAGATGGCGGACTTCGCCAAGCTGGGGCTGTTCGCCGACAGCCCGGTGGACCTGGGCTCCCGGTGCACGGTGTTTATGAATTCCTCGGTGAAGCAGGCCCAGAAGGACGGGGCCTCCATTGAGAACATCTCCGCGGGGCTCTCCATGAGCGTGGTGAAGAACGCCCTGTACAAGGTGATCCGGGTGGTGGACGCCGCCAGCCTGGGCAAGCATATCGTGGTGCAGGGGGGGACCTTCCTCAACGACGCGGTGCTGCGGGCCTTTGAGAAGGAGATCGGCCAGAACGTGACCCGGCCCTCGGTGTCCGGGCTGATGGGGGCCTACGGCGCGGCGCTGTACGCCAAAGAGCACAGCCGGGGCAAAAGCGGTATTCTGGACGCCGCCGCCCTGGAGCATTTTACCCACGAGGTGCGGGCCATCACCTGCAACGGGTGCCAGAACCACTGCCGGGTGACGGTGAATTCCTTTGCCAACGGGGCCAAGTATATCGCCGGGAACCGGTGCGACAAGCCCCTGCAGAAGCACAGCAAGACCGCCCAGTACAACCTGTACGACTACAAGCGGCAGCTGCTGGACTCCTACACCCCCTGCAAGGGGCCCAGGGGGACCATCGGCATCCCCATGGGCTTGAATCTCTACGAGCTGTACCCCTTCTGGTACACCTTCTTCACCAAGCTGGGGTTTGGGGTGGTGCGGTCGCCCGAATCGGACCGGAAGCTGTACTTTAGGGGCCAGCACACCATCCCCTCGGACACGGTGTGCTACCCGGCCAAGCTGATGCACGGGCACATCGAGGCCCTGCTGGAGATGGGGCCGGACGCCATCTTCTACCCCTGCATGAGCTACAACGTAGACGAGCACCTGGGGGACAACCATTACAACTGCCCGGTGGTGGCCTATTACCCCGAGGTGCTGGACGCCAACGTCACCGCGCTGGAGCACACCAAATTCATTTACGACTATGTGGGCCTGCACCGGCCCAAGGATTTCCCCAAAAAGATGCAGGCCATTCTGGCGAAATATTTCCCCGCCATTCCGGAGAAGGAGGTGCAGGCGGCCAGCGACGCCGCCTACGCCGAGTACCACGCCCACATGGGGCGCATCCGGCGGCGGGGCCGGGAGTACCTGGAGCTGGCAAAGCGCCAGGACCTGCCGGTGATCATCCTCTCCGGCCGGCCCTACCATCTGGACCGGGAGGTGAACCACGGCATCGACAAGCTCATCTGCGAGTGCGGGGCCGTGGTGGTCACCGAGGATTCGGTGAGCGACCAGGAGAAGAAGTTCCCCACCGGGGTGCTGAATCAGTGGACGTACCACGCCCGGCTGTACGCCGCCGCCAAGTATGTGGTGGACAGCAAGGATAAGCGCATCAACCTGGTGCAGCTGGTGTCCTTCGGCTGCGGGGTGGACGCCATTACCGGCGACGAGGTGCGGTCTATCCTGGAGAAGGGCGACCGCATCTACACCCAGATCAAGATCGACGAGATCACCAACCTGGGGGCGGTGCGCATCCGCCTGCGGAGCTTGTTCGCGGCCCTGGGGCTGGGGACGGAGGCCGTGAAGGACAGGGGAGAGTGAAGAGTGAATAGTGAATAGTGAATAGTGAATAGTGAATAAGTTTCGCTGACTTGCCTCCCCCACAGGGGGCGCAGGTGCCCACCGGGCACCAGGACCCCCTTCCCCCCCAAGGGCACGCTTAGCCCTGGCCTACCGTAAAAGGGGTTTCAAAGGGGGATGAAATCCCCCTTTGAAATGAAATATATAGAAGAATCTTCCCCCTCCCGCGCCAGAGCAGTGCCCTCTTCGCAAAGAGTTGCGCGTGGGAGGGGGTAGGGGGTGGGAAGATTTTCCCGCGCTATCTCTTCAAGGGGGGCTGCGCGGTCTCCGTTGCCACTTCGGTCGGTCCTGGACGCGCCCCACCGGGGCGCAGGACCCGAGCCGGCAGGCGAGACGGTGGCCCGGCAAAGTCGGGCCGGAAGGGGTTGCTTTCCTAGTGTTCCCCCGCCCCGCGACGGAAAAGTTCTTTGCCTGCTTTCTTTTAAGAAAGCAGGATGGCACGCCGTAGGCGTGTCCTTGCGCGTCTTTCCCTTTTGGGAAAGACGGGAAAGGAGAGTGTTCTCGATGTCCGACAACGCACACCGGGTAGAATTTACCCGGGAGATGAAAAAAGACTACACCATCTTGACGCCCAACATGGCGCCTATCCACTTTGAGCTTATCAAAAACGTGCTGGAGAGCGACGGGTACCACATCGAGCTGCTGCGCACCACCGGGCGGGAGATCGCCGACGAGGGCCTGAAATACGTGCACAACGACACCTGCTACCCGGCGCTGCTGTCCATCGGCCAGCTGATGCACGCCCTGCACAGCGGCAAGTACGACGTGCACAAGGTGGCCCTGATCATGACCCAGACCGGCGGCGGGTGCCGGGCCTCCAACTACATCCACCTGCTGCGCAAGGCGCTGCACAAGGACGGGCTGGACTTTATCCCGGTCATCTCGGTGAACCTGTCCGGGCTGGAGAGTAACCCCGGGTTCAAGATCACCCTGCCGCTGCTGCGGAAGGCCATCGCCGCCCTGACCTACGGCGACCTGCTGATGCTGCTGAAAAACCAGGTGAAGCCCTACGAGGTGATGGCCGGGGCCAGCGACGCCCTGGTGGAGCAGTGGACCGGCATCCTGACAAAGCTGTTTGAGCAGGGGAAGGCCTTTACCCAGCGGGAGGTGCGGGAGTACTTTGACCGCATCGCCCAGGCCTTCGCGGCCATCCCGGTGAACAAGGTGAAAAAGACCAGGGTGGGCATCGTGGGGGAGATCTACGTGAAATACTCCGCCCTGGCCAACAACCATCTGGAGGACTTTTTGTTCAGCCAGGGGTGCGAGGTGATGGTGCCCGGCATTTTGGGCTTTATGATCTTTAAGGTGGACAACCGGCTGGAGGATATCGCCTTGTACGGGGGGAGCCAGGCCAAGAAACAGGTGTGCTCCCTGCTGAAGTGGTACTTCCAGAAATATGAGAAGGACCTGATCGCCGCGGTGAAGAAGTACCCCCAGTTCACCGCCCCCGCCCCCTACGACCACCTGAAGGAGCTGGCCGGGCAGGTCATCGGCTATGGCTGCAAGATGGGCGAGGGGTGGCTGCTCACCGCGGAGATGATGGAGCTCATCGAGAGCGGGTATGAGAACGTGGTGTGCACCCAGCCCTTCGGCTGCCTGCCCAACCACATCGTGGGCAAGGGGATGATCCGCAAGGTGAAGAACATCTATCCCCAGGCCAACATCGTGCCCATCGACTACGACCCCTCCGCCACCCAGGTGAACCAGGAGAACCGCATCAAGCTGATGCTGGCCGTGGCCCGGGAGCAGGAGCGGGACAGGGAAGCGGGAAAGACAAGGTAACCTGTTGTAATGGGAAGAAAAATATGGTAGGATAGCCCTGCGGGGAGACCCGCGGGAGCCTGCCAGAAACGGATAGCGGTTAGCCCTCTGTAAAAAGCAGAGGGGTCTTATCCCCTGCGGGATAGGAAATTCTTTTGGAAACTTTTGCAAAAATGTTTCGCCCCTCGAAAGGGGGGATTTCCCATGTACATGACGCTCGCTGACTTTTGCCAGGTGATGCTCATGCTCTTTGGCTTCGCCGGGTTCTTGTGGACCCTGTGGACCTACTGGGACAAAAGAAAATGACCGCCCCAGCCAAGGAATGCGGTCATTTTCGATGACAGTATTTGAGGGCTGACCGTGATACCGGCAGGCTCTCTTTCTACCCTTATTATAGGACGACAGCGGGAAAAAGTCAACCACCATACGCCCGGGGAGGGCGCTGACAGGAGGGTCATTATGGCGGAACGGAACGTGATCTTGAGCGCGGACAGCACCTGCGACATGGGCGACGAGCTGAAAGCCCGGTACGGCGTGCACTACTACCCCTTCCACATCATCCTGGAGGAGAAGGATTACCAGGACAACGTGGACATCCATGTACAGGAGATCTACCAGGCCTATTACGACCGGAAAGTCCTGCCCCGCACCGCGGCCATCAACGTGGGGGAGTACGCCGACTACTTCCGCCCCTTTGTGGAGGAGGGGTACGACGTGGTGCATTTCTGCCTGGGCGGGGCGTTGTCCAGCGCCCAGAAGAACTGCGTGCTGGCCTCCCAGGAGCCGGGGCTTGCCGGGCATGTGTACCCCATCGACAGCTATAACCTGTCCACGGGCATCGCGCTGCAGGTCATCGAGGCGGGGGAGCGCATCCGCCAGGGGCTGCCGGCGGGGCAGATCGCCGAGGAGGTGAGCGCCCTGCGGGGGAAGTGCCACGCCAGTTTTATTCTGGACACCCTGGACTTTATGCGGGCCGGGGGCAGGTGCTCGGCGGTGGTGGCCTTTGGGGCCAACCTGCTGAGTTTGAAGCCCTGCATCGAGGTGGACAACACCAGCGGCGCCATGCACGTGGGCAAAAAGTACCGGGGGAATCTGGAGAAGGTGCTGCCACTGTACGTAAAGGACAAGCTGGCCCAGTACCCCAACATCAAGCGGGACCACCTGTTCATCACCTACTCCACCATCCGGCCGGAGCTCATCGACCTGGTGCGAAAGACGGTGGAAAAGACCATGGCGTTCCGGGAGGTGCATATCACCGCGGCCAGCTGCACCATCGCGTCCCACTGCGGGCCCAACACATTGGGGATCTTGTTTGAGACGGAATAAGAGAGAGAAGAGGGAGCCGGGGGCTTCCTCTTTTTTTGGGGAGAAGGATTGGAGCAGGACAGCAGTGCAGAGGGAAAAAATCGAAGAAAACATTGACACGTGCGAATATACGTGCAATAATAAGAGCATCAAGGAAGAGGTGGCGAGATGAAGAGCTATTCGTCCCGGGAAGTGATTCGGATTTTGCAGGCGGATGGGTGGTATGAGGTCGCTTGCGTGGGAGACCATCACCAGTTCAAACACCCCGTAAAGCCCGGAAAAGTGACGGTTACACACCCCGTGAAAGACATCCCGGTACGGACGTTGAAAAGTATTGAAAGGCAGGCGGGCGTAACATTCCCGTAAACCGTTTGATTTTTGCGGAAAGGAGGTTTTTATGTATCCCAATTATTATGCTTATCCGGCTATCCTGTACTATGACCCGGACGGGATTTCCATTGAGTTTCCCGATTTGCCCGGGTGCTTGCCCTGCGGCCAGACCACCGAGGAGGCTTTTCACAATGCCAAAGAGGCGTTGGGCGTCCACCTATATGGAATGGAGCAGGATGGAGAGCCGATTCCCGCCCCTACCCCGCTGCAGGAGTTACACCCGGAAGAAGGCGGCGTGGTCACGCTGGTGGAGGTGTTCATGCCCTCCATTCGTGATCGGGCGCAAAACCGTGTGGTGAAAAAGACCCTCACCATCCCGGCGTGGCTGAACCGGGAAGCGGAAGCCGCCCATGTGAATTTTTCCCAAGTGCTGCAGGATGCCCTGAAAAAGTACCTGGGAAACCAGGCGCAGATATGACCACAGAGAAAACCGCCCCGTGGAGGGGCGGTTTTGCTGTGTAAGTGATGTGGTTTACGAACTTGGCTCGTGGTCACAGGCCAAAATCCCGGAACGTTTTTTGTGGGGGGATTTTCTTGCCCGGTCCGTGCGAGTTTTGCATTGATTATGCTGCGGTTACGGACAAAAATCGCGGTTAACGAGCGATAGCGAGTGGATAGCGATTTTTCCTGTCCTGCGCGCGAGTTTCGCGAAGGCGAAACTCGGCCGAGTAAGTTGCACGAAATACAACTTGGCTCGCGGTTACGGACCAAAATCCCGGAACGTTTTTTGTGGAGGGATTTTCCCGTCCTGCGGGGCCACCCGCCCAGAAACACAGCGGTCCAGGCCGGAGAGGTCCTGGTGGACGCGGAGGGAGGTGGCACCGTGGGCGCGGAAGAGGGCGCAGACCTGCTGGGCCTGGGTCTCGCCGATCTCCACGGCGAAGGGGGCGCCGGGTTTGAGCTTGGGCAGCCACAGCCGGGCGATGGCCCGGTAGAACCGGAGGCCGTCCGCGCCGCCGTCCAGGGCCAGGGGGGGCTCTTTCTGCACCTCGGGCTGGAGGGTGGGCAGCTCCTCCCCGGCGATGTAGGGGGGGTTGGAGGCCAGGAAATCCAGGCTGTGCCGGGGGAAGCGGCCGGCGGTGTGTGGGGAGAGGACATCCCCCCGGTGGGGGGTGACCTGGTACTGGGGATAGGCGGCGGCGTTTTCCTCCAGGTAGCGGAGGGCCAGGGGGGAGAGCTCCAGGGCGGTGACATGGGCCTGGGGCAGGAGGGAGCACAGCCCCAGCCCCACGGCCCCGGTGCCGGCGCACAGGTCCAGGCCCTGGGGGGCTGGGGCGTCCCGCAGCAAGCCGGCCAGGGCCTGGACCAGCACAGCGGTGTCCTCCCGGGGGCAGAGGACGCCCTCCCCCACCGCCAGGGTGAGGCCCATGAAGTCCCAGGCGCCCAGGATGTACTGCAGGGGCCGGCGGGCGGCCCGCTCCTCCACCGCCTGGAGGAAGACCGCTGTCTGTTCTGGGCTGGGGGTCTCCTCCCCGTGGAGGGCCAGGCCGGGGCGGTCCAGGCCGAAAAAGTGGGAGAGGAGCGCCAGGGCGTCGCTGCCCGGGGAGTCGACGCCGGCCTGGGCCAGGGCCTGTTTCGCCTGGAGGTAGAGCTGGCGGTGGGTCACCGGATGAGGTCCTCGCCGTTTTCAGGGATGACGGCCTCCATGGCGGCGATGGCGGCCTCGATCATCTTGTCGTCGGGCTCTTTGACGGTGATGCGCTGCACCCAAAGCCCCGGGGCGGTGATGACGCGGCACAGGCGGCCCTCGTGGCGGGCGCAGGCCTTTTGCACCTCGTAGCCCACGTTCATAATGATGGGGATGCACAGGAGCTTGGCGAAGGTGCGCAGGAAGGGGTTGGAGAAGGGGATGAAGAAGCCCACGATGATGCCCAGCAGCAGCATGAGGGTGAGGAAGCTGGTGCCGCACCGGGGGTGGAAGCGGCCCTGCTTGCGCACGTTCTCCACGGTGAGGGGGAGGTCGTTCTCGTAGCAGAAGATGGTCTTGTGCTCGGCGCCGTGGTACTGGAAGGTGCGGTGGATGTCCGGCACACGGGACACCAGCACCACGTAGCCCAGGAAGATGGCGATGCGCAAAAAGCCCTCGAACACGGAGCGCCAGCCGGAGATGTCCGCCGGGACCGCGCCCTCCAGCAGGTTGAAGAGCACCGTGGGCAGCAGGAAGAACAGGAGGATGGCCAGGGCTACCCCCAGCACCCCGGCGACGCCCATAATGACGCCGGTGAGCTTGTCCCCCAGGTGGTCGGTGAGCCACTGGTCCAGCTTGCTGGGCTCCTCTTCCTCGCCGGTGTCCTCGGTGATCTTGTCCGCGGAGAGGGAGAGGGCCTTGTAGCCCAGGCGGAAGGAGTCGATGAGGGAGAAGATGCCCCGGATGAAGGGCTTGCCCAGGATGGGGTATTTTTTGGTGAGGCGGGGGCTGGTGATTTCCTCGGTGGAAATTTCCCCTTTCTCGCTGCAGAAGGCGGCCACGGTGCGCTGGGGGCCGACCATCATAATGCCCTCCAGCAGTGCCTGACCGCCGATGGTGGTGATCTTTTTGCTCATGTGTCGTTCCTTTCTTCCAGCAGTTTTTGGATCTCCGGGGCCGGGGCGGCTTCCGGGTGGGACTGGAGCCAGCCGCAGGTGGGCAGGCTGACGGTGACCACCGTGCCCACGCCCACCTGGCTCTCGATGCGCAGGGAGCCGCCGTGCATGGCGGCGATCTCATCCGCCACGGCCAGGCCGATGCCGGAGCCCCGAACCAGCTGGTTGGCCTTGTAGAATTTCTTTTTCACGTTGGGCAGGTGCTCGGGGGGGATGCCGCAGCCGGTGTCGCTGACAATGACCTGCACGAAGCCCTCCTCCTCCCGGGAGGAGACGGTGATGGAGCCCCCGCTCTCGGTGTATTTCAGGGCGTTGTCGATGATGTTGACGAACACCTGGCGCAGCCGGTCCCGGTCCCCGTAGACGGGGGAGAGGGAGGTGTTCTCCTCGTAGGTAAGGTCCTTGTGCTCGGTGCGGGCCCGGTCGGTAAAGAGGTACACCGCCTCGTCCAGCTCGGCTAAAATGTCCAGCCGGGCGGCGCTGAGGCGCATGCGGCCGCTCTGGAGCCGGGAGAAGTCCAAGAGCTCCTCCACCAGGCCGGAGAGGCGCTCCGACTCCCGGATGATGACGGTCATGCCCTTTTCGGCGGTGACCGGGTCGGCCCCCACCCGCAGGGTCTCCGCCCAGCCCTTGATGGCGGTGAGGGGGGTGCGCAGCTCGTGGGAGACGGAGGAGATGAAGTCGTTTTTCATGCGCTCGGCGGCGCCCAGCTCCCCGGCCATGTCGTTGACCGCGTCGCACAGCTGGCCCAGCTCGTCGTCTTTCCCTTTTTCGATGCGCACGTCGAAGTCGCCCTGGGCGATCTGCTTGGCGCTGGCGCTGATCTGCTTGACCGGCACCAGGATGGACCGGATGAAGTAGATGCCCGTAAAGGTGAGCAGCAGCATAATGAAGGCCCCGGCCAGCACCAGGATGATGATGACCAGGAAGGTCTGCTGGTCGGCCCGCTCCAGAGAGACCATGTAGCGGATGGAGCCCACCAGGGTGCCGTTCTCGTCCCGGACGGCCCGGGTGATGGCCATGACCTTCTCCCCGGTATTCAGGCTGCCCACCCAGTTGCCAGTGCTGTCCTCGCTTTGCAGGGCCATGTCGTAGTCGGGCATGGCCTGCTGCTGGTCGGGCTCGAAGCCGGTGGAGGTGATGAGGATCTGCCCGGTGCGGCTGAGGGCCATGATCTCCATTTTGTCCTTATCCTGGAAGTAGTTTTCGATATAGTCCCGGGTGATGGCGGTGAACTCGGAGGTCATGTACCCGCCGGAGCTGGCGGAGAGCCAGTTGAGCAGCTCGTCCACCCGGCCGGTGATGGCCAGCTCGATGCCGTTGTACACCGAGGTCTGCACCATAAAGGAGAGGGAGACGATGAAGATGACCAGGATGACGAACACGATGCCGATGGTGTTGAGGAACCACCGGCGGGAAATGCCTTTGGTAAACACGGCGCCCCCTCCTTTCGTAAGCGGTTAAAACGGGCGGGTCACACGTCCCAGCGGTAGCCCAGGCCCCACACGGTGACGATGTGCCGGGGGCTGGAGGGCTCTTCCTCCACCTTCATCCGCAGGCGGCGGATGTTTACGTCTACGATCTTCTCCTCCCCCACATAGCCGGGACCCCACACGTGCTTTAAGATGTCCCCCCGGGAGAGGGCCACCCCGGGCCGGGAGAAGAAGTACTCCATGATCTGGAATTCCACCTGGGTCAGGTCGATGGGGCGGTCCCCCTTGCGGAAGGAGCGGTTGCGCAGGTTGAGGACGAAGTCCCCGGAGATGAGCTCGTCCCGCATGGCGGTGTCCCCCTTGCCGGCGGCCAGGGCCACCCGGCGGTACACCGCGTCTACCCGGGCCACCAGCTCGGAGGGGGAGAAGGGCTTTGTCACGTAGTCGTCGGCGCCCATCATCAGGCCGCTGACCTTGTCCATCTCCTGGGTCTTGGCGCTGAGGAGGATGATGCCGATGGAGCTGTTGTGCCGGCGCAGCTCTTTGCACACCGCCAGGCCGTCGTGGAGGCCGGGCATCATGATGTCCAGCACCGCCACGTCGAAGCCCTCCGGGTCCTGGGCGTAGAGCTCCAGGGCCTGGTCGCCGGTCTCCGCCTCTACGGCGAAGTAGCCGGCACGCTCCAGGTTGATGACCACGAATTCCCGGATGTTCTGTTCATCCTCTGCCACTAAGATCTTTTTCATGGAAGCCACGCCTTTCTGGCCCGCAGGGCCGGTTTCAGGACTCTGAGATCAGCTGGAAATTGTCTGTTACCTCTTGGATGATCCGCTGGCCCTCCTCATCCTGGGTGAGGGGCTGGATGCCGTAGACCAGGTCCCCTTGGACGGCGAGGATCTGGTAGCCGCTGCTCTGGCCGCGGCTCTCCCACACCGGCCGGGGGAACACCCGGATGGAGAACAGGGGCGCGCCCAGCAGCTGGTCGTCCCCCTCCAGGGAGTCTACCACCTGGGTGTAGGTGGTGGTGCGCTGGGCGGCGTTGTTGGAGGCGGAGATGCGGTCCCGCATCCAGCCGGGCACCTGGAACCAGTAGTTCTCCCGGGGGTTCATCAGGGCGAAGAGGACGGTGCGGATGCCCCCGTCCTCGCTGAAATTGCGCCACTCTACCAGGTAGCTGGTGGAGTCGGGGGTGACATCGTCGGGGATGCCGGGCAGCAGGGTGGCGATGGGCAGCTCCAGCAGGCCGTCGCCGTTGATGTCCCGGCAGGTGAAGGAGGTGGTGGAGGGCCGGGTGTAGGGGTTCTGGTAGTTCTCCCCGTTGACCCCCTGGGGGTAATTCTCCAGGCGGCCTTCCCGGAAGAGGAAGATCTGGGAGGTCATGCTGCCGTCGGCTTTGGAGCCGTCTACCACCACGCCCCGCTGGGTCTCGGTAAGGCTGCCGAAGGAGAGGGCGGAGTAGTTGGTGATGGTGTTGTCCGCCGGGGCGGAGGCGGCCTCCTGGATCTCCCCGTCCTCCAGCTGGTAGACCCTGGCCTGGGCGGGGGCGGGCTCGGCGCCCTCCTCCTCGGCGGCCACGAATTTATCGATGGTGAACACCTCGTCGATGCCGTCATCGTCGAAGTCGGTGACGGCCATTTCGCCGTAGGTGCCCAGGGGGGATTCGGTGACGCCGCCGTCCTCGTAGAGGTAGGCGCTGACCGCGGCGGTGCGGCCGGTGGTGCCGGCGGTGCTGCCCCAGCCGATGAGCACGTCCTCCCGGCCGTCGCCGTAAAGGTCGGCAAAGCAGACCCGGTCCACCTGGGTGGCTGTGTTTTCGAAGGTGGCGGCGGTCTCCCAATGGCCGTCCTGTTTTACCAGAAACTGCACCACTACGCTCCGGTCCTCCTTGGCGTAGAAGCCCAGGGCGTCCTTGACGCCGTCGCCGGTGAAGTCGTGCATGATGATGGCGGAGCGGTACTCCCCGTTTTTGGGGTAGACCAGGGTGAGCTCGGTCTTGTCTCCCTGGAGAAGCTGGTGGATGCTCTGCTGGTCGGCGTTGGACTTGGGGGGCGCCATGAGGTTCTGGGCGTCCAGTCCGGAAAAGGAGCAGCCGGGGCAGCACAGGCAGAACAGTACCGCCAGTGTGAAAAGCAGTGCGCGGCGCGCCATGGCAAGGCCCCCTTTCCCGATAAGTGATACCAGTATAGCATATCCTGGGGAAAAAGTCATGAACATTTCTGTAAAATACCGGTTTTGGGCAGAAGTTGACAAACCCGGGACAGAAAGGTAGAATGGGCCCAGAAGAGAGGAGGGGCTGCCATGCCCAGATTTTTTGTAGAAGGGGAGCCCCAGGGGAAGTATTTCCTGGGGGGCGAGGACGGCCGCCACGCAGCCCGGGCCCTGCGGCTGCGGGCCGGGGAGCCGGTGACCCTGTGCGACGGGCAGGGCTGGGACTACCCCTGCACCGTGCTGCGGGGGGAGGACGGCGGGCTGTGGCTGCGGGTGGAGGGGAAAACCCCCAGCCTGGGGGAGCCGGGGGCGAAGGTCACCGTGTGCCAGTGCTTGCCCAAGGGGGACAAGCTGGAGACCGTGGTGCAGAAGGCGGTGGAGCTGGGGGCCTGGGAGATCTGGCCCTTGTACAGCAGCCGGTGCGTGTCCCGGCCGGACCCCAAAAGTATGGAGAAGAAAACCGCCCGGCTGCAGAAGATCGCCCGGGAGGCGGCCCAGCAGAGCGGCCGGGGGGCTGTGCCCCGGGTGCTGCCCGCCGCGAATTTACAGGAGGCCCTGGAGGCCGCCGTGGGACAGGGGACGGCGCTGTTCTTTTACGAGGCGGGGCAGGGCAGCCTGAGGCAGGCTTTACGGGCCGCCGGGGACCGGCTGTTCCTGTTTGTGGGGCCCGAGGGGGGCTTTGCCCCGGAGGAGGCGGAGCTGGCCCGGTCCCTGGGGGCGGAGGTCCTGACTTTGGGCAGGCGCATTCTGCGGACAGAGACCGCGCCCTTGGCGGCGCTCTCCGCGATCTTTTACGAGAAGGGGGACATGGAGCTGTGAGGAAGAACGTGCTGGTCACCGGGGCCACCGGGGGCATTGGGCGGGCCATCGCCCTGGCCTTTGCCCAGCGGGGCTATGGGGTGGGGGTCCACTGCTGCCGCCGGATAGAGGAGGCCCGGGCCCTGGCGGCGGCCATACGGGAGCAGGGGGGCAACGCCTTCGCCTACCAGGCGGACGTGGCCGACGAGGGCCAGGTGGAGGCCATGGCCGCCGCCGCCCAGCGGGACCTGGGTTTTGTGGAGGTGCTGGTGAACAACGCGGGCATCGCCTGGAAGGGCTTGCTCACCGACATGACGCTGGCGGAGTGGCGGCGGGTGCTGGACGTGAACTGCACCGGGGCTTTTCTGTGCTGCCGGGCCTTTCTGCCGGCCATGATCCGGGAGAAGCGGGGGTCCATCGTGAACATCAGCTCCATGTGGGGGCAGCAGGGGGCCTCCTGCGAGGCGGCGTACTCCGCCTCGAAAGCGGCGCTCATCGGCCTGACCCAGGCCTTGGCCCAGGAGGAGGGGCCCTCGGGCATCCGGGTGAACTGCGTGGCCCCGGGGGTCATCGACACCCCTATGAACGCGGGGCTGTCCCCGGCGGACCTGGCGGCCCTGCGGGAGGAGACCCCCCTGCAGCGCACCGGCACCCCGGAGGAGGTGGCCCAGGCTGTTTTATGCCTGGCGGAACAGGAATTCATCACCGGGCAGGTATTGGGGGTAAACGGAGGCTTTGTCATTTGACAAAGCCTCCGTTTTCCGCTAAAATAGGGAGGTTAAGAGTTTCTTGTCCCAGCGGCCCGCCCAGGCGGGGCGGCCAGAGGGAAAACGGCAGAAAATCCAGGAGCACAGGAGAGAACGGATATGAGCTTTCGCATCTTAGGCACCGGCAGCTTCCTGCCCCAGAAGGTGCTGACCAACGACGACCTCTCTCACATGGTGGAGACCTCGGACGAGTGGATCACCAAGCGGGTGGGGGTAAAGGAGCGGCGGGTGTGCACCACCGAGACCAACACGGACATGGGCGTGGCCGCGGCCCTGGCGGCCCTGGAGGACAGCGGCGTGAAACCCGAGGAGCTGGACCTGATCATCGGGGCCACCATCAGCGCGGACACCATCTCCCCGGGGTTGGCGGGCATGGTGCAGAACCGCATCGGCGCCACGTGCCCCTGCTTTGATATGAACGCGGCCTGCCCCGGGTTTTTGTTCGCCCTGGAGGTGGCCGACGGGTTTTTTGTGAAAAAAACGGTGAAGAAGGTTCTGGTGGTCAGCGCTGAGCGCATGAGCGGCCTCATCGACTGGACCGACCGGAGCACCTGCGTCATCTTCGGCGACGGCGCCGGGGCCGCGGTGCTGGGGGAGGGGGACAACTACCTGGCCAGCGAGCTGCACACCGCCGGGGGCGACGACGTGATCTCCATCCCCACCTGGTGGAACAACTCCCCCTTCTACGAGCACCAGCTGAAGCAGAACAAGGTGAACATGGCCGGGCAGGAGACTTATAAGTTCGCGGTGTCCTCCATGGTGCGGGACATCCAGTCGGTGATGGCCAAGGCGGGCATTACCGGGGAGCAGGTGAAGGCGGTCGTCCCCCACCAGGCCAATTACCGCATCATCAACGAGGCGAGGCGGCGGCTGCCGGAGATCGCCCCGGAGAAGTTCCTCATCAACATCCAGCGCTGCGGGAACACCTCCTCGGCCAGCGAGCCCATTTTGCTGGACGAGGCCAACCGCCAGGGGCTGCTGCAGCCCGGGGACTATGTGGTGCTCTCCGCCTTTGGGGGAGGGCTTTCCAGCGCGGCCAGCGTGGTGCGCTGGGGGTAAACCGGAAACGAGGGCGCGAAAGCGCCCGTCCCAGATAGAGAGAAACGGAATGTTTTTTAGAAAGGTGGACCTACCATGATAAAAACGCCTTTGTGCGACCTTTTGGGCATTGAGTACCCCATTTTCCAGGGGGGCATGGCCTGGATCTCCGACGGCAAGCTGGCCGCGGCTGTCTCCAACGGGGGCGGCCTGGGGATCATCTCCGCCATGAACGCCAACGCCCAGTATGTGAAGGAACAGATCGACCTGTGCCGCAGCCTGACGGACAAGCCCTTTGGGGTGAACATCATGCTCATGTCCCCCTTCGCGGAGGAGGTGGCCCAGCTGGTAGCGGAGGAGAAGGTGCCTGTGGTGACCACCGGCGCCGGGAACCCCTCCCGCTATATGCCCCTGTGGAAAGAGGCTGGGGTGAAGGTGGTGCCTGTGGTGGCGTCTGTAGCCATGGCGCGGCTGGTGACCAAGGCCGGGGCCACGGCCATCATCGCGGAAGGCGGGGAGTCCGGCGGCCACGTGGGGGACCTGACCACCATGGTGCTGGTGCCCCAGGTGGTGGACGCCACCGACCTGCCGGTGCTGGCGGCCGGAGGCATCGGCGACGGCCGGGGCATTGCCGCGGCCTTCCAGCTGGGGGCTGTGGGGGTCCAGGTGGGCACCCGGTTCCTGGTGGCCGAGGAGTGCGGCGTCCACGAGAATTACAAGAAAAAAGTGCTGAAGGCCAACGACATCGCCACCATGGTGACCGGCAAGCGGCTGGGCCACCCGGTGCGGCAGATCAAGAACCAGTTCGCCAAGGAGTACGCCAAGGCCGAGTACAGCCAGATCTCCGACGAAGAGCTGGAGAAGATGGGCTCGGGGGCCCTGTACCGGGCCGCTGTGCTGGGGGACGAAAAGACCGGCGACTTTTTGGCCGGGCAGATCGCCGGCATGGTGAACAAGGAGCAGCCCGCCGCGGAGATCATCAAAGAGATGTTCACCCAGGCGGAAGAGGTGCTGAAAGGAGCGGACAAATGGGTAAAGTAGCCTTTGTGTTTTCCGGGCAGGGGGCCCAGTACACCGGCATGGGGAAGTCCCTGTGGGAAACGAGCCCCGCGGCCCGGGCGGTGTTCGAGGCCGCGGACAGCCAGCGGCCGGGCACCAGCCGGCAGTGCTTTACCGCCCCGGTGGAGGAGCTGTCTGTGACGAAGAACACCCAGCCCTGCGTGTACTGTGTGGACCTGGCTGCCGCCAGGGCTTTGGAGGAAGCCGGGGTAAAGCCCGACTTCGCGGCCGGGTTCTCCCTGGGGGAGGTGGCGGCCCTGAGCTTTGCCGGGATATTCCCCGGGGAGGAGGGCTTCGGCTTTGTGTGCAAGCGGGCTGAGGCCATGCAGAAAGCCGCCGAGGAAAACCCCGGGGCCATGGCCGCGGTGCTGAAGCTGAAGAACGAACAGGTGGAGGCCATCTGCCAGGAGTTTGAGAAAGTATGGCCCGTAAACTACAACTGCCCCGGGCAGCTGGTGGTAGCCGGGGAGAAGGGGCAGATTGAGGCCTTTTGCAAGAAGGTGGCCGAGGCCGGGGGCCGGGCCGTGCCTTTGGCGGTGAGCGGCGGGTTCCACTCCCCCTTTATGGAGAGCGCCGGGGAGGAGCTGCGCACCGTGCTGGCGGGCATGGAGCTCCGGGAGCCCCGGGTGCCGGTGTACGCCAACCTGAACGCCAGGCCCTACACCCAGGCGGGGGCCAAGGAGCTTTTGGTCCAGCAGGTGAAGAACCCGGTGCGGTGGCAGGAGACCATCGAGGCCCTGGCCGCCCAGGGGGTGGACACCTTTTTGGAGTGCGGCCCCGGAAAGACCTTGTGCGGGCTCATCCGCAAGACGGTGAAGGGCGCGAAGGTCTTTCAGGTGGAGGACGGGGAGACCCTCTCCGCCGCGGTGGAGGCCGTGAAAGCGGCAGAGTGAGAAGGATACCGCCCCCGCGCGGGGGCGTCATTTTGGAAAGGATGTAGAAAATGAAGCTGGAAAACAGGATCGCGCTGGTCACCGGGGCCTCTCAGGGCCTGGGGAAGGCCATCGCGCTGAAGCTGGCGGCTAACGGCGCCGACATCGCCGTGATCTACGTGGGGCCGGAGGAGCCCGCCCTGGAGGTGTGCCGGGAGATTGAGGCCATGGGCCGCCGAGCCAAGTGCTACCCCTGCGACGTGCGGGACCAGGAGGCCGTGGAGGCCACGGTGAAGGCCGTGTCCCAGGACCTGGGGAAGGTGGACATTCTGGTGAACAACGCCGGGGTCACCCGGGACGGGCTGATGCTCTCCATGAAGGACGAGGATTACGACGCGGTGCTGGACATCAACCTGAAGGGAGCCTTCCACATGATCCGGGCCTGCTACCGGGATTTTATGCGGAAAAAGTACGGGAAGATCATCAACATCAGCTCCATCGCGGGGCTGGTGGGCAACGCCGGACAGACCAACTACGCCGCCAGCAAAGCCGGGCTCATCGGCATGAGCAAGAGTGTGGCCAAGGAGCTGGGCAGCCGCGGGGTGTGCTGCAACTGCATCGCCCCCGGGTTTATTGAGACGGACATGACCAAGGACATCAAGGCCGACAACCCGCTGCTGGTGCAGGTGCCCATGAAGAAGATGGGCACCCCCGAGGACGTGGCCAACGTGGCCCTGTTTTTAGCCTCCCCCGACTCGGACTACATCACCGGGGAGACCATCCGGGTCGACGGCGGCCTGGCCACCTGAGGAGGGAACGGATATGGCGAATCGCGTAGTCATTACCGGGATGGGGTGCGTGACCCCCATCGGCAACGACGTAGAGAGCTTTTGGAACAGCCTGAAAGCGGGCAGGTGCGGCATCGGGCCCATCACCCATTTCGACACCGCGGACCACAAGTGCAAGGTGGCGGCGGAGGTGAAGGACTTCGACCCCCTGCAGTACATGGAAAAATCGGAAGTGCGCAAGTACGACCTGTTCTGCCAGTACGCCATGGCCGCGGCCACCCAGGCCGTGGAGGAGAGCGGCATCAAGGGCACCCTGCCCCCGGAGCGCATCGGCACCTATGTGGGGTCGGGCATCGGCGGTATGGGCACCTTTGCCAAGGAGCAGCAGGTGCTGATGGAAAAGGGCCCCCGGCGGGTCTCCCCCTTCTTTGTGCCGGGGATGATCATCAACATGGCCGGCGGCCTCATCGCCATCAAATATGATTTCCAGGGGGCTTCCATCCCCATCGTCACCGCCTGCGCCACAGGCAACAACGCCATTGGCGAGGCCTACCGGGCCATCAAGCACGGGTATCTGGACGCGGTGCTCACCGGCGGGGCCGAGGCGGCCATCATCCCCATCGGGGTGGCGGGCTTCAGCAACATGCGGGCGCTGTCCACCCAGGAGGACCCGGCCCTGGCCTGCACCCCCTTCGACGCCCGCCGCAGCGGCTTCGTCATGGGCGAGGGCGCCGGGGCCCTGGTGCTGGAGGAGTATGAGCACGCCAAGGCCAGGGGCGCCAAAATTTACGGCGAGCTGTGCGGCTACGGCGTGACCTGCGACGCCCACCACATCACCGCGCCCCATCCCGACGGCATCGGCGGGGCGGCGGCCCTGAAGATGGCGTTGGAGGAGGCCGGCGGCTGCGAGGACTACTCGAAGCTGTACATCAACGCCCACGGCACCAGCACCCCCTTGAACGACGCCTGCGAGACCAAGGCCATCAAGACGGCGCTGGGGGAGGAGAACGCCAGGAAGTGCATGATCTCCTCCACCAAGTCCATGACCGGCCACATGCTGGGCGCCGCCGGGGCGGTGGAGGCCATCGCCAGCGTATTGGCGGTGAAGGAGGGCATTGTGCCCCCCACCATCGGCTATGAGCAGCCCGACCCCGAGTGCGACCTGGACTATGTGCCCAATGTGGCCCGTGAAGCCCAGATCGACCTGGCGCTGTCCGCCTCGCTGGGATTTGGCGGGCACAACGCGTATCTTGCTTTCCGGAGGGTATGACCATGGATGTAAAGGAGATCGAAAGCCTGGCAAGGCTGATGAAGGAAAACGGGCTGACCACTTTGGAGCTTACCGAGGGGGAGGCCAAGCTGAAGCTGGAGCGCAGGATGGAGCCTGCCGCCGCCCCGGCCCCGGCGGCCCCCGCCGCCCCGGCCGCCCCGGTGGCCGCCGCCCTGGGGGTGGCCCCGGCGGAGGCACCCGCCCAGAAGGAGGGCACGCTGGTGCTCTCACCCACGGTGGGGGTGTTCTACTCCGCCCCCAACCCGGACAGCAAGCCCTTTGTGGAGGTGGGCGACCAGGTGAAGAAGGGGGACACCCTGTGCATCATCGAGGCCATGAAGCTGATGAACGAGATCCCCGCCGAGGTGGACGGCACCATCGCCGAGGTGTGCGTGGGCAACGGGCAGGTGGTGGAGTACAACCAGCCGCTGTTCCGGATTGTGTGAGAGCGGCGTGCCGCCGGCACGTCGCGGCCCCCGGTCTCCCGCCACCTTTGAAAAGGTGGACGAAACTTTTTTATTTCGCACTATGGACATCTGAAAGGATGGATCACAATGGATAAAGAAGAGATCAAGAAGATACTGCCCCACCGGGAGCCCATGCTGCTGGTGGACGAGGTGGAGCTCATCGACGGGAAGGCCCACGGCAAGTGCCATATCAAGGGGGACGAGTTCTTCCTCCAGGGGCACTTCCCCGGCAACCCGGTGGTGCCCGGGGTCATCCAGTGCGAGATGCTGGCCCAGTCCGCCTGTGTGCTGCTGGCAAACGGCGCCGCGGAAGGGGCGACCCCCCTGTTCACCAGCTTGGACAAGGTGAAGTTCCGGGGCCAGGTGAAGCCCGGGGACACCCTGGAGACCGAGTGCGAGATCACCCGGCAGCGGGGGCACTTCTACTTCGCCAAGGGCAAGGGCATGGTAAACGGCAAGCTGTGCGTCAGCGCCGAGTTCTCCTTCGCCCTCATCAAGGCGGAGTGACGGCCCTGGAAAGGATGAGAGCATGTTCACAAAGATTTTGATCGCCAACCGGGGGGAGATCGCCATCCGTATCATCCGGGCCTGCAAGGAGATGGGCATCTCCACCGTGGCGGTGTATTCCGAGGCGGACAAGGAGTCCCTCCATGTGGCCTTGGCGGACCAGGCCATCTGCATCGGCGGGGCCAGGGCCGAGGACAGCTACCTAAACGGCCAGCGCATCCTTAGCGCGGCGCTGTACACCGGGGCCCAGGCCATCCACCCGGGCTACGGCTTTTTGGCGGAGAACGCCGGGTTTGCCGACCTGTGCCGGAAGTACGGGGTGAAGTTCATCGGGCCCTCGGGGGAGGTCATCTCCAAAATGGGGGACAAGGACGCCGCCCGCCGGCTGATGAAGGCAAACCACGTGCCCACCACCCCGGGCACGGACATCCTGCAGGACGCGGCCCAGGCCCAGGTGGCGGCGGAGAAGATCGGCTACCCGGTGCTCATCAAGGCCAGCGCCGGGGGCGGCGGCAAGGGCATCCGCTTGGTGGAGAGGCCCGAGGACATGGAGCGGGCCTTTGAGACGGCCAGCGCCGAGGCGGAAAAGGCCTTTGGGGACGGCCGGATGTACATGGAGAAGTACCTGGACCCGGTGAAGCACATCGAGGTGCAGCTGCTGGCCGACGAGGCCGGGCACATCGTGTGTTTGGGGGAGCGGGAGTGCTCCATCCAGAAGAACAACCAGAAGCTCATCGAGGAGTCGCCCTCCCCGGCGGTGGACCCGGAGACCCGGAAAAAGCTGATGGACACCGCCACCCGGGCCGCCCGGGCCGCAGGGTATGTCAACGCCGGCACGGTGGAGTTTTTGATGGACAGGGACCGCAACTTCTACTTTATGGAGATGAACACCCGGCTGCAGGTGGAGCACCCGGTGAGTGAGCTGGTCACCGGGGTGGACATCGTGAAGTGGCAGATCCGCATCGCCGCCGGGGTGGAGCTGGACTTTACCCAGGAGGACATCCAGGTGCAGGGGGCGGCCATCGAGTGCCGCATCAACGCCCTGGGGGCCGGGAAGGTGGACTTCTTCCACATCCCCGGCGGGCCCTGGGTGCGGTTTGACACCTTCCTGTACCAGGGGTACGACATCCCCCCCTATTACGACAGCATGCTGGGGAAGATGATCGTCTACTCCTCCACCCGGGAGGAGGCCATCCGCAAGATGCAGTCCGCCCTGTGCGAGCTGGTCATCGGCGGGGCCAAGAACAACATCGAGAGCCAGATTGAGATTATACGGGACAAGCGCTTTAAGGACGGGGATTATTACACCGATTTTATGCGCCGTTTCGAGCAGGAGCGCTGATTTTACTGGGAAAGGGTGACAAAATCGCATGAACCTGATGGGACTGTTCCGCTCCCCCCAGAATGAGCTGGAAAAAGGGGGAAAAGAGGCGGAGGACGCGGGCATCCGCAACGCCTGCCCCCACTGCGGGGCCCTGGTGGCCCTGAGCGACCAGCAGGAGAACCTGAACGTGTGCCCGGCCTGCGGGTACCACTTCCGCATTGGGCCCCGGGAGCGCATCGCCTACTTAACGGACGAGGACAGTTTTTCGGAGCTGGACGGGAGCTTGATGAGCAAGGACGTGCTGGGCTTCCCCGGGTATGACCAGAAGCTGCGCAACGCCAAGCTGGCCTCCCGGGAGAAGGAGGGCGTGGTGTGCGGCGCCGCCAGAATCGGCGGGGAGCCCTGCGCCCTGTTCGTGATGGACCCCAACTTCATGATGGGCAGCATGGGCACCGTGGTGGGGGAGAAGATCGCTCGCCTGTTTGAGTACGCCGCCCAGCACAGCCTGCCGGTGGTGGGGTACACCGTCTCCGGCGGGGCCAGGATGCAGGAGGGCATCCTCTCGTTGATGCAGATGGCCAAGGTGAGCGCGGCGCTTTTGCGCCACAGCCAGGCCGGGAATTTGTACCTCACGGTGCTCACCGACCCCACCACCGGCGGGGTGACCGCCAGCTTTGCCATGGACGGGGACATCATCCTGGCGGAGCCCGGGGCCACCATCGGCTTTGCCGGGGCCCGGGTCATCGAGCAGACTATCCGCAAAAAGCTGCCCCAGGGCTTCCAGAAGGCGGAGTTTTTGCTGGAGCACGGGTTTGTGGACCTGATCGTGCCCAGAGGGGAGCAGCGGGAGACTATCGCCAGGCTGCTGCGGATGCACCGGAGAGAGGAAAGGGGTGAGGCTCTGTGAGCGCGTATGACAAGGTGCTGCTGGCCCGGGCCAAGGGCCGGGCCACGGGGCTTTCCTACATCGACCACATCTTCGAGGACTTTGTGGAGCTCCACGGGGACCGGCGCTTCGCCGACGACCCGGCCATCGTGGGGGGCATCGCCACCCTGGGCGGGAAGCCGGTGACGGTGATCGCCATGGAAAAGGGCAGCGACATGAAGGACAAGGTGCGCAGGAATTTCGGCGCGCCCAACCCCGAGGGCTACCGCAAGGCCCTGCGGCTGATGAAGCAGGCGGAGAAGTTCCGCCGGCCGGTGGTGTGCTTTGTAGATACCTCGGGCGCTTACTGCGGCCTGGGGGCCGAGGAGCGGGGCCAGGGCCAGGCCATCGCCGAAAACCTGGTGGAGATGGCGGGCCTGAAGACCCCCATCGTCTCCATCCTGGTGGGCGAGGGCGGCAGCGGCGGGGCGCTGGCCCTGGCTGTGGCCGACCAGGTGTGGATTTTGGAGAACGCGGTGTACTCGGTGATCTCCCCGGAGGGATGCGCGTCCATCCTGTGGAAGGACGCCAAAAAGGTGAAGGACGCCGCCGAGTGCCTGCGCCTGACCGCCCAGGACATGGAGGAGCTGGGGGTGGTGGAGAAGGTCATTCCCGAGGAGAAGGACTTCGCCCTCACCTACGACCGCATCAAAAACGAGCTGCTGGAGACACTGCCCGCCCTGGAGGCCCTGCCCCTGGAGGAGCTGCTCCGGAAGCGGTACGAGAGGTTCCGGAAGTTTTAAGCATGTTGTGAGGCCCGCCCTGCCAGGCGGGCCTTTTTCCAAGGAGGAGAGCGCTATGGGACAGCCTGTCCAAGAGGTGAAATGCCCGGTGTACCGGAAGTGCGGGGGGTGCCAGCTGCAGAATTTGAGCTATGAGCGGCAGCTGCAGTGGAAGCAGGACCGGTGCCAGAAGCTGCTGGGGAAGTTCGGGAAAGTCGCGCCCATTTTGGGCATGGAGGACCCCACCCACTACCGGAACAAGGTGCAGGCGGCCTTCGCCTTTGACAAGCGGCATAACAAGATCATCTCTGGGGTGTACCAGGCCAGCACCCACCGGGTGGTGGCCGTCGACTCCTGCCTGACGGAGGACCAAAAGGCGGATGAGGTCATCGGGACCATACGGGGGCTGCTGAAGGACTTTAAGCTGACCGCCTACGACGAGGACACGGGCCGGGGATTTTTGCGCCACGTGCTGGTGAAGCGGGGCTTCGGCACCGGGGAGCTGATGGTGGTGCTGGTGACGGGCACGCCCATCTTCCCGGCGAAAAATCACTTTGTGGCGGCGCTGCGGGAAAAGCACCCGGAGATCACCACCATCGTGCAGAACATCAACAACAGGCGGACCTCTATGGTGCTGGGGGAGCAGGAGAAGGTGCTGTACGGCCCGGGGCACATTGTGGACCAGCTGTGCGGCTGCCGGTTCCGCATCTCGGCCAAGTCCTTTTACCAAATCAACCCCAGGCAGACGGAGGTGCTCTACGGCAAGGCCATGGAGTTCGCCCGCCTCACCGGGAAAGAGCGGGTGCTGGACGCCTACTGCGGCATTGGGACCATCGGCCTGGTGGCGGCCAAAAGCGGCGCCAAAGAGGTGCTGGGGGTGGAGGTGAACCGGGACGCGGTGAAGGACGCCATCCAGAACGCCAAGGAGAACGGGGTGAAAAATATCTGGTTTACCTGCGCGGACGCCGGGGACTACATGGAGGAGATGGCCCTGGCCGGGGAGCGCTGCGACCTGGTGTTTCTGGACCCGCCCCGGGCGGGGGCCAGCCGGGAGTTTTTGACCGCCCTGTGCAGCCTGGGGCCCAAGCGGGCGGTGTACATCTCCTGCAACCCGGAAACCCTGGCCCGGGACCTGGGCATTTTGCAGGCCAACCACTACCGGGTGGAGCAGATCCAGCCGGTGGATATGTTCCCCCATACCCAGCACATTGAGACGGTTGTCTTGCTTTCCAAGGGTGAAATCGACTCAAAGAAGGTTCGAGTAGAGTTCTCTCTGGAAGATATGGATATGTCCGGGTTCCAGAAGGGTGCGACTTATGAACAGATTAAGGCGTATGTGCT
>DXIW01000003.1 GCA_019112625.1 Candidatus Acutalibacter stercorigallinarum | reverse complement strand
CGTCGGCCTGCTGGCGGCGGCGTGGGTGACTATGGTCGTAGGAATTGGCGCCGCAGTGAAAATCGAGCGGGACGCGGGCTACTACGAATGCCCCCACTGCCATGCCCGGTACGTGCCCACCCTGCGAGCGGTGGTGATGGCCCCCCACTGGGGCCGCAGCCGGAATATGCGGTGTCCCCATTGCGGGGAAAAGGGCTATCACAAAAAAGTGCTCACCAAGTGACCGGGCGCCCCTGTTTCGGCCCTGCCAAGGACCTGCTCCCTCAGGGAGCAGGTCCTTGTTGTGCGGGCGCTTCATAGAATGTTCACCGGTTTTTCTTGCTTTTGCCACAGTTAGCGTTTACAATAAAAGCTAAATTGGGAGTTCCCGCCTAGGAAAGAGGGCGCTGTGATTTCGCTGAAATTTTTGGAAAGAGGGGAGAACGCTATGGCATCTGGAAAAATTCTGATTGTGGATGACGACACCAATATCTGCGAGCTGCTGCGGCTCTATATCGAGAAGGAGGGCTTTGAGGCCTCCATCGCCAACGACGGGGAGACGGCCCTGAAGATGTTCGACACCGTGGGCCCGGACCTGATTTTGCTGGACATTATGCTGCCGGGGCTGGACGGGTGGCAGGTGTGCCGGGAGATCCGGAAAAAGTCCTCCTGTCCCATCATCATGCTCACCGCCAAGGGTGAGGTGTTCGACAAGGTGCTGGGGCTGGAGCTGGGGGCCGACGACTATGTGGTAAAGCCCTTTGAGACCAAGGAGGTGGTGGCCCGCATCAACGCGGTGCTGCGCCGGGCCGGGAAACAGAGCGGCGGCAAGGACGAGGTGAAGGAAGTCCACTATGAGAACCTGTCCATCAACCTGACCAACTACGAGCTGAAGGTGAAGGGGGTCCAGGTGGACACGCCCCCCAAGGAGATGGAGCTCATCTACCATCTGGCTTCTAACCCCAACCGGGTGTTTACCCGGGACCAGCTTTTGGACGAGGTGTGGGGCTTCGACTACTACGGCGACAGCCGCACGGTGGACGTGCACGTGAAGCGCCTGCGGGAGAAGCTGGAGGGGGTCTCGGACAAGTGGGCCCTGAAAACCGTGTGGGGCGTGGGCTACAAATTCGAAGTCAAGGAATGACCTGACCTATGCAGAGAAGCATTTTCAAGCGGTATCTGGGCATCACCATGGGCATCATCCTCCTGAGCTTTCTGATGCTGGGCAGCGTGATGCTGTTCTTCTTCCGCAGCTACTGGCGGCAGGAGAAAAAGGAGCTGCTCACCACCAACGCCGTGTCCATCGCCGGGATCGCCGGCAGCTTTTTGACGGAGACCGGGGAGAACACCTACGAGCTGCAGACCGACGTGCTCTCCGCCTTTTTGGCGTCCTTTTCCACCAGCATCGACGCGGACATCTTCATCACCGACCTGGAGGGGCAGATTTTGCTGGGAAACTACGCCAACAGCCACCTGGAGGACCCGGACCTGGTGCCCAAGCAGGCGGTGAAATCGGCGGTGAGCGGCGCCTACGAGAACTGGGGCACCTTCGGCGGGCTGTACCAGGGGAGCTTTTACACCGTGGGGGTGCCCATGCACGTAAAGGGCGGGCCCTGCGTGGGGGCGGTGTTCGCCGCCACCAGCGCGGTGACGGTGAACGCCTACCAGGGGGAGGCGGTGAAGATCTTCCTCATCGCGGCGGTGGCGGCCCTGGGGGTGAGCTTCTGCGTGGTGGGGGCCTTTGCCTACCGGCTGGTAAAGCCCCTGCGGCAGATGTCGGCGGCGGCCCGGAGCTTTGGCGCCGGGGATTTCTCCGTGCGGGTGCCGGTGACCAGCACCGACGAGCTGGGGCAGCTGGCCCTATCCTTTAACAACATGGCGAACTCGCTGACCAACTCGGAGGGGATGCGCCGGAGCTTTATCGCCAACGTGTCCCACGAGCTGAAAACGCCCATGACCACCATCGCCGGGTTTATCGACGGCATTCTGGACGGGACCATCCCCCAGAAGGAGCAGGAGAAGTATTTGCAGGTGGTGTCCAGCGAGGTGAAGCGGCTGTCCCGGCTGGTGAAATCCATGCTGGACCTGTCCCGCATCGACAGCGGGGAGATGAAGATCCACCCGGCGGAGTTTGACATCAGCAACACCATTGTGAACACCCTGCTCACCTTCGAGCAGCGCATCGACGCCAAGCAGCTGGAGATCAAAGGCTTGGAGGAGCTGGGGCCCCAGATGGTCTACGGCGACCAGGACCTGCTGCACCAGGTGGTGTACAACCTCATCGAGAACGCGGTGAAGTTTACCAACGCCGGCGGGGCCATCTCCTTTTTGGTCACCGACGGCATCGACCGGACCACGGTGGTCATTGAGAATACGGGGCCGGGCATCGCCCAGGAGGACCTGCCCATGGTGTTCGACCGGTTCTACAAGGGGGACAAGTCCCGGAGCCGGGACAAGAACGGCATGGGCCTGGGGCTGTACCTGGTGCGCACCATTCTGAAGCTCCACGGCGGGGACATTGGGGTGAGCTCCATCCCCGGGCAGTACGCCAGGTTTGAGTTTTACCTGCCCAAGCCCCAGGCGGCCCCCAAACTGAAGGAGCCCGCCGCCCCCAAGGCCAAGGAAAAGGCCGGGGGCCGGGGAAAGGAAAACCGCCACCGGGCTGAGAAGGCCAAGTGGGAGGCGGAAAAAAAGGAACAGCCAGGCCCCGGGGGGACCCCGGAAGAAGGGCCATCGGACAGGAAGGAGCAGTAGGCCATGACAGAGGAAGAGAAGGGCGCTCCCGTGTGGGGAGAGGAGCCTGTGAAGCAGAGCGGCGAGGAGGAGGGGCTGCCGGGGAAGGCGGCCCCTGCCGCCGGCGCGGCAGCCCCGGAGATGGGGGGGACATCCCAGGTGGGAGAGACCGCCCCGGTAGAAGCGGGGGAAGCAGCCCCCGCGCAGGAGGCAGAGGAAAGCCGGGAAGGGGCTGCTCCGGCGGCCCAGGAAGCTCCGGAGAGCGGCGAGGCCGCGGGTAAGGAGGAGGGGCTGCCGGGGAAGGCGGCCTCTGCCGCCGGTGCGGCAGCCCCGGAGATGGGGGGAGCGCCCCAGGCAGCCCCCTATGGGCAGGCTCCCTGGCAGCAGCCCATGCCCCAGGGCCCGGCCCCCTGGCAGGGTTACCCCGGGTATGGGGCAGGCCAGCCGGGGGCATATCCGGGGTATGGCGTGCCCCAGCAGGGGGGATACCAGGCACCCCAGGGGTACTACACGCCCCAGAACGGCTATGGGTACCCGGCCCAGGGCGGGTACCCCCAGCAGCCGGTGTACGGCCAGCAGGGGGGCTACCCTTACGGGCAGCAGCCTTACTACAGCGGCCAGCCCGGCTACGCCCCTTACGGCGCGCCCCCTGTACCGCCCCAGCCCAGGAAAAAGCTGCCCCTGGGGCTGAAGGTGTTCCTGTGGGTGGCCTCCATCCTGGCGGCGGGGGCTGTGCTGGGGTTCGCCATTTACCTGGGGTACAGCGCGTCTACGGGCACGGGGGCTTTCCAGGCGCCCTATGAGGACTACCTGCCCGAGCTGCCCTACGAGGACGAGGAGCCCGGGGAGTCCCAGGCCCAGGAGGAGACGGAGGAGGAGCTGCCGCCCCTGCCCGAGGTGGACGTGACCCCCAACGACCAGGGCATCCAGATTGAGGAGAAGCCCGAAGGGGAGGCCATGGACGCCCAGGCGGTTTACGACAAGGTGGCGCCCTCTACGGTGACGGTGACGGTCCGGCGGGACCCGGACAGCGAAAAGCCGGACAGCACCGGCACGGGGATCATCGCCACGGCGGACGGGTATATCATCACCAACGCCCACGTGGTGCTCCACTCCAAGAGCGTGTACGTGAAGGTGACCACCTATGACGGCCAGGAGTACGATGCGGTGGTGGTGGGCTCGGACCGGACCACGGACCTGGCGGTCATCAAGACCAACGACTACGGCTTTACCCCCGCCCAGTTCGGGGACGCGGATGAGCTCTCCATCGGGGAGTGGGTGCTGGCCATCGGCAACCCCGGGGGCGAGCGGTTCTCCAGCTCCTTAACCCGGGGGATTATCTCCGGCCTGGACCGGGAGGTGGGGGAGTACAGCGAAAACGGCATGACCTACATCCAGACTGACGCGGCCATCAACCCGGGCAACTCCGGGGGGCCCCTGGTGAACATGTACGGCCAGGTGGTGGGCATCAACTCCTCGAAGATTATGACCGAGGGGTATGAGGGCATGGGCTTCGCCATCCCGGTGAGCACCGCCAAGGACATCATCGACCAGCTGCTGGCCGGCGGCTATGTGGAAGGCCGGGTGCGGCTGGGCATTATGGGACGGGAGATCGACGGCACCATGGCCATGATCTACGGCCTGCCCCAGGGCTTTATGATCTCGGAGCTCCCGGAGGACAGCGCCTTCGCGGGGACGGGGGCCCAGGTGGGGGACGTGATCACCGCCATCGATGGGAACGAGGTGACCAGCCTCAGCGAGATCAGCAACCTGCTGCTGCGGTACAGTCCCGGGGACCAGGTGACGGTGACGCTGTTCCGCCAGAACGACAGCGGCGTGGGCGGCGAGGAGATCGACGTGACCATCACCCTGCTGGAGGACCGGGGGGAGACCCAGGAATAATGGCAAAGGACAAATTGGAAAAGACAAACGCCCTGCGGCTGCTGGACCGGAAGAAGGTCCCCTACCGGGCGTACACCTACCCGTGCGAGGAGTTTACCGACGGGGAGGAGGTGGCCAGGCTTTTGGGCCTGCCCCCTGGCGACGTGTGCAAGACCTTGGTGACCCTGGGCAAGAGCGGGGGCCACTATGTGTTCGTGCTGCCGGTGGACCGGGAGCTGGACCGGAAAAAGGCCGCGGCCCTGGTGGGGGAGAAATCCCTGGAGATGCTGCCGGTGAAGGACCTGCTGGCGGTGACCGGGTACATCCGGGGCGGGTGCACGGCCCTGGGCATGAAGAAGCAGTTTCCCACAGTGGTGGACCAGAGCGTGCGGGACAAGGACGTGATCTACGTCAGCGGGGGACGGCGGGGCCTGCAGCTGGCCCTGGCCCCCGGGGACCTGGTGCGGGCCGCCGGCGCTGCCTGGGGCGACGTGAGCTACCTGGGATAACAGAACAAGGAAGCGGCCTCCCCTGTGCGGGGAGGCCGTTTTTTTCGCAGGGAGGGCATACCGCGGCGGGGTGGGGACGGGAGGGCCCCGGCGCTGGGCGGCGCCGGGCAGGCGGCGCCGCGCCCCCGAAGGGGCGCGCAACGTGCCGCGGCACGTTGGCCAGCGCCGGGGGTGCGGTCCCGCCGCCAGGGTACAAAAAAGGAGCAGCCTCGGCTGCTCCTTTCGCTTTAGTGGTCGTTGTTGTTGTCGGTGGTCTGGCGCAGCACTTCCCGGAGGATCTCGTCGGTGTCGAACTGCTTGGCGGGGTCCGGGGCCTTGGGCGGCTGCGGGGCGGGGTTTGCCTGGGCGGGCCGCTGTGCCTGGGGCTTGGGGATCTCCGGGAGGGTGAATTCCTCGGTGTAGAGGGAGGCCTCCCGGGGGACGATGGGCCCGGTGCCGGAAGCGGGCCGGTTCTGGGCAGGCTGCCGCTGCACGGGCTTCTGGGAAGCCTGGGGGGCGGCGGGCCGCTGCTGGGCGGGGCTCGCCTGGGCGGGCCGCTGTGTCTGGGGCTTGGGGATCTCCGGGAGGGTGAATTCCTCGGTGTAGAGGGAGGCCTCCTCGGGGACGATAGGCCCGGTGCCGGAGGTAGGCTGGTTCTGGGCAGGCTTCGGCTGCACAGGGTTTTGCTGGGTTTGGGGAGCGGCGGGCCGCTGCGGAGTGGGCTGCTGGTGCCGAGGCGGGCCCGCGGGGGCCCGGTTTTCCGCCAGCTCGATCTCTTTGATCAGGTGGTCACGCTGGTCCACCCGGCGGTTCCGGAGGAACAGCACCAGCAAGGTGATGAGTCCGGCGGCACCGATCACCACGCAGCCCAGTCCCCCGTAGAACAGGGTGATGGACATGGAGTTGTTCCGCTGGTTGAGGCGGGCGAAGGTGCGGTAGTCCGGGCCTTCGGAGGTGTCATCCTCCTCTTCCTCCGTGCCGGACACAGCCGGGTGAGGCGTGACCTTCGGCCGGTTCAGGGAGGCCCTGGGGGTGGCGCTGGCCCTGGGGGTGGAAGTGGCCCGGGGCCGGGGGGTAGCGGTAGGGTCCGGGGAGGGGGTGGGGTCCTCCAGCCAGCCCAGCATGGGGTCCTCGGTGGGGTCCGGCTCGGGAGTGGGCTCCTCGTACCAGGGCTCCTCGGTGGGCTCGGTGTACTCCGGGGGGTCGGTATATTCCGGCTCGGGGGTGGGCTCCTCCTCCCAGCCGGGCTCCTCGGTGGCGGGGGGCTCGGTAGGCTGGGTGTCGGGGGAGTCGGTGGGTTCGAGGGTGGGGTCCTCCGGCTTGGGGTCGGGTTCCGGCTCCTCGTAAGGGGGATCTTCCTCGTAGCCGGGGTCCTCCCCGGAAGTGCCCTCCCCTTCGGTGTAGGGGGCGGGGGCCTCAGTGGCCAGGGCCGGCGCGGCGGCGAGGGTCCCAAAAAGCAGCAGCAGGCCCAACAGGCCTGCGAGTATACGGTATTTCTGGCGCATGGCGTTCCTCCTGCCAAAAGATGCGGACTGGTATTGCCTTTATTTTACCATAAACTTTCCGGGGATTCAACGGCATATTTGCGGGGAGGGGGGGTGGCTTCGGGCAGCCCGTGTCCCTGTCCAAAAGAAAAAGCCCGCCGGGGAGGCGGGCTTGGGGTGCGGGGTGGGTTAGAAGGACACCTTCTCCCGGATGTAGGCGGGGAGGGACTCGATGGGCAGGCGCACCTGCTCCATGGTGTCGCGGTCGCGGATGGTGACGCAGTTGTCCGCGGCCTCACCCTTCTCCGGGTCGCCCACGGTCTGGAAGTCCACGGTGACGCACAGGGGGGTGCCGATTTCGTCCTGGCGGCGGTAGCGCTTGCCGATGGAGCCGGCCTCGTCGTAATCCACCAAAAACTCCTTGCTGAGCATGTCGTGGATCTCCTGGGCCTTGGGCCCCAGCTTTTTGGACAGGGGCAGCACCGCGGCCTTGAAGGGCGCCAGGGCCGGGTGCAGGTGAAGCACCACCCGGATGTCGTCCTTGCCGTTTTTGTCCTGGCCCACCACTTCCTCGTCGTAGGCGTCGCAGAGGAAGGCCAGGGCCATGCGGTCGGCGCCCAGGGAGGGCTCGACCACGTAGGGGATGTACCGGGTGTTCTCCTCCTGGTCGAAGTAGGTCAGGTCCTTGCCGGAGTGCTCCTGGTGGCGCTTGAGGTCGTAGTCGGTGCGGTCGGCGATGCCCCACAGCTCGCCCCAGCCGAAGGGGAAGAGGTACTCCACGTCGGTGGTGGCTTTGGAGTAGAAGGACAGCTCCTCGGGCCGGTGGTCCCTAAAGCGGACGTTTTCCTCCGACATGCCCAGGCTGAACAGCCAGCTGCGGCAGAACTCCTTCCAGTAGGCGAACCACTCCAGGTCCGTGTCGGGCTTGCAGAAGAACTCCAGTTCCATCTGCTCGAACTCCCGGGTGCGGAAGGTGAAGTTGCCGGGGGTGATCTCGTTGCGGAAGCTCTTGCCGATCTGGCCGATGCCGAAGGGCAGCTTCTTCCGGGTGGTGCGCTGCACGTTGGGGAAGTTGACAAAGATGCCCTGGGCGGTCTCGGGGCGGAGGTAGATCTCGTTTTTCGCGTCCTCGGTAACGCCCTGGAAGGTTTTGAACATCAGGTTGAACTGGCGGATCTCGGTGAAATTCTCGCTGCCGCAGTTGGGGCACTTGATGTGGTGCTCCTGGATGAAGGCCATCATCTGGTCGTTGGACCAGCCGTCGGCAGACTCGCCGGTGAAGTCCTCGATGAGCTTGTCCGCCCGGTGGCGGGTCTTGCAGTCCTTGCAGTCCATGAGGGGGTCGGAGAAGCCGCCCACGTGGCCGGTGGCCACCCACACCTGGGGGTTCATCAGAATGGCGGCGTCCACGCCCACGTTGTAGGGGGACTCCTGGATGAACTTCTTCCACCAGGCTTTTTTTACGTTGTTCTTGAATTCTACCCCCAAGGGGCCGTAGTCCCAGGAGTTGGACAGGCCGCCGTAGATCTCGCTGCCGGGGTAGATAAAGCCCCGGGCCTTGCAGAGGTTCACGATGGTGTCCATGGTCTTTTCGGTCGCTTTCATAAGAAGGCCCGCCTTTCTCGATTCTTCGCGTACTGAGGCTTATTGTAGCACAGGCGGGGCCCAAATGCAACGCAAAAACGAAAAGGGCGGGGAGATCACTCCCCGCCCTTGCGGTAATGCCCGGGCCTGCCGTAGTACCGCTCCTTGTCCAGGTACATCAGGCGGTCGGCCTCGTCCACCTGGCGGCGGACATCGCAGGGGGCGGCGCGCCAGGAGACGCCGGAGGCCACCGGCACCCCGTGGGTCAGGGCCTGGGCGCAGGCCTCCTTGACCCGCTGGCGGAACGTGTCCTCCTCCACCCCCTCCCAGAGGACCAGGAACTCGTCGCCCCCCAGGCGGTAGCCCAGGCCGGGGAAAGCGGCGGCGATGTGGCGGGCCGCCTCCCGGATGAATTCGTCCCCGGCCAGGTGGCCGGCGTGGTCGTTGACCTCTTTGAGGCCGTTGATGTCGAAGCAGGCCACCCCCAGGGCGGAGGCCTGGGCAAAGCGGCCGCTCTCCATGTCCCAGTAGAAGCGGTTGTGGTTGTACATGCCGGTCATCAGGTCCTCGAAGCTGAGGCGCTGGAGCTCGGCGGTCTGGTCGGCGATGAGCTGCTTCTGCTTCTCCACCTGCTCCTGGAGGTACTGGTAGGTCTGCTGGGCCACCTGGGTGGGGAAGCCCACGTCCTCGGGGACCATCTCGGAGTAGGGGTTGGAGATGTGGATGTGGGTGCACCAGGCCCGGCCCTCCCGGAAGCGGAAGGCGGTGGTGATGCGCTGGTGCACCCGGATGTACACCTGGGTGGCGGGGTCGGTGGCGATCCACGCCCGGCCATAGCACAGGTAGGCCCCGGGGGAGAGCTCCATGACCTGGTACTCCTCCCCGGTGATGTTGCAGGTGGGCACCTTGCCCGCGAACCGGCGGAATATCTCGGTGACCTGCCGGCTGCCGGCGGCGTATTCCTGCTCGGCGGCGCCCAGCCAGAAGAAATCCTCCGGGTCGAAGAGGGCGACCAGGGCCTCCACGTCGTTTTCGCAGTAGTGTTTGTGCATGAGGTAGCTGGTGAGGGTCTGCACCAGCGCTTTGGGGTCCTGCCCAGGCTGCAATAGGTTGACCAAACCGGGTTCCTCCTTCTTCCCTTGCAGGGTGGGAAAGTGTCATAAACTGTATAGAATGTACTATTTGTGGCGATAAAATCGCGGGGTTTTTCAACTTTTTTGTTATTATAGCACAGGGGAGGCCCCGGCGCAATACCTTTCCCCGGCGGCGGGGCGATTCTGGGGCTTTCTTTTGGCGGCGGTTTTTGGTATAATAAAAAAATAACGTGCGCAAGCCCAGTTTTTTTGATACGGAGAGAAGCTATGGACAGAAGTCATATCCGCAATTTCAGCATCGTGGCCCACATCGACCACGGCAAGTCCACCCTGGCGGACCGCATTTTAGAGCAGACCAAGGCCGTCCCCCTGCGGGAGATGGAGAACCAGCTGCTGGACAACATGGACCTGGAGCGGGAGCGGGGCATCACCATCAAGGCCCACGCCGTCACCCTGGTGTACACGGCGCAGGACGGGGAGGACTATGTGTTCAACCTCATTGACACCCCGGGACACGTGGACTTCAACTACGAGGTGTCCCGGTCCCTGGCCGCCTGCGAGGGGGCAGTGCTGGTGGTGGACGCCTCCCAGGGCATTGAGGCCCAGACATTGGCCAACACCTACCTGGCGGTGGACGCCGGGCTGGAGATCGTGCCGGTGGTGAACAAGATCGACCTGCCCAGCGCGGACCCGGACCGGGTGTGCAAGGAGATCGAGGACGTCATCGGCATCCCGGCCATGGACGCCCCCCGGATCTCCGCCAAGACCGGGGAGAACATCGGGGAGGTGATGGAGCGCATCGTCTCCGACATCCCCGCCCCCCAGGGGGACGAAAATGACCCCCTGCGGGCCTTGATCTTCGACTCGTACTACGACAGCTACCGGGGGGTCATTGTGTATGTGCGCATCAAGGACGGCACGGTGAAGCCTGGGGACACCATCCGCATGATGGCCACCGGCGGGGAGTTCACCGTGGTGGAGTGCGGGTTCCTCCGCGCCACCAACCTGGAGCCCGCCGAGGCCCTGTACGCCGGGGAGGTGGGGTACATCGCCGCCTCCATCAAGGACGTGCGCCAGGCCCGGGTGGGCGACACCGTCACCCTGAAAGACCGGCCCGCCAAAGAGCCCCTGGAGGGCTACCGGGCGGTGCAGCCCATGGTGTTCTGCGGCATTTACCCGGCGGACGGCGCCCACTACACCGATTTGCGGGACGCCTTGGAAAAATTGCAGCTCAACGACGCCTCCCTGACCTTTGAGCCGGAGACCTCGGTGGCCCTGGGGTTTGGGTTCCGGTGCGGCTTTCTGGGGCTTTTGCACATGGAGATCATCCAGGAGCGGCTGGAGCGGGAGTACGATCTGGACCTGATCACCACCGCCCCCAGCGTGGTGTATAAGTTGAAGCTCACCGACGGCAGCGAGCTGTCCATCGACAACCCCACCAACTACCCGGACCCCACCCTTATCGCCAGTGCCGAGGAGCCCATCTGCAACGCCCACATCTACTCCCCCTCGGAGTACGTGGGCAACATCATGGAGCTGTGCCAGGAGCGGCGGGGGGTGTTCAAGGACATGAAGTACCTGGACACCGACCGGGTGGACATCCACTACGAGCTGCCGCTGAACGAAATCGTGTACGACTTTTTCGACGCCTTGAAGTCCCGGACCCGGGGCTACGCCAGCTTTGACTA
>DXIW01000040.1 GCA_019112625.1 Candidatus Acutalibacter stercorigallinarum | reverse complement strand
CTCCCCGCCCAAAATATGCTACAATATCCCCAACTGATTTGATTCACTCACGAAAACACGCCCCTAACAAAGGAAACTCCTATGGAATCTAGGCTTCGTACACACCTCTCGTCCCACGTGGGGCAGGGGATGGCAGCCCTGCTGCTGGCCCAGCCCCTGCTGGACGTGCTCTCCTATTTTATGCAGGAGGCGGGCTCCACCGCCTTTACCACCGCCCTGCGCATGGCCATGCTGGCGGCGGTGTCCCTCTGCGGCTTCCTCCTGGCGGAAAAAAAGCGCCCCTACTATATCCTGGGCGGGGTGCTGCTGGGCTTCTGGCTGCTGCACATGGCAAACTGCTTCCGCATCGGCTACCAGGACCCGGTGGGGGACGCGGCGGAATTTCTCAAGCTGGCCCAGTTCCCCCTGTGGACCCTGGCCTTTTCCACCTTCCTCCGCCAGCGGGAGGGCCTGGACACCCTGTCCGCCGCCTGCCTGGCCGGGGATTTCGCCCTCATCCTGGGGGTCATCGCCCTGTCCTACGCCGTGGGCATGCCCGAGTACACCTACGACTACGCCGACCGGGGCGTCCAGCTGGGGGTGATGGGCTGGTTCGGGGTCCACAGCGCCCAGAGCGCCATCGTCACCCTGCTGGTGCCGGGCATGCTCCTGTGGGCCTACCGCAAGGGGAAGCTCTGGCTCTTCACCCTCTGCTCCCTTTTTGGGTTCGGCCTTTTGTACTTCACCGGCACCCGGGTGGCCTATGTGGGGGCCATCCTCATCGCCGGGGGCTTCCTGGCGCTGGTGCTCCTGGGCCGCAAGCGCTATGTGCTGTGCCTTCCCCTGGCGGCGGCCCTGGCGGCCCTGGTGGTGTTCCAGGGGGCTTCCCCCATGGCCCAGCGCCGGAGCATGGCCAGCGAGACCGAGTCCTACTACATCGAAAAAAGCCAGGAGATCATGGGGGAGGACGCAGGCTTCGTCTATGAGGAGGGGGAGGAGGTCCCGCCCCAGGTGCTGGAGAAGCTCCGCACCCTGTACACCCAGGTCTTTGGCAAAGAGGGCCTGTACCACGCCACCCTCCTGGGGGACCTGATCGACAAATTCGGGGTGGACGCGGTGATGGAGGCCTACGATTACACCGCCGACGGCCAGACCCTCTACGACATGCGCACCAAAAAGATCAAGGCCATGGAGCTCACCTGGCAGGGCAAGGACTTTATCACCCACCTGTTGGGCTTCGAGCATGGCGAGAGCTGCATCGGGGAGAATAACTACGACCCCGAGACCGACTTCCACGCCCTGCTGTACTTTTACGGCTACGGGGGGGCGGCCCTGTACCTGGCCTTCTGCGCCTGGTTCCCGCTGCTGGCCCTGTGGCAGCTCGTTAAGCACCGCCGCCGGTTCTGGCAGTACCCCTGGGTCCCGGCGGGGACGTTCCTCCTGCAGCTGGCCTTGGGGTTTGGCGCGGCGCTGCTGTCCGGCTCCGTACTGCGCCGGCCCAGCGTCACCGTGTACCTGGCCCTGGCCGCGGCCCTGCTGTCCCACTGCCTCACCCGCTGGGACCGGGAGCAAAACGCCGGTTGTGCCGGCGAGAAAAATATGGTATGATAGTTTCATGTTGACATAAGTATCACCACACCGGAATGGGGAAAACGTATATGGTCAAAATCTGTTCGGCCTTGGAAAAAAGGCTCTCCGCCATAGCCTTGGTCATCCTGGTCATCCAGCCCGCCCTGGATGTGCTCTCCTATTTTCTCGAGCAGACGGGCAGCAACGCCATCTCCACCGTTGCCCGGTTCCTCATGCTGGCGGCGGTGGCCCTGCTGGGCTTCCTGGCCAGCCATAAGAAGAAGCTCTACCTGCTGTTTTACGGCGTGGTGGGGCTGTTCTGGGTGCTCCACATGGCCAACTGCTTCCGCATCGGCTACATCTCCCTGTTTTCCGATGCCGCCAACTTCCTGCGCATCCTCAACTTCCCCATCTTCACCCTCACCTTCATCACCTTCTTCCAGCGCCGTGACGTGCGCAAAAGCATCTACCTGGGCTTCGCCATCGACCTGGGGGAGGTGCTCCTGTTCACCGCCCTGCCCTGGCTGCTGGGCCACCCGGTCTATACCTACGAGACGCTGGAGGTAGGCGTGCTGGGGTGGTTCTCCACCCCCAGCGCCCAGAGCGCCGTCATCGCCCTGCTGGTGCCCATGGGCCTGCTGTGGGCCATCCGCACCAGAAAATACCCGGTGTTCCTGGCCGCGGCCCTGCTGGGCTTCGGGCTCATGTTCTTCACCGGCACCAAATTCACCTTCTACTCCATCTTCATCGTGGGCGGGGCCTACCTGTTCCTGTTCGCCCTCCGGTGGAAGAAGCAGTTTCTCCTCTACGGCCTCACCCTGTTGGTGATTCTCTGCGCCGCCTTCCTGTTCCGCCACCAGTCCCCCATGTCCGTGCGGGAGCAGCTCTCCTCCAACGCCCAGGGGGAGTACAGCCGCCTGGTGGAGGAGAGCCTGAAAAACAGCGGCGTGGATGAGGAGGAAATCCAGAAGCTCCAGGAGGGCGCCGGGGAAGAGGAAGAGGAGGAAGAGGAGAAGAAAGGCCCCACCCCCACCCCCGAGGAGCGCCTGGGCAACCTGCGCCGGAACATCATCGGCGTGTATACCGACCGGGAGGTCTACGGCCCCTTCTTCGAGAACCTCCACGAGCGCTTCGGCGCCTACCGGGTCATGGATGCCTACAACTACACCGTCCAGACCAACCAGCTCTCCGACACCCGGGTGCGCAAAGCCATCTACGCCCAGCTGGTGTGGGAGGAGAAGGACTTCCTCACCAAGCTCCTGGGCTTCGAGTACAGCGACATGCTGGCCGGCGGCTCCATCTACGATCTGGAAAACGACTTCCCCGCGGTGTTCTACTTCTGCGGCTATATCGGATTCGGGCTGTACCTGCTGTTCTTCGCCTACTTCGCCTTCATCCTGCTCCGGGCCTTCTGGAAGAAGCTGAAGGCCGCCGCCCTGTCCTCCCGCCAGCAGGGGAAGCTGGGCCCGCCCCTGGTGTGGAACCTCCAGGTGTTCTGGCAGGCCCTGCGCCAGTTCCTCACCCTGGAGATGGGGGGCGTGGGCATGACCTTCCTCCTGGCCATCATCGCCGCCCAGATCTCCGGCAACGTGCTGCGCCGGCCCAACGTCACCGCCTACTTCGCCGTGGCCGCGGCCTGCGTGTACTTCCTCACCGTAGAGCTCCCCAAGGGCCAGCAGCCCCCCGAGGAGACCTTCTGAAACAAAAGAAAAACACCAGGGGCCCGGGATTTTTCCCGGGCCCCCAGTGTTTTCGAGGAGGAGAAATGCGCGCTGCCGCGCTCTATGCCGTCCTTAGTAAGGGAGGCGGACGGCCATCACATAGCCGTTGATGTTGAGATACTCCCGGCCGCTCTGGACCTGCTCCCCGGCATACCGGGTCAGGCCGTCAGTCACACGGGCGTTGCCAGCGATCAGCTTAGAAGCAAAATTCAAAATCTTAGTCATAATCACATACCCCTTTCTGGGAGTTACATTCGAAGGAAGCGGCCCCTTAGTAGGGCAGCCGCACGGCCATCACATAGCCGTTCACGTTCAGGTACTCGCGGTCGCTGTGGACCTGCTCGCTGGCGAAGCGGACCAGTCCGTCGCTCAGACGCTCGTTGTGGGCAGCTTTTTTCTCCTCATGCGCTGCCGGGTTCAACATCATAGAAACAGTTTTAATTGCCTTGCTCATGGTTCACTACCCCTTTCTTCAGATTGGTCGTTGTGGTTTTGTGATCTCTTTCTCTTGATCACGGCCTCATTATAAACCCGGTTTATAAACTTGTCAAGCGATTTTATAAAAATATCCCGTAAAATTTACATAATTTATAAATTGAACAAAAAGCCGAAATCCGGTAACATCTTTTGTGCTATCTAACGAAGAATCCCGCCCTTTTTCCCCGATTTCCCCGCCCCACCCCGCC
>DXIW01000039.1 GCA_019112625.1 Candidatus Acutalibacter stercorigallinarum | reverse complement strand
CCCGCCCTGGGCCTGTACGAAACCCAAAAAGCCATCGGGCTCATTAAGAATATCTTCCAGGTAAAGCTCTGCGCGGCCCTGCACTTAAAGCGCGTCACCGCGCCCCTGTTCGTGGACCCGGCCACCGGCCTCAACGACGACCTCAACGGCGTGGAGCGCCCCGTGGGCTTCGACATCCCCGCTGTGGGTATCGAGGGCCAGGTGGTGCACTCCCTGGCCAAATGGAAGCGCCTTGCCCTCCACGACTACAACTTCTTTGTGGGCAACGGCCTGGTGGCGGATATGAACGCCATCCGCCGGGACGAGGAGCTGGATAACCTCCACTCCATTTACGTGGACCAGTGGGATTGGGAGAAGGTCATCGATGAGGCCACCCGAAACGAGGCCACCTTGAAAGACACGGTAGAGCGCATCGTCAGTGCCATCTGCAGCACCCTGGACGAGCTGAAGTGGCAGTTCTCCCAGCTCTCTACCGAGCTGTGCCGGGAGGTGACCTTCCTCACCGCCCAGGAGCTGGAGGACCGGTACCCGGACAAGACCCCCAAGGAGCGGGAGCAGCTCATTGTAAAGGAGCACAAGACTGTGTTCCTGCAGAAGATCGGCGGCAAGCTGAAGAGCGGGAAGCCCCACGACGGCCGCGCCCCCGACTACGACGACTGGGAGTTAAACGGCGACCTGCTCTTCTGGCACGAGCCCTTGCAGTGCGCGCTGGAGATCAGCTCCATGGGCATCCGGGTGGACCCGGCGAGCCTGGATAAGCAGCTCACCCTGGCGGGCTGCGACGAGCGGCGGAAGCTGCCCTTCCACCAGATGCTCTTACGCGGGGAGCTGCCCCTCACCATGGGCGGGGGCATTGGCCAAAGCCGGCTGTGCATGCTGCTTTTGGGCAAGGCCCACGTGGGGGAGGTCCAGGCCTCCCTGTGGGACGAGGAGACGGTGCGGCAGTGCAAGGCCGCCGGCATCGTCCTGCTGTAGGAGTGGCTTTTATGAAAGCGTTTGTCAAAGCCTATTGGCTGGAGGTCCTTTTGGCGGCGGTAGGTTTTGCAGCGGGGCTGGCCTTCCTGCCGTTTTTGCCGGGGGATGTCCCCCGGCAGTGGAACAACGGGCAAGTGGTGGCCACCATGCCGAAGCTGTGCCTGCTGCTGGTGCCCGCCATCCAGCTGGCGGTGACCATGACCGTCCGGGCCGTGCTGGGCGCCCAGATGAAAAAGTCCCCGGCCCTGGCTGGGGTGCCCCGGGTGCTCTCCGCCGTGGTGGCGGTGGTGTGCCTGGTGCTGGAGGCCTGCGTCCTCCTCACCGCCTGGGGCGCGGCCCTGCCGGTGGAGGGTGTGCTCCTGGCGGCGCTGGTGCTGGGTGGCCTGTGCGTGCTGGCCGCGCCTATCGCCTGCATGTTCCGGGACATGAAGCGCGGGGGATAGGGAATCACTGCTACATGCAGGCCACCTACGAGCACTGAGCTTACCCATTTTACAAGATTTTGGTCGCTGCCACGTAAAAGTTCTTTGCTTTTTCTTTCAAAAGGCCAGGCCACCTACGAGCACTGAGCTTACCCATTTTACAGGATTTCGGTCGCTGCCAAGTAAAGTTCTTTGGCCGACTTTCTTCGAAAGAAAGTCGGAAGGGCCCGTAGGGCGCAAAGAAAAAAGACCGCCCTTTTGGGCGGCCTTTTTCTTTTGAGTCTTGAGACTTAGTTTTTCACGAAAAACTGGTCGTACCAGACGATGAAGGTATAGAAAGACCAGATCTTCTGCATATTCTTGGCCTTGCCGGACTTGTGGTCGTCCAGGAGCTTCATCAGCTCGCTGGTGACGAAGAATTTTTCCGCGATGTCGCTCTGGAAGGCCTCTTTTACCATGTTGTAGTACTTGTCCTGCATCAGCCAGTCGGACAGGGGCACAGGGAAGCCCAGCTTCTTCATGCGGGCGGTCTTTTCCGGCAGCTCCTTCAGGGCGGCGGAGCGCAGGGCCTTTTTGGTGGTCTCGGTGGCGCAGTCGGCCCGGTAGCGGCTGGGGATGCGGCAGGAGAGCTCCAGCATCTTCTTGTCCAGGAAGGGCACCCGCAGCTCCAGGGAGTTGGCCATGCTCATGCGGTCGGCCTTCAGCAGGATGTCATAGATCATCCAGGTGTGCATGTCCACATACTGCAGCTGGGTGGGCTCGTCCAGGCCCTGCACCTCGTCGAAGTAGCGCTTGCTGTACTCCTCCGGGCGCTTGGAGGTGATGGGCTTTTTCAGGTACTTCTGGCGCTCGTTGGGGTCGGCGAACACATAGTTTGCCCGCATAAAGCGCTGGTAGGGCTCCATGCTGCCCCGCACCAGGAAGTGCTTGCCCTTGAACTCCGGCAGCTTCCCGGCCACAGCGCCGGCCAGCTTCCGCACCGGGCGGGGGACCTTCTTGGTGTACTGGGCGAAGTGGCCGCCCTGCAGGTACATGGGGTACCCGCCGAAGAGCTCGTCGGCCCCCTCGCCGGAGAGCACCACCTTCACGTACTTCCTGGCGTTCTGGGCCAGGAAATACAGGGGAATCTCCGAGGGATTGGGCAGGGGCTCGTCCAGCATATACTGGATGGTGGGCATGGCCTCGAAGAAGTCGTCGGCGTCCACCTTGTTGGAGATGTTGGGCACACCAACCGCCCGGGAGAACTCCTGGGCGTAGGGCAGCTCGCTGTACTTCTCCTCCTCGTAGCCTACGGAAAAGGTCTTTACCTTTTCCGTGCCCTTGCTGATCTCTCTCACCACAAAGCTGGAATCCACCCCGGAGGACAGGAAGCACCCCACCTCCACGTCGGCGATCTGGTGCATGGCCACGCTCTCGGTGAACTCCTTCTGGATCTGCTCCTCCCAGTATTCCAGGCTCTTGTCGTCCTCAATCTGGTAGCGGATGCGGTAGTAGCGCTCCACCTCCAGCTTGCCGTCCTGGTAGGTGAAGCAGTGGGAGCCCGGCAGCTTGTACACGTTTTTGAAGATGGTCCGCTCGTCGGGGATATATTCGTAGGAGAGGTACTCGGGGATGCGGTCCTCGTCCAGCTCTTTTACAAAGCCGGGGTGGGAGAGGAAGCTCTTGATCTCGCTGCCAAAGAGAAACTGCCCGTCCTTGTGGTAGTAGTAGAAGGGCTTGATGCCAAAGATGTCCCGGGCGCCGAAGAGCTGCTTCTTCACCTTGTCCCAGATGACAAAGGCGAACATGCCCCGCAGCTTTTGCAGCACCTGCTTGCCGTACTCCTCGTAGCCGTGGAGGATGGTCTCCGAGTCGGTGCGGGTCTTGAACACATGGCCCTTTTGCAGCAGGTCCTCCCGCAGGGATTGGAAGTTGTAGATCTCCCCGTTAAAGACCAGCACCTTGGTGCCATCCTCGTTGAGGATGGGCTGCCGACCGCCCTCCAGGTCGATGATGGACAGCCGCCGGAAGCCCAGGGACACGTCCCCGTCCACATAGTAGTCGGCGTCGTCCGGCCCCCGGTGGACGATCCGGTCTGCCATGGCCTTTACCACGGCCGCCGGGTCGGCAGCGACCGGCGTGTTTGTAAATCCCACAAAACCGCACATGGGCAATTCCTCCTTATATCAAGTGATCAGATTCTGACAGGCGTCTTTCAGCGGGCCGCCGCAGGCCTGTACGCAGCGCTTGGCCAGCACCTCCAGGGCGTCCAGGTACCCGTGGCCCAGGGGCGTGGCCTTCTTGATGAGGGAGAGCTCGGTGCAGCCCAATACAATGCTGTCGCAGCCCTGGGCGAAGAGTTTCTCCGACACGGCCTGGAATTTCGCCGGGTCCGCGGGCCTGCCCGCCTTGATGTCCTCGTAGATGAGGGACATGACATAGCCCTGGCCCTCCTCGTCGGGGACCACGGCCTCCAGCCCCAACCGGGCAAAGGCGTCCTGGAACAGCCGGGTGCGCACCGTGCCGGTGGTGGCCAGAATGCCCGCCCGTTTTTTCCCGGCGGCCAGCAGCTCCCGGCCGGCCTCCTCCACCATGTGGAGGAAGGGCACCGACACGCTGGCGGCAAGCTCTGGGTAAAAGCAGTGGGAGGTGACGCAGGGCGCGCAGATGACCCCGGCCCCCAGCCGCTCCAAGGTCTGGGCGGTGTCCCGCATGGAGGGCAGGGGAGAGGGCTTTGCCGGGTCCAGGATATGGGCGGTGCGGTCGGGCACCTGGGGCCGGTCGAAGAGGATCACGTCCAGGTGCTCCTGGTCGGTTTTGGCGTCGGTCATCTCGATGATGAGCTGTAGCAGATAGGCGGAGGCCATGGGGCCCAGCCCGCCGATGATACCTAAGGTTTTCATTAATCACGTAGTCCTTTGTTGCCGAAATACCGCTTGTACTTCTCAAAGTAGTGCAGCTGGTTTTTCTTGAAGTGGATGTACCGCTTGAGGGAGCGGTCCCCCTCGTAGTAGTAGGAGTAGCACACCTTCCCCGCCTTCAGCAGGGCCTTGGCCTCGGCCTTGGCGCTCTCGCTCTTCACATAGTCGAAGATGATCTTGGTGGGGATGATGGTCCACAGCACCTTTTTCTTGGCCACGGTGCAGGGCATGTCCTTGTGGTAGATCACGTCGTCTACCAGCCACTTGGCCAGGTTGTACCCGGCGGCGGTGACGAAGTAGCTGCTGCGGCCCTGGCGCAGGTTCATCTCGAACAGCTTGTAGGTGCCGTCCCGCTGGTCGAATTTCATGTCGAAGTTGGCGAAGCCCACATAGCCGATGGACTCCAGAAAGTTTTTCATCTGCTCGTTGAGCTTCTCGTCGTAGCCGTTGATGATAGCCGCGTAGCTGCCGATGCCCTCGGGGGAGTGCTCCTCTAAGAGGGCGTTGCCCAGGGCGATGAGCTTTACCTTCTTGTCCCTGCCGCAGTAGCAGTTCATCACCCGCATGTTGCTGTCGTCCCCGGGGATGTACTCCTGCAGGATCAGGTGGTCCTTGTAAGAGGAGGAGTAGATGGCCTCCAAAATGGCGTCAAACTCCTCCTTGTTCTCGGCCACGAACACCTTCTTCTTATGGGGGAAGCGGCAGTTCCAGTAGGCCACCGAGTTGGAGGGCTTGATGATCACGGGGAAATCGAAGGGGAGCTGAACGTACTTGTAATTCTGGTAGGAGCAGGTGGCGGTTTTGGGGAAGGAGAAGCCGTGCTCGGTGCACACCTGGTAGAAGCTCTCCTTGATGGACAGCTTCATCAGCAGCTCCTCGTCGATGCACTCGAAGGTGTACACCCCCCGCAGCTTGTCCTGGTTGCGCACCAGGAGCTTGATGTAGTTGTCCCCGCAGGGCACCAGCAATAGCTTTTTGCCGCTGCCCTCGTACCGCTTGGCAAAGGTGAGGAGGGTTTTTACAAAGACCGCGTCGTCCTCCAGGTTGGGCTCCACCACCTCCACCGTCACGATCTTGCTGGCGGTGCAGGGGCCCAAGATCCCCTTGCCGATGGCCACCGACTTGACCCCGTACTCCTGGTGGAAGGACCGGGCCATACCGTAGACGTTGATATCGCTGCCCAGCAGGACAGGCTGAAAATTGACTTCCTGGCTCATTGTTAGGACCTCGTTTCCAAAATCATCTGAATGTGCTTTCCCGCTGGGCGGGATGCCGCTGTCACGCCGCCTTGGGGGCGTTCTCCCCGAAGAACTGCTGGTACCACACCAGGAAGGTGTACACCGTCCACACCCGGCGGCTGTTGTCGGCCTTGCCGTTCTTGTGGTCGTCCAGCAGCTTTACCAGCTTCTCTGTCTGGAAGAACTTCTTGGCGTTCTCGCTCTCAAACTCGTTTTTCACGATGTTGTAGTATTTGTCCTCTTTCAGCCACACCCGGGTGGGCACGGGGAAGCCCAGCTTCTTTTTGCCGGCCCACTTTTCGGGCATCCGGCGCAGGGCCGCCAGCCGCATGGCGTACTTGGTGTTCTTGTCGTTGACCCGGTACTTGGTGGGGATGCGCCCGGCCAGGGCCATGATCTTCTTGTCCAGGAAGGGCACCCGCAGCTCCAAAGAGTTTGCCATGCTCATCTTGTCCGCTTTTAAGAGGATGTCCCCCACCATCCACATGTTCAGGTCCACGAACTGCATCTTGGTCACCGCGTCCTTGTCCTTTACCATGTCGTAGTAGGGCTTGGTCAGGACCTCGGGGGCGGGGGCGCCGGCGGGGTGCTTCAGAATGGCCCTGCGCTCCTTCTCGGTGAACATATAGGCGTTGCCGATGAACCGCTCCTCCAGCCGCTTGCCCCGGCGCACCAGGAAGTTGAGGCCCCGGTGGGCGGGCAGGGCCCCGGCGATCTTGCCGATGACCTTGCGGATGGGGAAGGGGATCTTGTCGTACCACTGCATCTCCAAGGGCTCCTTGTAGATGTTGTACCCGCCGAAGATCTCGTCGGCCCCTTCGCCGGAGAGCACCACCTTCAGGTGCTGGGCCGCGGTGTGGCACACAAAGTACAGGGCCACCGCCGCCGGGTCCGCCAGGGGCTCGTCCATGTGGTACTGGATCTTCCCGAAATTCCCCCAGAACTCCTCGGGGGTGATGATATGGCTGATGTTTTTCACCGGGATCTGCTCCGAGAGCTCCTCCGCGTAGCTGATCTCGTTGTATTTGGTGCCGTTGTCGAAGCCCACGGTAAAGGTCTTGTCCACATGGGCCGAGCAGGCCACATAGCTGGAGTCCACCCCGGAGGACAGGAAGGAGCCCACCTCCACGTCGGAGATCTTGTGGGCCTCCACGCTGTCGTCGAAGGTCTTTTCAATCTCGTCCACCCAGTAGTCCAGGCTCTTGTCCTCCTCGGCCTGGAAGGTGGGCAGCCAGTACCGGGTGATGGCCATCTTCCCGTCCTTGTAGGTGAAGTAGTGGGCGGGGGGCATTTTATACACGTTTTTGAAGAAGGTCTCCGGCCCGGGGGAGTACTGGAAGGACAGGTAGCTCTCCAAGGCCTTCTCGTTCAATTCCTTTTTGAAGTGGGGGTGGTGCAGGAAGCTCTTGATCTCCGAGCCAAACAGCAGGGTGTCACCCATCTGGGCATAGTACAGGGGCTTGATGCCGAAGAAGTCCCTGGCGCCGAAGAGCTCCCGCTTCTCCTTGTCCCAAATGGCGAAGGCGAACATGCCCCGCAGCTTATTGAGAAGCTCCGGGCCGTACTCCTCATAGCCGTGGAGCAGCACCTCCGAGTCGGTCTTGGTGGTGAACACGTGGCCCTTCTGGAGCAGCTCCTCCCGCAGGGGCCTGTAGTTGTAGATCTCCCCGTTGAAGATGAGCACCTTGCTGCCGTCCTCGTTCAAAATGGGCTGGCGGCCGCCCTCCAGGTCGATGATGGACAGCCGGCGAAAGCCCAGGGAGATCTCCCCGTCCATATAGTAATCCGCGTCGTCCGGGCCCCGGTGGCGGATGGCGTCCGTCATGGACTGGAGCACCCCCTGGTCCCGCTGGGTGTCCCCTCCGCCGATAAAACCAACAAATCCACACATAAGCGTTATCCGGTCCTTTCCTGTTATAGCTTGCGGCGTGCGGCTGGCGCTGCCTCACAAAAAGAGGGCGCGTTCCTGCGCCCTTGCAGTATTTCTTATTGTATCACAAATTGCTGGGAAATGACAGGCTTTTTTCATCATCAGCGGGAAATGGTGATTTTTTCTCAAAAATATCCGCCATTCCCGCTGTTATCCGCCCCATTGATGACCGGCGGCCTGCTCGGCGCTGCGGATGAGGTCCAGCAGGGAGGAGGCATGGGAGGGGAACTCCTTCTCCAGACTCTCCGGGGTCAGGGCGGGGAGGGCCTCTTTCCTCACCCCTTCGCCCCCGGGGATTTCCTTCCCCTTCAGCAGGGCGCCGGCCCGGGCCTCGGCCAGGGCCATGGCGGCCTGGGTGAGGGCCCCGTACAACGCCCCGTCCAGCTGGAAGGCCCCCTGGGGGTTCTGGGGGTTGGCGGAGTACACCGCCCGGAACACCCGGTACACCCCAGCGGCAAGATAGGTATAGGCCTCTTTGGTCAGCGCCTCGCTATTGATTTTTTTCAGCAGGGAGAATACAATATGAAGGGAATTGCCCAGCACCCGCCGGTCGTACTCCGCCGGGGAGGCGGCCCCCTTCTTCCCCTTGCCCCCGGCGGGCGCGCCCTCCAGGTTCAGCACCGCGCCGCTGCGGTGGGGGGTGCGGCCCAGCAGATAGTCGCAGGAGACCTGGTAATAGTCCGCGGCCCGCACCACAAAGTCCAGCCCGCACTCGCGGATGCCCTTCTCGTAGTGGGACAGCAGCGCCTGGGAGATGCCCAGGTCCGCCGCCGCCTTCTTCTGGCTGTAGCCCCGCTCCTTCCGCAGCAGGGCCAGGATACGGGAGAAATCTTGGTTCAACAGTACCACCTCGCAGCAAAATCCCTCATTCCTCCTATCATTTTAGGGCATGGGGGTGGCAATGTAAAGCGATTTGCGAGAAATTTTCGAAAATTTATGGAGTTTTTGTGGGAGAAGTGAAGAAAAATACGGCAAACCGCCGAGAGGAGGCAGGCCTGTGAAATCCTATGTGATCCATCTCATCCGCAATATGCCCTGCGAGGGGAACCTGGAGGGCCGGTACATCGGCCGCACCGAGTCCCCCCTGGCCCTGGAGTCCATCGCCCAGCTGGCCCGGCGGAAGCGCCAGTACCAGTACCCGGCGGCCGCCGCCTTTTACGCCAGCCCCTCCACCCGCTGCGTGGACACCCTGAAGATCTTGTACCCCCAGGCCGACCCGGAGGTGGTGCTGGAGCTGGCGGAGTGCGACTTCGGGGAGTGGGAGAATAAGACCGCCCAAGAGCTGCAAAACGACCCCCGCTTCGCCGCCTGGATGGCCGGGGGCGGCACCGCGGCCCCGCCCGGCGGGGAGAGCGGCGCGGTGTTCGTCCAGCGGGTGTGCCAGGGCTTCGAGCTGCTGGTGAAGAACCTCGTGGCCCAGGGCCAGACCAGCGCTGTGCTGGTGACCACCGCCGGGGTGATGGGCTCCCTGCTGGAGGCCTACGGCCTGCCCCAGGCCCCGGCCCACCAGTGGATGTGCCAGCCCGGCTGCGGGTATTCGGTGCGCATCACCCCCGGGCTGTGGATGCGCTCCGGGGTGATGGAGGTGTTCGCCCAGCTCCCCGGCGGGGAGGACCGGGAGAGCCCGGACCACCTGGTGGTGGACCTGGCCCGGGAGGCGGCCCAGCGGGCCTACGGCAGCGGGGACGGCGGCTCCCCGGAAACTGAGGCTTGACAAAGGGCGGGCATCCGTCCTATAATGGCTGCAACAAGACTGTGAAGGGAACAAGACGGCGGGGCGCCGCAAAGAGAGCCTGCGGGTGGTGGAAGCAGGCGGGCCCCCGGCGGGATAGCTCATCCCGGAGTCCCCTGCCTGAAGGAATGTAGGGCAGGGCGGGCGGCCCCGTTACCGGCCGGGCCTTTTTGAAAGCAGGCCATGAGGGCGGGTCTCCCGCCGAACACGGGTGGTACCGCGGAAAAGATTTTTCGCCCCGGGCATGATGGAAGTCGTGCCCGGGGTTTTGTCATATCCCTAGGAAAGGAGCATCGCCATGAGACAGGGCTGCCGGAAATACAAACCCTTCGCCCCTATCGCCCTGCCGGACCGCACCTGGCCGGACAAGACCATCGCCCAGGCCCCCGTCTGGTGCAGCGTAGACCTGCGGGACGGCAACCAGGCCCTGGTAAACCCCATGAACCTGGAGCAGAAGCTGGAGTTCTTCCAGACCCTGTGCGAGATCGGATTTCGGGAGATCGAGGTGGGCTTTCCCGCCTCCTCCGAGACAGAGTATGAGATCTTACGTGCCCTCATCGACCATGACCTGATCCCCGACGGGGTGACGGTGCAGGTGCTGGTCCAGGCCCGGGAGCACCTGATCCGCAAGACCTTCGAGGCCATCCGGGGGGCCAAAAACGTCATCATCCACTTCTACAACTCCACCTCCACCCTCCAGCGGCGGGTGGTGTTCCACACGGACATGGAGGGCGTCATCCAGATCGCCGTGGACGCCGCCCGGCTCATCCGCCGCCTCACCGAGGAGCACATGGCCAAAGAGGACGTGGACATCCGCTACGAGTACTCCCCCGAGAGCTTTTCCGGCACCGAGGTGGAGAACTCCGTGCGCATTTGCGACCGGGTGCTGGAGGAGCTGGGGGCCAGCCCGGAGCGGAAGGTCATCCTCAACCTGCCCAACACCGTGGAGCTCTCTACCCCCAACACCTACGCCGACCAGGTGGAGTACGTGTGCCGCCACTTAAAGCACCGGGACTGCGCCATCGTAAGCCTGCACCCCCACAACGACCGGGGCACCGCCACCGCCGCTACCGAGCTGGGCCTGATGGCCGGGGCCCAGCGGGTGGAGGGCACCCTCTTCGGCAACGGGGAGCGCACCGGCAACGCGGATATTATGAACCTGGCGCTGAACCTCTACTCCCAAGGGGTGGACCCCAACCTGGACTTCTCCCACATGAACCACATCAAGCGGGTGTACGAGGAGTGCACCGGCATGAAGGTCCACCAGCGCCATCCCTACGCCGGGGAGCTGGTGTTCACCGCCTTCTCCGGCTCCCACCAGGACGCCATCAACAAGGGCGTCAACTACATGGCCCAAAAGAGTTCCCCCTACTGGGAGGTGCCCTACCTGCCCATCGACCCGGCGGACCTGGGCCGGCAGTACGAGCCCATCATCCGCATCAACAGCCAGTCGGGCAAGGGGGGCGCGGCCTTCATCATGCGGCAGAGCTTTGGCTACCTGCTGCCCAAGGCCATGCACGCCGAATTCGGCGCCCTGGTCAAAGCCGCCTGCGACGCCGCCGGCCGGGAGCTGCGCCCCGGCGAGGTGTTCGCCATCTTCCAGAAGGAATACCTGGACGTGACCCAGCCCTACCACCTGCTCACCTATAAGATCTTCGAGGAGGACGGGGGCCGGGGCCAGGTGCTGGTGGACTTCGAGGGCACCGTCCGCTACGACCACCACACCGTGGCGGTCTCCGGCAAGGGCAACGGCCCCATCGACGCCTTCTTCAACGCCCTGCGCTCCCTGGGCCTGACGGAGTACGAATTCGTCTCCTACAGCGAGCACGCCGTCACCGGCGGCGCTGACTCCAAGGCCGTGTCCTACATCCAGCTGCGCCACAAGGGGGAGATCGTCTTTGGCGTGGGCATGGACAGCAACATCTCCATCGCTTCCCTCAAAGGCATCATCTGCGCCATCAACCGTTGCGAAGCCCGTGATCGCGCTGAACAGGAAAATCCCTCCGCAAAGGGCGCTCCGGAATTTTAGTTTGTGACCGGACAGGGCGGGAAAATCCCTCTGCACTCCGTGCGCCGGGATTTTAGGGGATGGGAGTAAGCCGCAAGAACCGCGGTTTCGCGTGAGCGAAATGGGAGTTTTGCAAACTCCCAAGCGGTTCTTGGCCGAGTTAACCGAGCGGGAGCGAGGAAAACTCGTGCGCAAAAAGCCCGCCAGGGCTTTTTGACCGAGTAAGTTGCACGAAGTGCAACTTGACTCGTGAGGACAAGGAAAATCCCTCTGGGCTGCGCCCGCCGGAATTTTAGTTTGTGACCGGGCGGGGCGGGAAAATCCCAGTCCTAAGTGCGCTCCGGAATTTTAAGGGCGACCCCTTCCGTCATCGCTTTGCGATGACACCTCCCCCTGTGGGGGAGGCTGCCTCCCTCATAGAGGGAGGTGTCACGCCTGCGGCGTGACGGAGGGAGTATCCTCCAAAAGCCCCAATTACCAAAAAAGGGAATTTCCCCCTCTTACTTTCCTCCCCGTGGGGGATACAAAGGGGGATGAAATCCCCCTTTGAAAAACTTTATATTATTTTGAAAATAGGAATCCCCCTCCCACAATGGTAAGCCAGCTTTCTTTGCCTAGTAAAGTTGTGGGAGGGGGGTGAGCGAGCGCCAGTGGCGCTCTGCCGCGAACCGGTCTCCGTTGCCACGACCGTCGGTCCTGGACGCGCCCCACCGGGGCGCAGGACCCGAGCCGGTAGGCGAGACGGGGGGAGGGAACCGCAACGACCCTCTCCGGCCCGGCGGGCAGGCCCCTCTCACCCCAAAAAACAAAAAGAGCCCCCAAGGGCTCTTTTTTGCTGTATTGTAGCGGGTCAATAATACCGCACCACGGCGATGACCTTGCCCAGCACAGCGGCGTGGTCGGAGTAGATGGGCGCGAAATCCGGGTTTTCCGGCTGCAGGCGCACCTGGCCCCGCTCCCGGAACAGCCGCTTTACCGTGGCCTCGTCGTCGATCAGAGCCACCACGATCTCCCCGTCCTCGGCGGTGGGGGTGCGCTCCGCCACCACGTAATCCCCGTCTAAAATACCGGCGTCCCGCATGCTCAGCCCGCTGACGTGCAGGGCAAACAGCTCCTTCCCCGGCTTTTCCGGGAAGGGGATGTAGCCCTGGATGTCCTCCACCGCCAGAATGGGCTGGCCCGCGGTGACTTTCCCCAAAATGGGCACCTGGGCGGCATTCTCACTGCCCTCGATGCGGATGGACCGGTTCAGCCCCGCCTCCCGGGAGATGTAGCCCAGGCGCTCCAGCGTCTTTAAGTGGGCGTGCACCGTAGAGGTGGAACGCAGGCCCGTGGCGGCGCAGATCTCCCGTACCGTGGGGGGGATGCCCCGGGGCGCCTCCTTGCGCAGAAAGTCATATACCTTTTGCTGGCTTTTCGTCAAATGCTCCATGGCCCTACCTCTTTTCTGGGACGCTGCCCCGCGGGGCAGAACAGGGGGGATTCTATGTGGTTTTATTATAGCACAGGCCCGGGAAAATCGCAAACATTTGTTTGTGATTTTCCCGACTTTTTTCCCCTTCCCGGCGTACTGCCCCGCTTTTTTTCATATTCGATCTATTTCGGGAAAGTTCATAAAACCTGCGGAATTTCTTTAAGGTTTATTCACAACGCCGTAACAACTCCCCGGGAAAAGTAGGCTATAATAACACCGTACTCAAAAGAAATGGACCGCACCTTTTCTTGAGATACATGTTCTACCCTCCTCAATAATACCCCTCAAGCTAACAGGGAAAGGCCGGCGTTCGCGCCGGCCTTTCCCTGTTTTTGGGCAAAAAGGTAGGAGGCCGCTGCCTAACACAGCGGCCTCCCTGAAAAGGCTCAATCGGGCAGCCTCCCGTCCCCGGCCATCAGGGCCGTCATCTCCTCCAGCTTTTCCAGGGGAAAGGGCGGCTGGGCCACCGGCCGCATGGCGATGGACATGAGCTTCATGGGGTTATCGTCCGCCGCCACCCGGTTCGAGGAGAGCTTGCCGCACCGGCGGCACCGGTGGACCACGGCCCACTCCCCGTTTTTGCGCACCCACACGGCGATGGGCTCCATCACGCCCCCGCAGTCCGAAGCCCGGTCCCCGGGCTCCTCGTCCACGTGGAGGCTGGAAAGGCAGTTGGGGCAGTGGTTGCGGTGGCTGGTCCCGGCGCCTTCCGGCGTCACCAGGCGGCCGCATACCTTGCAGGTGAAGCTGTCCCGGCAGGGGTGGGTCTTGTAATAGCCTTTTTCAAACTGTTTTCTTTTATTTTCTCGGTTCAAAGGGATCATCCTCCAAAAAGTTTCTTCACTTTTCAGGAGGCTTGTCATAGACTGTTTTACGCAAACCTCCCGGTCAACGCACAGTCACAACCGAAGTAATACTACCCATAAACATAAAACACGCTCCTAATCACTGGGCCAAAGGCCCTTTTTTGTACAGGAAACAGGCGGCCACCGGCGGGCCTGCCCGGTTTTGGGCATAAAAAATGCACACCCTTTTGAGTGTGCCACAACAAAATGGTATCACAAAAAGGTCTCGAGTGGTACCCCGGGCGCTGCCGCCCCGTGTACCTGTATCCTGTTTTTACCCGTTGGCTTTCCCGGTAAGAACAGTCATACCCTCGACTCCTTTCTCTTAAATTATATCTAATATAGCATATCCCCGAGAGAAAAGCAACTGTTTTCCCCACAAAAAAAACCCGCCGCCGGTCTCCCGGGGCGGGGCGGGGCCTGGGGGCTATGTACGCCCCAAGCCGAAACTGATGGAGAGGGCATGGTCCACCCGGTCCATAGAGGCCCGGTCCAGCTTGCCCATCTTTTCCCGCAGCCGGTGCTTATCCAGGGTGCGCACCTGCTCCAGCAGGATCACCGAGTCCTTCACCAGGCCGCTGCCCTGGGCGTCCACCTCGATGTGGGTGGGCAGGTCGGCCTTGTCGTGCTGGCTGGTGATGGCTGCGGCGATCACCGTGGGGGAGAACCGGTTGCCCACGTCGTTCTGCACGATGAGCACCGGCCGCACACCCCCCTGTTCCGAGCCCACCACCGGGCTCAGGTCTGCGTAGTAGATCTCTCCTCTGCGTACCGTCACGTCGTTCACTCCTAAGGGAAGGTTTCCCTGTTATTGTTGCCGGAAAAGGGAAGGTTTAATCACACAAGGGGCCCCTGCGAAAAACTTCCTCTCCATCCTATCCATGTCCCATGTTTTTTGTGATTGGCCCGGCCCTGCCCGCCCCCGCAAAAATTTTTTTGAAAAAACACTTGCAAAACACAAATCGATGTGGTATTATATACGAGCGCTGAAAAATAGCGCAGCAAAGTTGGGGGTATAGCTCAGCTGGGAGAGCGGTTGAAGCGGTTACACACCCCTCATGTTGGGAACAAAAACTTAATAATCACTCTCTTCTATCTGGGGGTATAGCTCAGCTGGGAGAGCGCTTGAATGGCATTCAAGAGGTCAGCGGTTCGATCCCGCTTATCTCCACCATCTCTTAAGAGAGTGAAACGAAAACCTCATTTCTTCGGGAATGAGGTTTTTGCTTTATGCGGCAATCGTCACGATGTCCAGCCCACCAGTAAACTGCTCAAAGTCGATATTGAAATCAATGTGTAGCTTGTAGTCCCGGTAGACCTTTACCCGCTTGATCAAGCAGTTGACAATCATTTTTTTGGCCTCCATACTGGCCGTGTCGTACATTTCCGCCCATGAGATGATAAGCCTTGCCATTGGTGGTGAGGGACAGCCTTGACCCACAGTGACCGCAATACACATTCCCAGCCAAAAGCGAGTTGCCTCTGGTGTTCATCGGGACATGGCGCTCCTGCTCGGCGCTGTTGGCCCGGTTTGTACGGATGTGCTGGGCCGCTTCAAAGAGCTCCGGCGGAATAATCTGCAGGTGGGGCAGCGTTTGGGAGCGGCTTTCCCCGCACCGCAGAACGCCCGTATAGGTGAGATTGCAGACAATGCCACGGATGCTGGCGTGGTGCCACATCTTACCCGTTCTTGCACGGTAGCCCTGCTTGTACAAGTAGGTGGCAATCCGTTGAGCGCCGAAGCCCTCATGCACATACTTGTCGAAGATGATCCGAACCACGGCGGCCTCGGTTTCATTGACTACCAGATCATAGAGCTCATGCTTGCGCTTGTTGAAGCGCCCGCTTTTTACAAGGTCATAGCCGTATGGAGCAAGGCCGCCTTTGAAGCCGCCGCCCTCGACGAGCTGGCCCAATGCGGTCTTGGTACGGATAGAGGTCTTTTCGCTTTCGCCGTCAGCCTGCCAGAATCGGATGTAGTTGGTGAGCTTGTCCGTGTGGCTGGCGAAGCGCTGCTCCCCCTCCTGGGTGCTCCACACCTCGATCCCGTTCTTTACAAACCACTCCACCACAAAGGGCGTTTCGTCAGCGATACGCCCGATACGATCAAACATGAACACCAGCAGAATATCAAACTTTTTCTGCTTTGCCAGCACCTTGATGATTTGCAGCTTATCCCGGTTTTCCGCTCTTACCTTGTGGCCGGAAACACCTTCCTCCTGTTCCTCATGGACAATTACCCAGCCCATTTTTTCACAAAAGGCGTGGCAGGCTTTCCGCTGCATGGGAATGTCGGCTTGGTTTTTATCGTTGTGATCCACCTGCTTATCGGTGGAAACACGGTATAATGTGCAAACTCGATTTTTCATCGTTGACCCGTCCTTTCATATTGTCAGTAGGGCAATATGAAGATGCGGATCAATACGCAATCTATGTAATTTTCAAGGTACATGGTGTCTACCACCATCCTTATTATACCTCTGTTCGGGGGACATCACAAGGATGTCACCGGAGCCGGACTTGGGGGAACTGCTGGCAAACGACGCCAACAGGATTTGTTTCAGATGGCCGGAAATGGCCGTGTTTCGGGTTTCGGTAAAGGTGGCGGAAATCTCGTACCCATCCACCTTGAGCGTGGCAGAGTTTCTCGGCATAGCGTTACCTCCTCAACAGAACGAAAAACGACAACTTGAACAGTCTCCCTTGCCCCGTGGGGAAACGCAAGAGGACGGCACCCTGGCGGTGCCGCCCTCTTGCCTTGCTCTACCTTGGGACAATTTGTCCCAGGGTCAATAGGGGCTGTTTTCAAAGTGCTGCCGGGCCTCCTCCAGCCCACAGAAATCAAAGACTTCATGGAGCTCTGCCATCACGCGCCGGATGTCACCGGGGGCAAAACCGCAGCGTTCCATCGCGTAGATGACATAGCCACGGCAGGCGTTGTCACTCCACGGCTGAGAGAGCAGGGCCTCTAGTTCGGGATCACAATTCATGGGACTGCCTCCTTCATTAAATTTTGGGGACGCCGCGCCCATTTCCTTGGCCCGTCATAAGACAGCAATCCTCGGCGCGGCGTCCCCACACAGCAGAGGCGGTGGCCCGGACGGGCAGGCGGCCAAACCTGCTCCGGCGGATCGTGGCCGTGGGGGGCCTGTCCCACCTGCGGCGCTGATGTTAAGCACCCGCCGCTGAGCTCCCCGCGCTAAGTCGGGGCCTCCGCTATTCTGTTGTGGAGCGGTCAACAATTACCTCTCATATACCACCAGAAAAAAGAGCCAAATGGACAGGCAAATCAGAAATTTTTTCTCAGATATTTTTTCATGCTCTCCAAACCTCCGTGGATAGAATCCCGGACGGCGCTCTTGCTCACGCCCTCCTCCCGGGCAATCTTCCGTATGCTTTTGCCGAGGATCAGGTGGGCATCTACTCGGCGGCCCTGGATCTCCGGCAGGGAGTTGAGGGCGTTCCAGAGCCGGACGAACAAATCCACTCGATCCAAAAGTTCCTGGGGTGTCGGTTCATGCAGGCAGGCAGAGTATTCAATCCCGTCATCACAGTCCAGGGAATAATAAGCCTTGTTGTAATCTCATAGCCGCCGCCCTCACGGGGGGCGGACAAGAGCGGGCTGGTTCACGCCGCCGGTCTTGACGCTCTCCACCAGGGATTGCATCTCCGTATCCTCCCGCACCTTGAAAGGGTGATCCTTAAAGGCGTGGAGCTCAGAGAGGTCAAGGTAAACAACCTCCTCCTTGGTAGCGCGGGTAGCGTCCTTCAGGCCAAAAGTTGCCTCCACATCGGCAGAAGGAGCGTTCTCCTCAACAGCAGGAGCACCGGCGGCAGCGCCGCCTCCGGGAGTGTCCCGCTCGGGGGCGGCCTTGCCGCGCTTGCCTCGGGACACTTTGTCCCGAGGCTTGTCCCCGGGGGTATCCTTGTCTTGGGCAGCATCCTTGGGCTTACGCCCACGGCGGGGCTTGAGGGTATCCGGCGATTTGTCTGTTTGTTCCCCCTTGGCCGCCCCATCCCGGGCGGCGGCAAAATCCACTACCTTCCCAGCGGGGGCCTCCATACCGGGAATCGTGGTCTGTTTGTCCTCCGGCAAAGGTTTATCAGGGGGCTCCTTGTCCCTGGGCGGGGCATCCTTTCCTGCGGCGGGAGCGACCTTCTCCTTTGGGGTATCTTTTTCAGCGGGAGCAGGCTGCTCCACCGCAGAGCCAGAGAGTTCCTTACCCTCGGAGGGCTTTTCCACCACAGGAGAGGGCGCTGTCTTAGGCACGGTTTTCGCCACAGGGGGTTCTGCTTTTAGCGGGCCGGGCTGCTCCGCCACAGGCGAATCGGCCTTAATAGGCTCTGTGTTCCCAGCCTTGGGGGGCTCGTTTGCTTTCCCAGAATCGGGGATATGGTTGTTGTCAAGCAATCAAAAACCTCCTTTTCGTGAAATAGAAAAAGCCAGCCTCATGGCTGGCAAGTGGGCGACTATCGCCTCCTTTCAGATTTTTATATATGAAAACGCCCGCCCGGAGGTCTCCACGGGTGGTATACTGTATAAATGTAATATTCAAGATAAACCTTTAGTAGAAATTGATTGAATGTCGAAAAGTGACGTGGTAAAATTAAACAGTCAAATTATTTATTGTTTTGATTGGAGGGTATCTGATGTATCAACTTCGTAAAATTAAAGAACTAAATGGGTACCGCTTCTTTCAAGAATTTAGATGGGATGAAAATAACTGTACCCTTTTTAATCAAAACAATTTGATTTATGGCTGGAATGGTAGCGGTAAGACAACCTTATGTGATTTTTTTAAGGAACTCGAAGTAGGAGAGTTATCAGAGGCAGGCACGAGCTTTTCGCTACTTTTCGAAGATACAGAATCAAGTTCTA
>DXIW01000038.1 GCA_019112625.1 Candidatus Acutalibacter stercorigallinarum | reverse complement strand
CAGGGCATTACTTGTATAAAACGCTCGCTTTTTTGGCGAAAAAGGGGCCCAAAAAGGTTACAAAGCTGAAATAATTTCACGATTTCCCATAGAAAATGCTGGGAAAGTAGTGAATTAAAACAAAAAGCCTTGGGGAGGCAATATGGATTTTTCGCTATTGCCAGTTGCAAAAAGTTCGTTCATGGTGTATCATTACGATATTGTGAAGCCTTTGTGAACAGAGTTTTCACAAAATTTGAACCCAGAAAACGATCAGGGGGAATCAAGAATGAAGCTCAGAAAGATCTTGGCTTTGGTCCTGGCTGTTTTGATGGTGTGCACCGTGTTCGCCGCCTGCGGCAACGATGACGCCTCCTCCACCGCTTCCGGTGAGAGCAGCACCGCCGAGACCAGCAGCACCGCGGAAGAGTCTGAGACCAGCGAGGACACTTCCAGTGAAGCCACCACCAGCGAGACTGGTACCGACGGCGAGGGCGTGACCCTGAACATCCGCCTCGGCATGGAGCCCACCTCCATGAACACCCTCAACTCCACCTACTCCAACGAGTTCTCGCTCATCAACCACATGTACGACAAGCTGTACATGCTGGACGAGAACGACGTGCCCCAGCTGTCCGCCGCTGAGACCGTGGACATCTCTGACGACCAGCTGGTGTACACCTTCCACCTGCGTGAGGACGGCATGTGGTCCAACGGCGACCCTGTGACCGCCGGCGACTTCGCTTTCGCCTGGCAGCAGGCCCTGAACCCCGCTGTGGCCGCCGACTACGCCTACTTCCTGTACTTCATCAAGAACGCTGAGGCGTACTACAACTACCAGGGCTACGCCGCCGATCCCGAGGCTTGGGAAGAGGCGAACGCCGAGCTGGAAGAGCCCCAGGACCCTCCTGCCGAGGTCAACTGGGAAGACGTGGGCATCAAGGTCATTGACGACCTGACCCTGGAGGTCACCCTGGACCATCCCACCGTGTACGCTCCCTTTATGTTCGCTTTCGGCACCATGGCCCCCATCAACCAGGCTTTCTATGAGGAGTGCGGCCAGGACGAGTACAACAGCGATGCCGAGTACTTCTGCACCAACGGCGCTTACGTGATGACCGAGTGGGTCCACGACAGCCAGATCGTGCTGGAGAAGAACCCCAACTACCGCAACAAGGACAGCCTGCCGGTAGACACCCTGAACTTCCGCATCATCTCCGACGGCCAGACCGCTCTGACTGCCTTCCTGGCCGGCGAGCTGGATATGACCGAGCTGGGCACCCAGCAGATCGTGCAGCAGGCTGAGGACGCCGGCTACGAGATCAAGAGCTACTCCGACGGCTCCTCTTTCTACGCCATGGTGAACACCTCCGATCCCCAGCTGAGCAACGTGAACCTGCGCCGCGCCCTGGCCCTGGGCTTTGACAAGCAGGGCTTCATCGACGTGGCCATCGGCCTGCCCTACAGCCCCATGAAGGCCTTTACCGCCCCCGCCGTGAACGGCGCTGACGGCACCTCCTTCTCCGAGGCTCTGCTGAAGCATGAGGGCGTGGACGCCATGGCTCCTGTCAACGGCGACATCGAGGCCGCCAAGGGCTACCTGGAGACCGCCCTGTCTGAGCTGGGCATCACTGCCGACCAGCTGACCCTGTCCATCGACTGCGGCGACTCTCAGGACGCTCAGACCCAGGCCGCGTTCCTGCAGAACCAGTGGCTGGAGAACCTGGGCATCGAAGTGACCATCAATCCCAAGCAGACCAAGCAGGGTTCCGCCGACCGGAAGAACGGCAACTACCAGATGTCCATCACCGGTTGGAGCCCCGACTACAACGACCCGCTGACCTTCCTGGACATGTGGGTATCTGACGGCGGCAACAACGACACCCGCTGGGGCTCTGCCGAGTACGACCAGCTGATCGCTGATGCCACCGTGGAGACGGACGTGAACGCCCGCCAGGAGATGTTCTACCAGTGCGAAGAGACCATCTTCGACCAGTACATGATCATCCCCATCTACAACCGGACCCAGTCCTACGCTGTGAGCGACAAGATCGCCAACATCCAGCGCAGCACCTTCACCGACTTCAACCTGATGACGGTAGAGCTGGCCTAAGGGTATCGGCATCTCTCACAAGTAAAAATACCGAATAAGCGCTGGCGAGGGCGTGTACCGCCCTCGCCGCCTTGGTATTTTTATTCTCCCTTTTTTTGGCGTTTTTTGGGGAATGGGGGAGTGAGGTTTTCCCGAAGCCCCTTTTTACTTCGAACATCCTACGCGCGAAAGGGCCGGGCCATAGCCCCGAGAGCCCTCGCTGCGCGTATTTTCACCATAACCATTTTGGATAGAAAGGAAAGAAAGGAGGAATTGCCCTATGGTCAAATATGTGCTCAAGCGTTTGGGGTACTCCATCGTCACCTTGTTCGTGCTGGTGGCCCTTACGTTTTTCCTGCAGCAGTGCCTGCCCGGCGACCCCTTCATCGGCGACAAGGCGCTGCCCGAAGCTACCATGGCGGCATTGCGGGCCAAGTACGGCCTGGATAAATCCCTGCCCGAGCAGTTCCTGATCTACATTGGCAACTGCCTGCACGGCGACCTGGGCCTCTCTTTGCAGACCAACCGCTCGGTCACCGATACCATCCTGGACTCCTTCAAGGTGTCCTTTGACCTGGGTATCCGGGCCATTATCTTCGCCTTTATTCTGGGCGTGGTGCTGGGCACGGTAGCCGCCATCAAGCGCGGCAAGGCCGCCGACACCATCTGCATGTTCATCGCGCTGATCGGCGTGTCGGTGCCCAGCTTCATCATGGCCTCGCTGCTCCAGTACTATCTGGGCCTGCAGCTGGGCAACGTGATGCGGGACGCCGGGATGCCCGCGCTTTTCGCCACCAGCAACTGGGGGGAGTGGAACACCAAGGTACTGCCGGTGCTGGCGCTGGGCTTTGGCTCGCTGGCGCAGATCTCCCGCTTGACCCGGACCTCCATGCTGGACGTGCTGGGCCAGGATTACATCAAGACGGCGCGGGCCAAGGGCCTGTCCCAGCCCGCTATCATCTGGCGGCACGCCCTGCGCAACGCCATCACCCCCGTGGTGACGGTGCTGGGCCCCATCACCGCCGGCGTGCTCACCGGCGCCTTCGTGGTGGAGAACATCTTCGCCATACCGGGCCTGGGCAAGTACTTTGTCACCAGCATCCAGGTGCTGGACTACACCATGATCTCCGGCACTACCATCTTCTACGGCGCGTTCCTGATTTTGGCGAACCTGGTGGTGGACCTGGTGTACGGTGTCATCGACCCCAGAGTGAAGCTGGAGGAGGGATAAGGCTATGGAAAAAATCGACAAGAGCCGCTTTGGCTGGGTGGGCGCCGACCCGGAGCGCCGGGAGGAGATTGCCCGCCCCAGCATTACCTTCTGGCGGGACGCCATGAGCCGCCTGGTGAAAAACAAGGTGGCGCTGGTATGTCTGATCGTCATTGTGCTCATCATCCTCTCCTGTATCGTGGTGCCGTTCTTCTCCCCCTTTACCATGCGGGAGCAGCACCTGCAGGAGCTGAACCAGGGCTTTTTTACCCCCTGTACCGACCCGGACTTTGAGGGCACCGGCGCCATGCACGTGTTCGGCACGGACAAGCTGGGCCGGGACCTTTTGACCCGTACCTTTGAGGGCGGCCGGGTGTCCCTGCTCATCGCCTTTGCCGCGGTGGGCGTGAACCTGATCATCGGCATGATCTACGGCGGCGTGTCCGGCTACTTCGGCGGCATGGTGGACAACATCATGATGCGTATCGTGGAAGTGGTAAACGGCATCCCCTACATGATTGTGGTGGTGCTGCTGATGATGGTGCTGCCCCGGGGCATCTTCACCATGGTGGTGGCCTACGCCACCGTGGGCTGGACCGGCATGGCCCGGTTGGTGCGCGGCCAGTGTCTCAGTTTGAAGAACCAGGAGTTCGTGGTGGCGGCGGAGGCCATGGGCGCCAAGCCCGCCCGGATCATCCGCAAGCACCTGCTGCCCAACACGTTGTCGGTCATCATCATCAACGTGACGCTGCAGGTGCCCAGCGCCATCTTTACCGAGGCGTTTCTGAGCTACATCGGCCTGGGCGTGCCGGTGCCCCAGCCTTCGTGGGGCATGCTGGCCCAGGAGGGCGCTACCATGTTTACCCAGCACCCCTCCCAGCTGTGGATTCCGGCCATCGCCATCAGCCTGACGATGCTGGCCTTCAACCTGCTGGGCGACGGCCTGCGGGATGCCTTTGACCCGCGTTTGAGGAGGTGAGCCCATGGAAAACAAAAATATCGTGTTGCAGGTAAAGGACCTGCATGTGTCCTTCGACACCTACGCCGGCGAAGTAAAGGCCGTACGGGGCGTCACCTTTAGCCTGCACGAGGGCGAGGTGCTGGCCATCGTGGGCGAGTCTGGCTGCGGCAAGAGCGTGACCGCCCAGACCGTGATGAAGCTGAACCCCATGCCCCCCGCCCGCATCCCCCAGGGGGAGGTGCGCCTGGGCGAGCACGACATTGTGGCTGCCAGCGAGAAAGAAATGCAGCAGCTGCGGGGCAAGGACGTGTCTATGATCTTCCAGGACCCCATGACCTGCCTGAACCCCACCAAGCCTGTGGGCAAGCAGATTGTGGAGGCCATTAAGCACCACCGGAAGCTGTCCGGCAAGGACGCCAAGGCGGAGGCCATCAAGTATTTGAAGATGGTGAACATCCCCAACCCGGAGGAGCGGGCGAAGCAGTACCCCCACGAGTTCTCCGGCGGCATGCGGCAGCGGGCCATGATCGCCATGGCTTTGTCCTGCAGCCCCAAGGTGCTCATCGCCGACGAGCCCACCACCGCGCTGGACGTGACCATCCAGGCCCAGATTATGGACCTGCTGGCGGAGATCAAGGAGGAGACGGACACCGCCATCATCCTCATTACCCACGACCTGGGTGTGGTGGCCGGCATGGCCGACCGGGTGGCGGTGATGTACGCCGGGAAGATCGTGGAGACGGGCACGGTGGAGGACGTGTTCTACCGCAACGCCCACCCCTACACCCAGGCGCTGCTAAAGAGCCTGCCCACCATCGACTCGGACAAGAAGGACCGGCTGGTGTCCATCGCCGGCACCCCGCCGGACCTGCTGAACCCGCCCAAGGGCTGCGGCTTCGCCGCCCGGTGCAAGCACTGCATGCACATCTGCAAGGAGGAGCAGCCCCCGGAGTTCACCGTGGGGGAGAACCACACCGCCTCCTGCTGGCTGCTGCACCCCGACTGCCCCAGCGCCGAAGAAAGGGGAGAGAAAGATGTCGACTAAAAACAGCGAAGTGCTCCTCTCTTTGGAGGACATCTGCAAATACTTCAAGGTCTCCGGCGGCGTGCTGAAGGCCGTGGATCACGTGTCCTTTGACATCCACAAGGGCGAGACCATGGGCCTGGTGGGGGAGTCTGGCTGCGGCAAGTCTACCCTGGGCCGGGTGGCCATGGGCATTTACGGCCCCACCTCCGGCAAGCTGACCTTTAAGGGCAAGCCGGTGGACCTGCACAAGCGGGCGGACCGGTTCCGCTACGCCAAGGTGGCCCAGATCATTTTCCAGGACCCCTATGCCTCGCTGGACCCCCGTATGACGGTGTCCTCCATCATCGAGGAGGGCATGGTCATCCACAACATGTACGACGACAAGCGCCGCAAGGAGCGGGTGTATGAGCTGCTGGAGATGGTGGGGCTGAACCGGGAGCACGCCAACCGCTTCCCCCACGAGTTTTCCGGCGGCCAGCGGCAGCGCATCGGCATCGCCCGGGCGCTGGCCATCGAGCCGGAGTTCATCGTGTGCGACGAGCCCATTTCCGCTTTGGACGTGTCCATCCAGTCCCAGGTGATCAACCTGCTCCACGATTTGCAGGAGAAGCTGGGCCTGACCTACCTGTTCATCGCCCACGACCTGAACATTGTGAAGTATATCTCGGACCGCATCGCCGTGATGTACCTGGGGAACGTGGTGGAGCTGGCAAGCAGTGACGAGCTGTACAGGAACACCCTGCACCCCTACTCTCAGGCGCTGCTGTCCGCGGTGCCCATCCCGGACCCCAGCGCGGAGGCCCAGAAGCACCGGATCATCATCTCCGGCGACGTGCCCAGCCCCATCAACACCCCCAAGGGGTGCAACTTCGCGGGCCGGTGCCCCAAGGCCTGCGACAAGTGCAAGGAGAGCAAGCCCCAGCTGAAGGAGATCACTCCCGGGCACTTTGTGGCCTGTCATTTGGTGGAGCCTCAGAAATAAAAGGCCTATAAGAAGTTGTTGTAGGGCACTGCCATGGACTTTAGAGAAAGCCTGACGAAAAGCGAACGCTTTTCGTCAGGCTTTTCTACATGATAGAGACGCCACCGGACTGGGAGGTATTGTTTTTACAGCGCTTCCGCTCCGCGCTATTTGTCTCACAATTTTTATAAATCGCCTTTTATCAACAAGTTATCTTTTCCCATGCCGCAGACATAGGGGTTGGAGTCGTAATGATAACAGAAATCTAAAAAATCAGAGCGCTGCTTTGGGTCGTTTATTATTTTTAGCAGCAGCTCGTTTGGAACCGTTCTCGCATATGCCCCGGGCCCTGCCATCTCAATATTTTTCACGCCAAGACCGCGGAGGATGCCCTCTAATTCATCCGGCAGAAAGGTGTATGTGATACACCATGGCGCACCGCCTTTTTTGTATTCGGCAATCTCCTCTTCCCCGCCCATAAGCCCGTCTGTCATTAATTTTTCCGCAGGGTCTTTCTCGAAATGAAAAGCGTCTATGGCGTTTTGCTTATGGGATATCAGCCATTGGACAAAGGGGTCTTTCGAGCTTGTGTCTAATATAAATTGATTTTTTTGTATGGGATTTGCAAGATAAGGTAAACTGCCCAGGCGGCTTGTTACGCTTAGGAGGATACGCTTTTTCGCGATCCTCACAAGCTCACCTATCACGGCCTCTTGATCGGGATAGGTATAAGAGACCGGGGAATCGAAAGAGATCACCATGTCAAAAGAGCGGTCGGCATAATCGCTTAGATCCTCCAATGCGCCTTTTACAAAATCAATTTTGTCGAGAACGCCAGCCTGTTGGGCCAGTTCTTTCGCTTTTTCTATCATTGGTTGAGAGATATCAAAATGCGTGACCCTGCAGCCGTGCTTTGCAAGAAGAATGGAAAAGCGTCCACACCCTGCGCCGCCATCAAATACGGTGTTTATCCCCGCTAAATTTTCTAAAAGCTTTTTCTCCAGATGGCTTTTCTGGATGATATCATCGATGTAAGTTTCCTCACGGTGGCTTTCCAGTTCACCTTTGTCAGGCAAATTCCACATTCGTTCCGATATCTTTCGGCTATAATCTCGAATCATGCTTTCATCCATTCTGTATCCCTCCCTGGCTCAAAATCGCAAGGCTTTTCCACCATTATATCACTCCCACTTTCCTGGCACAACAGTTTTTCCCGACTGTACCGGTCTGTTGGCAAAGAGAATTTTTTTCGGCTTTCCCAGTGATTTTGTGGGTGGGATGTTGTATGCTTTTGCGCATATATTTGGCAATTTTACCAGGGAGAGGGGAGGCCGCTGTGCCCGGCGTCGCTAAAAAGGCGGTGTTTCTATGTTCGACAGCAGATTGCCCCGGGGGGGGGATAATCCGTGTGGCCGAGGGAAAGGGCCATGCCCGCAGGATTCCTACTGCAATCCAGCAGTGGGTCAGCGGCAGGGCATTTGGGGACTGGGCCGGGCGGCCAAAACTGAGAGCGTAAAAATTACCTCCCTGCCGGGGGACCGGCGGGGAGGTAATCCTTTTTGTTCTGGGTTATTCCTGGGGAGGGAGGCCCAGGTCGTAGTTGCCGTACTGGCGCCAGAGGCCGATCATGGTCTCGTAACGCTCCAGGGGCATGCCGGTGTAGGCGCAGTTGGAGGTGGCGAACACGTAGCCCCGGCCCCTCTCCATGCCCTGGCGCAGGGAGCGGAGCACGTCTTTGCGGCACTCCTCGTCGGTGCCGGTCTGGAGCAGGCCGCAGTTGACGTTGCCGATGAGGCAGATGTCGTCGCCGATGACCTTGCGCACCTCGGGGATGGACACGCCGCCCTGGGGGTCCAGGGAGTGGAAGGCGTCGGGCTTGCAGGAGGCCATGAGGGGCAGGATGGGCATGATGTTGCCGTCGGTGTGCTTGATGACGTAGTAGCCCAGGTCGTGGCAGCCGCTGATGACGGCCTTGAGGGTGGGGACGATGAGCTCCTCGAACTGGTCGGGGCTGAAGAAGGGGTTGACGTTGAAGCAGTAGTCGGAGCAGAAGCAGAAGCCGTCCAGCAGGTGGCCCCAGTCGTCCAGCTTGCGGGCCAGCTCCAGGGAGCTCTCCAGCCGGCGGGCGGACATGTCCTGGAGCTTTTCCGGCTCCTCGTACATCATGGTGGAGAACTCCATCATGTGGTCGCCGTCGGGGATGGCCCAGGTGGGGTCGCGGTCCATCATCAGGTAGTACTCGTCGCCGCTTTTTTTGCGGATTTCCTCCAAAAGGCGCTGGGTGTTCTCCGCGTCCCAGGGGTTGGGGTGGATGAAGATGGCGCTGTGGCCGTAGCGCTGGGCGGTCTGGATGTAGATGTCGGCCATGTCGGCGATTTGCAGTTTGCGCTCGTTTTCGCTCATCTGGTTCCACTGGGAGTAGACCCGGTGGTTGGGGTGCACCTTGCCGAAGGCCTCCATGGTGAGGAAGAACACCAGCTCGAAGGTGGGCACCTGGCCGCCGATGGGCTCGCAGCGCAGGGTCTTGATAAATCTCTCTCGGTTCGTCATAGGGATGCTCCTTTTTGGCGAGGGGCAAGGGAAGGCCGCGCAGGGCAGGGAAAAGGGCGCTGCGCGGCGGTCCTTAATATTTGCCGACCTCTTTTACTGTGTTGATGATGCTTTGCATATTCTCCAGACTGACGGAGTTGGGGATGGAGTGGTCGGAGGCGAAGATGTAGCCGCCGTTCTCCTTGAGGACGGGGACGGCCTGGCGGATGGCCTCGACGATAGCCTCCTTGTCGTCCCACAGCACCGCGTTGATGCCCCCGTGGAGCACCAGCCGGTCGCCGTAGTCCTGTTTGATTTTGAACACGTCCATGCCGGCTTTGATCTCGATGGGGTTTAACGCGTCGATGCCGGTGTCCATGATGTCGGGCAGCAGGGGCATGATGTCGCCGCAGGAGTGGAGCCGGGCGTAGATGCCGTGGTCGTGGGCCCAGGCCACCGCCTTTTTGTGGTACTTTTGCAGCAGGCTGCGGTACATCTCGTTGGAGAAGAAGGGGGTGTTCTTGTAGCCCATGTCGTCGTACCAGAAGATGGAGTCGAAGTGGTAGCCGGCGTCCCAGATCATATTGAAATGCTGGATGCTCCGGTCGAGATACGTGTCGAACATGTCCTCCACCCACTCGGGCTCCTCGATCATGGCGATGAGCATGGTCTCGGTGCCCACGGTCCAGGAGTGGGTCACGTCGAAGCCGAACCAGAACATGCCCTCGATCCAGTGGCCCTCCTGCTGCCATTTGGCGTAGTCCTGCTCCAGGCGCTTCCAGTCGATACGGTCCTTGGAGACGGTCATCCGGGCCTTGGCCTTTTCCCAGGCCTCGGGGGTGGTGACGGTGAAGTCGAGAAACTCCGGGGTGGAGTCCTGCTCTTTGAACTGCTTCATGGTCACGCCCCACTCGCTGGTGACGATGCGGTAGTCCTCGGTCTCCTCCAGCACCTTTTCCTCGTAGCGGGGGGTGATGTCCACAGAGATGGTGGAGACTTTATCGGTGTCGAAATAGTCCCGCCAGTCCATGCCTTTGGGCATGCCCTCCCGCTCCCAGCGGGCGATGGTGCCCGCCCAAGGGCTGTCGAAGATGGGGACCCGGTCGGCCTCTTTGTGCTGGAACATCCGGGAAAAGCGTTCTTTGCTGGTCATAGGCGGACTCCTTTTTTTCGGATGGGAAGTGTGGGTTCTCTGTCAGGGCGCTAGCCCGCCCCCGGCGGGACGGGCTAGAAAAACATGTTGTCGGTATAGAGCTCTAGAAACACCGGGTTGGCGGAGAGGTCCACCGTGTGGGCGGACTCCGCCAGGCGTTGGCTCTCGGCGCGCAAGGTCTCGTTTAAGAGCAGCATGGCCGCGCCGCTGAGGGCGGCGTTGCCCAGCACCTGCACCTTGGGCACCAGCTCCTGGGGCAGCAGGCCGATCTTCCCGGCGCTGGCCACGTTCAAATAGCTGCCGAAGCCCCCGGCCACGGCCAGCTCCTCCACTTCGCCGGCGGGGACGCCCGCGGTGCGCAGCAGGGTGGTGAGGCCGGAGCACACGGCGCTTTTTGCCAGCTGCACCATGCGCACGTCCTTTTGGGAGAGGGACACCGGCGCTTGCAGTACGGCGGGGTCCTCCTCCAGCAGGCCGGTTTCGTCCAGGAGGTCCAGCTCCAGGAGGCAGGCCAAGCCGTCGATGACGCCGCTGCCGCAGACGCCCTGGGGCGTACCGCCCCCCAGCACGTGGGCCCGGAGGGCGCCGTTTTCCACCGTTACATGGTCGATGGCGCCGGTCTTGCCGGGCATGCCCATGGAGAGGCCGGCGCCCTCGAAGGCGGGGCCCGCGGCGGTGGAGCAGCAGGACAGCTGGCCATTGTGCCACAGGGCGATCTCTCCGTTGGTGCCGATGTCGGTGAGCAGCCGGGTGCCCGGCTTTTGGCAGATGGAGCTGGCCAGCAGGGCGGTGGTGATATCGGCCCCTACAAAGGCGGACATGCACCGGGGCAGGTAGACCTGGGCGCCCAGGCAGGGCAGGTCCAGGTCCGGGGCGGGAATCGTCTCCCCAAAGAGGCGGGTGGCCTGGAAAGGCGCGTGGGAGAGGCAGTCCGGGTCGGTGGTGGTAAGCAGGTAGAGCATCACCGTGTTGCCGGTGATGGTGACGCCGTCGATCTCCCCTGGAGAGATGGCGGCCTGGGCGGCCATGTCTTCGATGAGCTGGGAGAGGGCCCCCCGCACCGCGGCGGCCAGCTCCTCCCCCTTGCCCTGGAGGGCCGCCTGGATGCGGGAGATCACATCGGCGCCCCAGGCCCCCTGGGGGTTGGGGCAGCTGGCCTGGGCCAGCTGGATGCCCTGCCGGTCGAAGAGGAGGGCGGCCAGGGTGGTGGTGCCGATGTCCAGGGCCACGCCGTAGTGGGAAAAGGCGGGGGCCAGGTCGAATTTGGGCATTTTCCCGGTGAGGCGGATCTGGCTCTCGCCGGAGTGGAAGAGCCCGACGGTGCAGTCGCCCAGCACTTTGGTGCAGCAGGCCAGGCGCACCCCCTGGGAGAGCTCCTGGGGGGTGAGGCGGGCAATTTCCGCCGGGGAAGGTGGGCTTACGGCACCCGACACCTGTACCCGGCATTTGCCGCAGCGGCCCTGGCCGCCGCAGGGGGTCTCCAGGGTGTGGCGGGGCAGCAGGGCATCGCTGAGCAAGGTACCCTCCGGGACGGGGAAGCTCTCACCGCCGATGGTGATCTGGGCCAAGGCGCTCCCCTCCTTATTCCGCATCCTGGAACAGCACCGCCCCGAAGTAGGTGACGGTGTTCTGCCCGTTGATGTACTTCATGCCGCAGGAGGCGGCCAGCTCGGACACGGCCACGCCGTAGGTCTCCAGGGAGGCCATGGCGTCCTGGGGGTGGCGGCAGGGCTCGTTCGTGCGCTTGGCGCACACCGGGCACAGCCGGCAGCCGCCGGCCCCCAGGTGCAGCCAGTCCTCCCCGAAGGCCCCGGCCTCTTTTGCCCAGCGGGAGATGGCCTGGGCCAGGTCGTTGTGGAGCTTGCCGGCCTCCAGCATGCCCTCGATGTCGAAGCTGTCCTCCAGCTGGCCCACGGTCTGGTAGACCAGGGCCTTCTGGTAGGTTTTGGCTCTGGCGATGAGGGTGTCGATGTCGCCGGCGTCGGGAGGGCAGGTCCAGCAGGCGCCGTAGTTGCCGCAGGCGTTGGACTCACAGAGCTCCCGGAATTTCCGGTCGAAGTGGATGAGGGACACGTCCAGCAGGGCGGCCTTATAGGCGCCCATCTCCACGATGCGGGCGGTCAGTTCTTGTGGTTGCATCCTCATAAAATCACCCCGTTAACGGCTGTAGTATTCCCGCACCGCGGCGAAGAAGGCGTCGATGTTCTCCCAGCGGGAGAGGGGCGGGATGTCGCAGCCGGAGGAAATGATGAAGTTGGGGTACTTGCAGCAGGCATCCATCACCGCCAGGGTGGCGGCCCGGATGGACTCGGGGGTGCCGTTGCGGAATTCCCCGGCGGGGTCCACGTTGCCCATGGCCACGGTGCCGGCGGGGATGTGGGTCATCATCTCGGCCATGTCGATGGCGTTGCCGAAGTGGTAGGCGGCGGAGCCGGTGGCCAGGATGGAGTCGATCTGCTGGATGGTGCTGCCCCCGCAGTTGTGGTAAATGACCAGGAACGAATCGTCCTGGACCGCGTCCACGATACGCTTGACGTAGGGGCCGGAAAATTCCTCCGCCAGGGCGGGGGACAGGAGCCCGGCCACGGGCTCGGCCAGCACCACGCCGTTGGCCCCGGCCTCCTTATAGGCCTGGCAGTAGGCGCAGAGGAACTGGGTGACCTTGTCCAGCACGATGTGGACCATGTCGGGCTCCTCGTAGCAGTCGATCATCACCTCGGTGACGTCCAGCAGGCGGGCGGCCAGGGAGAAGGGGCCGATGACCCCGGCGAACACGGGGCGGTCGGTGATGAGCCCGGCGGCCTTTTTGATGGCGTCGATGTAGAGCCCGGTGCGGCAGGCGCCCACCTCCGGGATGGCCAAGGCCTCTGCTTCCTCCTCGGTGGAGACCACCTGGCCCACCACCGTGGGGACCTCCTCATCGGAGACGCGGATCTGGGCGCCGAAGCACTCGGCCTCCACGGACAGGTCCATGAGGCTGACGCTGGCGGCGGAATCCACCCGCTGGGCCACCAGGGCCATGCCCTTGGCCTGGAGATCGCTGTCGGAGATGAGCTCTTTTACGCTCACGCCCATGAGCTGGATGGCGGGGAAGGACAGCACCGGCATGGCTTTTTTCACCGGGGCGGCCTTCAGCTCCTCCAGCCAGGTTTTCATATCACGCTTCATACCGTCCCTCCCGGATTTAGGCTTCGCCTTTGCAGAAGGCCACGGCGGCGTCGGCGGCGCTGGCGGCGTCGGAGGTGTACTTGTCGGCGCCGATCTGCTGGCAGAAGCTCTCGGTGACGGGGGCGCCGCCCACCATGATCTTCACCTTGTCGCGGATGCCGGCGGCCTCGGCCTGCTTGACCACCTCGCCCATGACGCCCATGGTGGTGGTGAGCAGGGCGGAGCAGCAGATGATCTGGCAGTCTTGCTCCACGGCGGTCTTAACGAAGGTCTCGGGGGCCACGTCGGTGCCCAGGTCGATGACCTCCAGGCCCTTGCCCTCCATCATCATCTTCACCAGGTTTTTGCCGATGTCGTGGAGGTCGCCCTGGACGGTGCCGATGCACACCTTGCCAGAGGCCTTGACGCCGGCCTCGGCCAGCAGGGGCTTTAAGAGCTGGGCGCCCATGTTCATGGCCCGGGCGGCCACCAGCACCTCGGGGACGAACACCTCGTTGTTCTTGAACTTTTCGCCCACCACGTTCATGCCGCTGAGGAGGCCCTCGTCCAGGATCTGCTCTACGGGGATCCCCTGGTCGATGGCCTGCTGGACCAGCTCTTTTACCACCTTGGCTTTGCCCTTCTGCAGGTTTTCAGAGATATCGGTCAAAATGCTCATGTTTTTGCTCCTCCTTGGGGAAAATATGGGACGTTCCACGTCCCTTTTGTGCCATTATAAGCCCGGGGGGGCGGGGGTTTCTAGAAATCGGTTGATAAATTTGGTACTTTTTTGTCCTCTTTCCCCGTTGACGGGGAGCCCCGGGCCGGGGTAAGATAGGGGTACCGGCACCGGGAAAGGGGGGACCGCCGTGGAGTATGAGGACATCAATGAGCAGATGGCCCAGCAGTGTACCAGGGCCTTTTCCGAGTCCACCGGGCTGGGGTGCATGTACTCGGACAAGAACGGCGCCATTTTGTGCAAGTGCGGGTACAGCTGCGAGCACTGCACCCTCTGTGAGGTAAGCGGCGTGGAGCGCCAGCGCTGCGTGGAGGCCCACATCTACAGCATGAACGAGGCGGAGCGCTTTGGGGGGAAGTATATCTACTACTGCCCCATGGGGCTCACCTGCTTTGTGTCCCCCATTGTGGGGGAGGAAGGGGTGCGGGGGAAGATCACCGTGGGGCCCTTTACCATGGTGGAGAAGGAGGAATTCTTCGAGATCGACCTGGGGGAAAAGGCGGGGCTCTCCCCGGAGGCGCTGGAGGAGGCCAGGGAAATTTTAGAGCGCATCCCCTTTGTGGAGCCCCAGCGGGTGAACCAGCTCTCGCAGCTGTTGTTTTTCGCGGTGAGCTTTCTCAATGACTTCTCCGCGGAGAGCCGGATGCTGGCGGCAGACCGGTCGGAGGAGCTGCAGGGGCAGATCACCGCCTATATCCTGGAGCTGAAGCAGGAGAAGGGGCCCCCGCCCTATCCCTTTGAGACGGAGCGGGCTCTGCTGGAGAGCGTGGCCCGCCAGGACAGCGCCGGGGCCCAGCGGCTGCTCAGCCAGTTATTGGGGGCGGTGCTGTTCTCCTGTGGGCGGGACCTGGAGCTGATCCAGAGCCGGATCGCGGAGCTGCTGGCGCTGCTCTCCCGCACGGCCATCGACAACGGGGCCGACCCGGAGCACACCCTGCGGCTGAGCCACGAGTACCGCCGGACCTTGGAGAGCTTTACCACGGTGGAGTCGCTGTGCAGCTGGCTTTCGGAGGCGGTGCAGCGGTATATGCAGAGTTTGTTCCGGTTCTCGGGGGCGAAGCACGCCAAGGTGATTTTGTTCTGCACCCAGTACATCGGGGAGAATTACAGCCAGAAAATCACCCTGGAGGGCCTGGCGAAAATGGTCTACCTTTCCCCGGCCTATCTCAGCCGGGTGTTCAAGCAGGAGACGGGGATGAACTTCAACGAATATTTGAACCGTGTGCGCATCCAAAAGGCCCAGGAGCTGCTGCGCATCCGGGAGATCCGCATGACGGACATCTCCCTGATGGTGGGCTTTGAGGACCAGAGCTATTTTACCCGGGTGTTCCGGCGCATCACCGGCACCCTGCCCCGGGCCTACCGGGAGCGGATGACCCGGGGAAACGGAAAGGAAAATCACCGGGCGGCGGCAGGCGGCCCGGACAAGGAGGAGACACTATGAGTTTGACGCCCAGATACCCCCATTTGCTCCACGGGGGAGACTACAACCCCGACCAGTGGCTGGACCGGCCCGACATTTTGCGGGAGGACATCCGGCTGATGAAGGAGGCCCATATCAACTGCGTGTCCCTGGCCATTTTTGCCTGGGCCAAGCTGGAGCCCCGGGAGGGGGAGTACCAGTTCGACTGGCTGGAGAAAATCATTGACGGCCTGTACGAAAACGGCATTTACACGGTGCTGGCCACGCCCTCGGGGTCGAAGCCCCTGTGGATGAGCGAGAAGTACCCGGAGATCCGCCGGGTGCGGGGGGACGGGCGCCGGGAGCCCTCCGGCGGGCGGCACAACCACTGCTATACCTCCCCCACCTACCGGGAGAAGGTGCGGCAGATGGACACCGCCCTGGCGAAGCGGTTTTCGAAGCACCCGGGGGTGATCTTGTGGCACCTCTCCAACGAATATGGCGGGGAGTGCCGGTGCCCCCAGTGCCAGGCGGCCTTCCGCCAGTGGCTGAAGAAGAAGTATGGCACCCTGGAGGCCCTGAACCACGCCTGGTGGAACGACTTCTGGGCCCACACCGTCACCGACTGGGAGCAGATCCACGCCCCGGGACCCGAGGGGGAGGACGGGGCCTTTATCCAGCAGCTGGACTGGAAGCGGTTTGTCACGGACCAGGTGGTGGACTTCGCCGCCGCCGAGCGGGACGCGGTGAAGGCTGTGGACCCCTCCCTGCCGGTGACCACCAACCTGATGTACTACTTTGACGACTACAACTACTTCAAGTTCAAAGACGTGGTGGACGTGGTGAGCTGGGACGCCTACCCCCAGTGGCGGGGCGGGGACAACAGCGACCTGGCGGTGTCTTACGCCATGTGGCACGACCTGATGCGCTCTATGAAACAGCAGCCCTTTTTGCTGATGGAGTCCACCCCCAGCACCACCAACTGGTGCCCGGTCTCCAAGCTGAAAAAACCGGGGCAGCACCAGATGAGCAGCATGCAGGCCGTGGCCCACGGGTCCGACTCGGTGCAGTACTTCCAGTTCAGGAAGAGCCGGGGCGGCTTTGAGAAATTCCACGGGGCGGTGGTGGACCACTGCGGCACCGGGGACACCCGGGAGTTTAAGGACGTGCAGGCCATGGGCCTGTGGCTGGAGGCGCTGGAAGGGCTGCAGGGGGCAACGACCCCCGCCCGGGCGGCCATCGTGTACGACTGGGAGAACAAGTGGGCCATGGAGGACGCCATGGGGCCCCGGAATGTGGGGCTCCACTATGTGGAGCAGGTGCAGGCCCACTACAAGGCCCTGTGGCGCATGGGCGTGCCCGTGGACATCATCGATGAGGAGTGCGGGCTGGACGGCTACCAGCTGGTGGTGGCCCCCATGCTGTACTTGCTGCGGGCGGGGTTCGAGGACAAGCTGAAGGCCTTTGTGGAGCGGGGCGGGACCCTTGTGGGCACCTACCACACGGGGCTGGTGGACCAGCGTGACCTGTGCTACCTGGGGGGCTGGCCCGGCGGCGGGCTGGGGGAGGTCTTTGGGCTGTGGCACGAGACCACCGACGCCCTCTACGACGAGGAGCGCAACGCCCTGCGGCTGGAAGATGGACGCTCCTATGAGGTAAAAGACCTGTGCGCTCTCGTCCACCTGCGGGGGGCCAAGGCCCTGGGCACCTACGGGGAGGACTTTTACCAGGGGGAGCCCGCCTTTACCGTGAACCAGTACGGTAAGGGGCAGGCGTACTACATCGCCTCCTTCGCCGAGGAGGGGTTCTATACGGACTTCTACCAGGGGCTGGCGGAGGAGATTGGGCTGGAGAAGGCCCTGCCCCAGCTGCCGCCCCCGGGGGTGGAGGCCTGTATCCGGGAGAAGGAGGGCAGGCGCTGGCTGTTCTTGGAGAATTTCTCCGGGGAGGAGCGGGAGCTGCCTGTGCCCCCGGGGTATGAGGTGCTGCTGCCCCAGGCCGGGGGAGAGGCGGTAAAGCTGCCCCCCTATGGCGCGGCGGTGTTGCAGAGTGCCAAAGAAATGGCCCCCGCAGGTGAGAAAAACCTGTAAAGTGGGAGAATTTTTCGGAAAAAGCAAAACCTTGTAGATTTCGTATGAAATTTGTGTTAAGATTTTATTCATAGGGGAGAAGGAGAGAACGGCTGCCTGGGTTCTTGGGCAGCGCCGCGCCGGACGGGAGGACGGCCCCGGACAGGGGGCGCGGCGCTATGACGTTTTGGACAGCGGGGAATGGGCGTGATGCCCGGCCCCTGGGCATAGAAAACGGATGAGAGAAAGGATGCCAGAACTTATGGAACAATCGGCTCAGTATGTGTTCAGCCCGGAAAACCGTGTAGCGCCTTTGGGGATTGTGTCCCTGGAGGGAGCCACCGAGCTTTCCAACAAGATCGAGGCCCATCTGCTGCGCTGGGCGAAAGAGGCCGGCATGGAGGTGGACACCTTCCAGATCAAGGCCAGCTGCCCCCGGTTTTCCTCCGGCGACGGGAAGGGGATCATCAACGGCACGGTGCGGGGCTATGACCTGTTCTTCATTGTGGATGTGGGGAATTACAGCTGCACCTACAAGTACTTCGGGAAAGAGAACCACATGTCCCCCGACGACCACTACCAGGACCTGAAGCGGCTGATCCAGGCGGCCATGGGCAAGGCCCACCGGGTGAATGTGATTATGCCCCTGCTCTACGGCGGGCGGCAGCACCGGCGGAGCTACCGGGAGTCTTTGGACTGCGCCTTCGCCCTGCAGGAGCTCCAGTCCATGGGGGTGGAGAACATTGTGACCTTCGACGCCCACGACCCCCGGGTGCAGAACGCGGTGCCCCTGATGAGCTTTGACAACCTGATGCCCTCGTACCAGGTGCTGAAGAAGATGTTCCGCAGCTTCCCCGACCTGTCTACAGACAAGGCGGACTTTATGGTGGTGTCTCCCGACGAGGGGGCGCTGAACCGGAACATGTACTACGCCTCGGTGCTGGGGTGCGAGCTGGGCATGTTCTACAAGCGCCGGGATTACTCCCAGATCGTGGACGGCCGCAACCCCATCGTGGCCCACGAGTACCTGGGCAGCGACGTGGCGGGCAAGGACGTGTTCGTCTCGGACGACATCATCTCCTCCGGCGACTCCATGCTGGACATCGCCTATAACCTGAAGGCCCGGAAGGCCAAGCGCATTTTCGCCTATGCCACCTACGCCATCTTCACCAACGGGCTGGAGGCCTTTGACAAGGCCTATCAGGAAGGGGTCATCGACGGGGTGTTCGGCTCGAACCTGACCTACCGCACCCCGGAGCTGCTGCAGCGGCCCTGGTTCTACGAGGTGGATGTGAGCAAGTACATCGCCTACTTCATCTCCGCTTTGAACCACGACATGTCCGTCTCGGCCCTCATCGATCCCCATGAGAAGATCAACGCCTTGCTGAAGCGGCGCCACGAGGAGCTGAGCAAGTACCAGGACCAGCAGCTCACGTTTGAAAAATGATTGCATAAACGGGCGCTGCCGCGTATAATGGGAGCAGTGGCCCAGCGAAAGCAGCTTTTCGCCCCCGCAGCTGGGAGACCGCCTGCGGGGGCGTTCTTTTTGAGACGAAGGAGGGGGTGCGGATGTTCCGGACCTTGAAGCAGGATATTGACGCGGTGATGGAGCGGGACCCCGCGGCCCGCTCCCGGCTGGAGGTGTATTTTCTCTACTCCGGCTTTAAGGCGGTGCGGGCCCACCGCAGGGCCCACTGGTGCTACCGCCACAACCTGAAGTTTCTGGCCCGGTGGATCTCCCAGCACAGCCGGAAAAAGACGGGCATCGAGATCCACCCCGGGGCGCAGATCGGCAAGGGGCTGTTCATCGACCACGGCATGGGGGTGGTCATCGGTGAGACCACACAGATCGGCGACAACTGCACCCTGTACCAGGGGGTCACCCTGGGGGGCACCGGGAAGGACCACGGCAAGCGCCACCCCACCCTGGGCAACAACGTGCTGGTGGGGGCCGGGGCCAAGGTGCTGGGGCCCTTTACCGTGGGGGACAACGCCCGGGTGGCCGCCGGCGCCGTGGTGCTGGACGCCGTGCCCCCCGGCGCCACCGCCGTGGGCGTGCCCGCCCGGGTGGTGCGCATCAACGGGAAGAAGCCGGCCCCCTGCCAGGACATGGACCAGATCCACGTGGCGGACCCGGTGAGCATGGAGCTGTGCCGGCTGCGGGGAGAGCTGGAGCGGCTGCAGAAGCAGGTGGAAAAAATCGCGGCAAGCAAGGGGGAGGGGCAAACGCCCCGGGAGACCGGCCCCCAGGAATAGGCGGGGAATCGCTCCCCCGGAGAAAGGATGGACGAAACCATGGAATTTACCAATACCCTGACCATGAAGAAGGAGGCCTTTGTCCCCCACGAGCCGGGGAAAGTGCGGATCTATACCTGCGGGCCCACGGTGTACCACTACGCCCACATCGGGAACCTGCGGACCTACATTATGGAGGACGTGCTGGAGAAGTTTTTGCGCCACGAGGGCTATGAGGTGGACCGGGTGATGAACATCACCGACGTGGGGCACCTCTCCAGCGATGCGGACACCGGCGAGGACAAGATGCTGGCCGGAGCCAAGCGGGAGCACAAGGGCGTGCTGGAGATCGCCAAGTTTTACACCGACGCCTTTTTCGACGACTGCCGGAAGCTGCACATCCGCAAGCCGGACACGGTGGTGCCCGCCACCAGCTGTGTGGAGGATTTTATCGCCATGGTGCAGGCCCTGCTGGACAAGGGCTACGCCTATGTGGCCGGGGGGAACGTGTACTTCGACACGGCGAAGCTGGAGAATTACTATGTGTTCGGCAACCAGAACAGCGAGGACCTGGCGGTGGGCGTGCGGGACAGCGTGGACGAGGACCAGAACAAGCGGAACAAGACGGACTTCGTGCTGTGGTTCACCAAGTCGAAATTTGAGGACCAGGAGCTGAAGTGGGACAGCCCCTGGGGCGTGGGCTACCCCGGGTGGCACATCGAGTGCTCGGCCATCAGCGTGAAATACCTGGGGGAATACCTGGATATCCACTGCGGCGGCATTGACAACGCTTTCCCCCACCACACCAACGAGATCGCCCAGAGTGAGGCCTATTTGGGCCACCCCTGGTGCAAATACTGGTTCCACGTGCTGCACTTAAACGACGCCCGGGGCAAGATGAGCAAGAGCAAGGGGGATTTCCTCACCGTGTCCCTGCTGGAGGACAAGGGGTACGACCCCCTGGCCTACCGGCTGTTCTGTTTGCAGTCCCACTATCGGAAGCCCTTGACCTTCAGCTTTGAGAGCCTGGACAACGCCGCCCAGGCCTACCAGCGGCTGGTGCAGCGCATCGCCGGGCTGAAGGGGGAGGGACAGCCGGACCAGGCCGCGGCGGAGCCCTACCGGCAGCAGTTCTCCCAGGCGCTGGGGAACGATTTGAACACCTCCCAGGGGCTGACGGTGCTGTACGACGTGCTGAAGTCGGGCCTTTCCGACGCTACCAAACGGTATTTGGTGGAGGACTTTGACACGGTGCTGGACCTGGGCCTGCTGGAGGCGGCGGAGAAGGCTATGAGGCCCCAGGGGGCACAGGTGGCCCCGGAGCTGGCGGAGAAGATCGAGGGGCTCATCGCGAAGCGGGCCGAGGCCAGGAAGGCCAAGGACTGGGCCGCCGCCGACGCCATCCGGGACGAGCTGACCGCCATGGGCGTGGTGATGAAGGACACGGCAAATGGGGTGGAGTGGTCCGTGACCGGACCGGACAATTCGCGCACGGCGCTTTAAGGCGCCGGGGCTTGTTGGAGCCCGCTGCCTGGAAAGCCCGCGCTTGGGCCAGGGGGAGACAAGGAAAAGTGTTGCCAGCTTTTTCAAAAGCTGCGGGGTTTGGGGCAGCGCCCCAAGGTCTGACCCGGCAGGAGGCGCAGGGGCGCCCCCCTTGACCTCACCCGGTTAAAGTGATATAACTAAAACAGCAAAGGCCCGGCGGCGGGAGCGCTGCCGGGCGCTTTTCTTAGGGAAACAAAGGAGGAAATCGCCATGGAAATTTGTGGGAAGCGGGAGTTCGCGCTGCTGGAGAAGATGGGCTTTACCCGGATCGCCGGGTCGCCGGAGGAGCTGCAGGCGGCGGAAATCTTGAAGTCGGAGTGCGACGCCATGGGCGTGCCGGCCATCATCGAGCCCTTTGAGATCGAGCAGGGCATTGTGGAGGAGGCCAAGCTGGAGATTCTGGAGCCCTTCCAGATGGAGGTGCCTGTCACTGGGTACCAGTGCGCGGAGAACACCCCGGAAGGAGGGCTTACCGCGGAGTTCGTCTACGTGGAGAACGGCACCGACGTGGACCTGCGGGACGCCAAGGGGAAGATCGTGCTGGTGAACGGCTTTCTACGGGTGCCCCTGTTCCGCCGGCTGATGAAGGCCGGGGTGGCGGGCATCGTCACCATGGAGGGGGAGCTGCGGGACAAGCGGGAGGAGACGGACCTCTCCACCCGGAAGCTGCGGCGCACCCTGCGGGCCTTTGGCAACGTGCCCATGGTGCACACCCGGGTGCTGGACGCCATCGAGCTGGTGCGCAAGGGGGCCAGCAAGGCCCGGATGGTGCTGAAGGGCCGCACGGAGGAGCGGACCTCTCACAATGTGGTGGCCACGGTGCTGGGCACGGAAAAGCCCGAGGAGATCGTGTCCTTTGGGGCCCACTACGACTCGGTGGACTTTTCCAAGGGCGTGTACGACAACGGCGCCGGGTCGGTCATCAACATGGAGATTTTGCGGTATTTTAAGGAAAATCCCCCGAAACGGACGTTGAAGTTCATGTGGTACGGCAGCGAGGAGATTGGCCTGGAGGGCAGCTGGGCCTACGTGAAGGCCCACAAGGAGGAGCTGGCGAACCACCTGTTGATGATCAACGTGGACGTGGGCGGCCCGGTGCTGGGGGTGGACAAGATCACCGCCACGGCGGAGCAGAAGCTGGCCGACTACCTGGACTACTTTGTGAAGATCCACGGCTTTGGGGCGGAGACCAAGCAGGGCATCTACTCCAGCGACTCCATCCCCTTCGCGGACTGCGGGGTGCCCGGGGTCAACTTCAGCCGGGACGGCGCCCAGGGCGCGGCGTACATCCACAACCGGTTCGACACCCTGAGCTTCCTCTCGGCCGAGGCGCTGGAAAAGACCACCCGGATTGTGCTGGCCTTTGGCCGGGAGATGGCCAACGCCGCGGTGCTGCCGGTGGAGCGGAAGATCCCCCAGAACATCGTGGAGGAAGTGGAGAAGTACCTGTACAAGAAGGAGCTGTCGGAGGCTAAGGCCTGATTGGGAGGAAGCCTCATAACTCCCTCCGTCATCGCTTTGTGATGACGGAGGGAGTTTCTTTCCGAGAGGTTCCCACCCCCGTCTCGCCTGCCGGCTCGGGTCCTGCGCCCCAGTGGGGCGCGTCCAGGACCGACCGGAGCGGAAGCGGAGACCGGCGATGGACGGTCGCCACTGGCGACCATCGCCCCCAGAGGGGGAGCCGAGACTTGCCTCCCCCTTTGGGGGAGGTGCCGCCGGGGGCGGCGGAAGGGGTTCTTGCGGAGAGGTCGCGGAGAGGAGACAAAATTCCGGCGGGAAGAGCCCAGAGGAATTTTCCTGTCCCGCGCGGTCACGCGTCTGTTGACAAAGCCTGGTTTCCGTGCTATGCTAGGTGCCAGTGAGACGCAAAGGAGTGGAAGGATGTTAGTATAAGTCTGAGAACACGGGACCGAAGAGACGACGCTTTCAGGCCATGGGCCTGGGGGCCTTTTCCGGTTTGCCGAGCTTGGACTTGTACCGCTGTGTTCCCTCTTTGGCCGGGGCTGCATGCCCGGCGTTTTTCCCATGGGGATACCAGGTCCGTTTCGGCTATGGCCGGAGCGGGCCTTTTGCTTTCCCAGAGGAGGGATGCTGGATGCTGCAAGTACGGAAGTTACACATCGCCATGAAAAAGGACCTGCGGGAGCTGGTGCGGGACTTTACCTTTGCCCTGAACCCCGGGGACAAGGCGGCCATCATCGGGGAGGAGGGGAACGGGAAATCCACCCTGCTGAAGCTGATCTACGACGAGAATTTGGTGGAGGGGTATGCGGAGTGGTCGGGGACCATCCAGAAGGACGGGATGATCCTGGGGTATCTCTCTCAGGAGCTGCCGGAGGAGGACCGGGACAAGACCGCCTATGAGTTCTGCTGCGGGGAGGAGGCCTTTTTGGACAGCTCCCCCAAAGAGGTGGCGGACGCGGCGGCGAAGCTGCGGTTCCCGGCGGACCTGTTCTACTCGGACCGGAAGATGGGCACCTTCTCCGGCGGGGAGAAGGTGAAGCTGCGCATGGCCCTGCTCACCCTGCGGCGGCCCGACTGCTACCTGCTGGACGAGCCCTCCAACGACCTGGACATTGAGACCCTGGAGTGGCTGGAATCCTTTATCCGGGAGTGCCCCCAGCCGGTGCTGTACATCTCTCACGACGAGATGCTGCTGGAGAACACGGCAAACGTCATCATCCACTTAGAGCAGCTGCGGCGCAAGACCCTGCCCCGGTACACCGTGGCCCGGATGGGCTACCGGCGGTATGTGGAGGAGCGGCTCTCGAAATTCGCCCACCAGGAGCAGGTGGCCCGGAAAGAGCGGGAAGAGGAGCGCAAGCGCCAGGAGAAGCTGCGGAAGATCGAGCAGAAGGTGCAGCACCAGCTGGACAACATCGCCTACTCGGACCGGGACCACGTGGGGAAGATGCTGAAAAAGAAGATGAAGTCGGTCAAGTCCATGGAGCACCGGTTCGACCGGGAGCGGGAGGACATGACGGAGTTCCCCGACAGCGAGGAGGCCATTTTGGTGGGGTTTGGCCCGGACACGGCGGTGCCCGGGGGCAAGACGGTGGTGGACTTCACCCTGCCCCGGCTGGAGGCCGGCGGGGAGCTGCTGGCCCAGAACATCCGGCTGTATGTGCGGGGGGCGGAGCATGTGTGCATCATCGGGAACAACGGGGCGGGGAAAACCACGCTGCTGCGGCAGATCGCGGGGGAGCTGCTGCCCCGGCGGGACCTGAAGGCCGCCTACATGCCCCAGGACTACGGGGAGACCGTGGACCAGGGCCAGACCCCGGTGGAGTTTTTGGCCAAGTCGGGGGAGAAGGAGGAGCTGACCAGGGTAAAGACCTACCTGGGCAGCATGAAGTACACCCCCGAGGAGCAGGGGCACAGCATCGCGGAGCTCTCCGGGGGACAGAAGGCGAAGCTGTTCTTCCTCAAGATGATTCTGGACGGGGCCAACGTGCTGGTGCTGGACGAGCCCACCCGGAATTTCAGCCCCCTGTCCGGGCCGGTGATCCGGGGCATTTTGCGGGATTTCCCCGGGTGCATCATCAGCGTGAGCCACGACCGGCGGTACATTGGGGAGGCCTGCGGCACCCTGTACCGCATGACGCCCGGGGGGCTGGTGGAGGAGGAGAATGTGTGGGAGGAGGGATAGGGCAGTGAAGAGGGAAGAGGGAATAGGGAAGAAGGGCCCCCCTTCCGTCACGACGGGGGGTGTGACAGGGGGGGATATGGGATACCCCCCAGTCGCGCCAATGGCGTGACAGCTCCCCGTTTTTATTGCAGCAGTTGGAGAGGGGGCGCCCTTGGGGAAAGGTGACGGGAAGTTGCGTAAACAAATGTTCGAAAAAAGTTGGGAAAACCGTTGCGTTTTCCCAGCTTTTCTTTTATAATAGAGGGCAGGAATGACCGGACTACGGAGTTTAGGAGGAAACGACATGGCGGATAGAGCAAAAGCCCAGGTGAGCGGCAGGGCCGCGGGGGGTTCGGAGGAGAAGGCCAAGGCGCTGGAGACGGCCCTGGCCCAGATCAAGAAGCAGTTCGGCGAGGGCGCGGTGATGCGCCTGGGGCAGGACTCTGCCCTGAACGTGGAGGCCATCCCCACCGGGTCGCTGTCCCTGGACCTGGCGCTGGGCATCGGCGGGCTGCCCCGGGGGCGGATTGTGGAGATCTACGGGCCCGAGTCCTCGGGCAAGACCACCCTGGCGCTGCACTGCATCGCCGAGGGGCAGAAGCGGGGGGGCAACGCCGCCTTTATCGACGTGGAGCACGCCCTGGACCCGGTATATGCCGGGAACCTGGGGGTGGATGTGGAGAGCCTGCTGGTCTCGCAGCCGGACACCGGCGAGCAGGCTTTGGAGATCACCGAGGCGCTGGTGCGCTCCAACGCCATCGACGTGATCGTGGTGGACTCGGTGGCGGCGCTGGTGCCCCGGGCGGAGATCGAGGGGGAGATGGGGGATTCCCACGTGGGCCTGCAGGCCCGGCTGATGAGCCAGGCCCTGCGGAAGCTGGCGGGGGCCATCTCCAAATCCAACTGCGTGGCCATCTTCATCAACCAGCTGCGGGAGAAGGTGGGCGTCATTTACGGCAACCCGGAGGTGACCCCCGGCGGCCGGGCGCTGAAGTTCTACTCCTCGGTGCGCATTGAGGTGCGCAAGGGGGAGGCCCTGAAAAACGGCACCGACGTCATCGGCAACCGGACCCGCATCAAGGTGGTGAAGAACAAGATCGCCCCGCCCTTCCGCACGGCGGAGTTCGACGTGATGTACGGCACGGGCATCTCCCGCACCGGGGAGCTGCTGGACATTGCCGTGCAGCTGGAGATTATCCAGAAGAGCGGCGCCTGGTTCTCCTACAACGGGGAGCGCATCGGCCAGGGGCGGGACAAGACCAAGGAATTTTTGGCCAGCCACCCCGACATGGCCGCGGAGATCGAGGAGCAGGTGCGGGCCAACGTGGACAAGCTCTACGACAAGACCCCGGCCCGGGCACCCCGGGCGGCGGCTGTGCCCGTAGAGCTGCCGGTCCGGCCGGAGCCCGCCCCCGCCGCCCCCACCACCAAGGCGGCGGCCAAGCAGAGCATCGACATCACGGTGGATGACGACTGATGGAGCTGACGGCGGCGGAGCCCCGGCGCAGGGGGCTTGTTCAGCTGTTCCTGGACGGGGAGGCCGCGGTAAAGCTGGACGCCCAGGTGTTCCTCCAGTCGGGCCTGAAGCCCGGGGACCAGGTGAGCGACCAGGAGCTTTTTGAGCTCATCCAGGCCTCGGACGCCCGGCGGGCCCAGGAGAAGGCCCTGTACCTGCTGGAGTACCGGAATTACTCCAAGCGGGAGCTGACGGAGAAGATCGCCCGGACCGCGGCCTCTCGGGAGGCGGCCCAGGCCGCCGCCGGCCGCATGGAGGAGCTGGGGCTGGTGGATGACCGGCGTTTTGCCCAGGACTACGCCAGGGAGCTGTTTGGGCGAAAAGGCTATGGTTCCCGGCGGGTAGCCCAGGAGCTGCGGCGCAGGGGCATTGGGCAGGAGCTCATCCAAGAGCTGCTGGCAGAATACGAGGACCCGGAGCGCGCCGGGGAAGCCATCCGCCGGGTACTGGCAAAAAAGTACCCCGGCTGGCGGGAGGACGAGAAGGTACGGCGCAGGGCTTTTGTCGCCCTGCAGCGGCTGGGCTACTCCTACCAGGAGGTGCGGGAGGCCATGGGCCAGGGCGAGGACTGGGAGTAGGCCTTTTCCCGCGGATTTTGCTTGACAAAGGCCGGGCGCGCGGCTATAATCAAAACTTGGGAAATTATACCGAAACGGTATACATTCGTTGGCCCGACTTGGAGATAGAAAGGATGGTCACCCTGTTGAACGACACCATCTTACAGCTGGAGGACATCCACAAGAGCTTTGGGGACACCAAGGTGCTGGACGGCATCAGCCTTACGGCCCGGCAGGGGGAGTTCATCACCCTGCTGGGCTCTTCGGGCTGCGGGAAGACCACTACCCTGCGGATCATTGCCGGGCTGGAGTCGCCAGACAGCGGCCGGGTGCTGCTGGAGGGGAAGGATATGACCCAGGCAGAGCCCAACAAGCGGGACGTGAACACCGTGTTCCAGAATTACGCCCTGTTCCCCCACATGAACGTGGAGCAGAACATCGGCTACAGTCTGAAGATCCGCCGGGCGGCCAAGGAGGAGATCCGCCGCCGGGTGGGGGAGATGCTCCAGCTGGTGCAGCTGGAGGGCTATGAAAAGCGCATGCCCGGGGAGCTCTCCGGCGGGCAGAAGCAGCGGGTGGCCATCGCCCGGGCGGTGATCAACCAGCCCAAGCTGCTGCTGCTGGACGAGCCCCTGGGGGCGTTGGACCTGCAGCTGCGCCGGCAGATGCAGCAGGAATTGAAGCGGCTGCAGAAGAAGCTGGGCATCACCTTTATCTACATCACCCACGACCAGGAGGAGGCCCTGAACATGTCCGACCGCATCGCGGTGATGAAGGACGGGGTCTTTCAGCAGGTGGGCACCCCCAGCCAGGTGTACGACGCCCCCAAGACGGCCTATGTGGCCCAGTTTGTGGGCACGGCCAACATCGTCCGGGGCGTGGTGGACCGGGTGGATGGGGAGCGGGTCACCTTCCGGAATGAGGACGGGACCGGGGAGTTCCTCTCCCGGGGCTACGGCTTTGCACCCGGGGAGCCGGTGGCCCTGGCCATCCGGGGGGAACAGGCCCAGGCGGAGAAGGCCGGGGAAAAGACAGGCCCGGGGCTGTTTGGCACGGTGAAGGAGAAGAGCTTTTCCGGGGGGATGCTGCGCATCTGCGTGGAGCTGGCCGGAGGGCAGGAGTTTATCTGCAGCCGGCACGGCATCGATTCGGAGCTGGCCCCCGGCGACCGTGTGCGGCTCAGCTGGGAGCCGGGCAGCGCCTGCCCGGTGGACCGGGAGGAGGTGCGCTGATGGCGGAGGGACGTCCCCAGAAGAAAAGGAAGCTGCGGGGGGAGGCGCTGACCATCGTCCCCCTGTACCTGTTTACTTTAGTATTTGTGGCCGGGCCCCTGGTGTATATGGTGGTCCTCAGCTTTTTGACCCGGGCGGAGACCTGGGGCGTGGTAGGGGAATTTACCCTGGAGAACTACGCGGACATCTTCCAGCCCGTGTATCTGCAGACCTTCTGGGAGTCTATCAAGCTGGCGGTGATCAGCACGGTGCTTATTGCGGCCATCGGCTATCCCTTCGGCTACTTTATGGCAAAGCTGCCCCCCAAGTGGAAAAAGCGGGCCATGCTGCTGTTGATGATCCCCTTTTGGACCAGCTCCCTCATCCGGCTGTACGGGTGGATCGTGATCTTCCGGGCCAACGGGGTGCTGGACACGGCCCTGATGGGGCTGCACATCACCAGCGAGCCCTTAAAGCTGTTGTACACCTACCCCGCCGTGGTGGTGGGCATGGTGTATGCCTTGCTGCCCTTTATGATCTTTTCGGTGTATTCCAGCGCGGAGAAGCTGGACTTCAGCCTGGTGGAGGCGGCCCGGGACCTGGGGGCCTCCCCCCTGCGGGCCTTTTTCACCGTGTCCTTTAAGCTGACCCTGCCGGGGCTGCTCTCCGGGGTGGTGCTCACCTTTGTGCCCAGCATGGGGCTGTTCTTCATCGCGGACATTCTGGGGGGCAACAAGGTGGTGCTGGTGGGGAACCTGATCCAGGAGCAGCTGCTGAAGACCCACAACTGGCCTTTTGCCGCGGCGCTGTCTGTGGCGCTGCTGCTGCTGACCACCCTCATCCTGTTTTTGTACCGGAAGGTCTCGGGGGTGAAGGATTTGGAGGGGTTGGTATGAGCTTGGAAAACAAATATGACGACCCTGTGTTTTTTGAAAAATACAGCCAGATGGACCGCTCTCGTGAAGGGCTGGCCGGGGCGGGGGAGTGGCAGACCCTGCGGTCTATCCTGCCGGAGTTCTCTGGGAAGCGGGTGCTGGACCTGGGCTGCGGCTACGGATGGCACTGCATTTACGCTGCGGAGCAGGGGGCGGCCTCGGTATTGGGGCTGGACCTTTCGGAGAAAATGCTGGCGGAGGCCCGGCGGAAAACCAGCCAGCCCCAGGTGGAGTACCACCGCTGCGCCATGGAGGAGGCGGAGTTCCCCAGCGGCAGCTTTGAGGTGGTGCTCAGCTCCCTGGCGCTGCACTATGTGAAGGATTACCCGGCCCTGGTGCGCAAGGTGCGGGAGTGGCTGGCGCCCGGCGGGGACTTTGTGTTTACCTGCGAGCACCCGGTGTTCACCGCCCAGGGGCCCCAGGACTGGGAGTATGACCAGGAGGGGAACATCCGGCATTTCCCGGTGGACCGGTATTTTGTGGAAGGGGAGCGGGACGCCTGCTTTTTGGGGGAACACGTGGTGAAGTATCACCGGACCCTTACCACCCTGCTGGAGACATTGTTGGAAAACGGCTTTGCCCTGCTGCACGTAAAAGAGCCCCAGCCCCCGGCGGAGATGCTCTCCCGGCCGGGGTGGGCGGACGAGCTGCGCCGCCCCATGATGCTGGCGGTGGCGGCCCGGCGGCTGTGAGAGGGGGCGGCGTCGATGAAAAACAGGACAAAACTGCCCAACGTGTATCTGGGTGTGGTGCTGGCGCTGATGTACGTGCCCATCCTGCTGGTGATCGTGTACTCCTTTAACGAGAGCAAGATCAGCTCGGTGTGGGGGGGCTTTTCCTTAAAATGGTACCAGGAGCTGTTCCGGGACCGGGACATGTTCAAGGCTTTGGGAAACACCCTGATCCTGGGGGTGGCCAGCAGCTTTGCCGCCGGGGCCATCGGCACCCTGGGGGCCTACGGCATGAGCAAGGTGAATTTCCGCAGCAAGGGGGCGGTGGAGTACCTGTCCACCCTGCCCATCATGGTGCCGGAGATCATTCTGGGCATGGTGTTTATGGCGTTTTTCTCCCTGCTGGGCATCCCCTTCGGCATGGGGACGCTGATTCTGGCCCACACTGCCTTCTGCATCCCCTACGTGTTCATGCTGGTGAAGGCCCGGCTGGTGGGCATGGACAAGAGCCTTGCGGAGGCGGCGCTGGACCTGGGGGCCTCGCCGGCCCGGGTGTTTTTCGACATCACCCTGCCCCTGACCATGCCGGCCATCGCCTCGGGGATGCTGCTGGCCTTTGCCATGAGCATTGACGACGTGATCATCAGCATCTTCGTCACCGGGGTGGACGTGAACACCATGCCCATTAAAATTTACACCCAGCTGAAAACCGGGGTGACCCCGGAGATCAACGCCCTGTGCACCCTGCTGTTTCTGGCCTCCCTGCTGCTGTGCGGGCTGGCGGCCTGGCTGGGCGGGGGACAGAAGAAAAAGCGAAAGGATGATACCCCATGAAAAAACTGCTTGCCCTGCTGCTGGCGGCTCTGCTGCTGGCGCTGCCCCTGGCCGGCTGCGGCACCAGCGGCGGCGAAAACGGCGAATTGGTGCTGTACACCTGGGAGAACATGTTCCCCCAGGAGGTGCTGGACGCCTTTACCGAGGAGACCGGCATCGCGGTGAATTACGCCAACTTTGACACGGACGAGACCATGCTGGCCAAGCTGCAGGCCGCGGAGGGCGGGGATTACGACCTGATCATCGCCGACGACTATATCATCGAGACCGCCATCGCCGAGGGGCTGGTGCAGGAGCTGGACACCTCGAAGCTCTCCAACTACGGGTCCATCAATCCGGTGTACCAGGGACAGTTCTACGACCCGGAGGACAAGTACACCGTGCCCTATGGCGCCGGGGTGCAGACCATCGTGTATGACCCGGACCTGGTGGACATTGAGATCAACGGCTACGCCGACCTGTGGGACCCCTCCCTGGAGGACAACGTGGGGGTCATCGCCAGCTACCGGGTGGTAAACGGCATGGCCCTGAAGGTGCTGGGGGAGAGCTACAACACCGAGGACGTGGCCGCCATTGAGGCCGCGGGGGACAAGCTGCTGGAGCTGGCCCCCAACATCCGGCTCATCAAGGACGACAACACCCAGGATGACCTGCTCTCCGGGGAGATTGGCGCGGCGGTGATGTACACCTCCATGGTGACCATGGCCAAGATGGCCGACCCGGACCTGGTGGTGGTGTTCCCCGAGGAGGGCATCGGCTTTGGGGTGATGGGGCAGTTCATCCCCAAGAACGCCCCCAACGCCGAGGCTGCCTACCAGTTTATGGACTATATTCTGGAGCCGGAGGTGGCCGCCCAGTGCTTTGAGTACCTGGGGTACTACTGCACCAACCTGGACGCGGAGCAGTATATCTCGGAGGAGTACAAGAGCTTTTTGACCCTGCCGGAGGAGATTGACACCAGCAACATGGAGATGATCGAGAATGTCTCCGCCCAGGCGCTGGAGGTCCACGACCGGGTGTGGACGGAGTTCCGGGACGCCTGCGGGCAGTGAGGCACACAGGGATACAACAGGATACCAAAGAAAGAAAACCGCCCCGTGGGGGGCGGTTTTCGCTGTATGTGGGGGGGCTCAGCCGGCCTTGTATTTTTGCTGGCAGGCCCAATCGAACCAGGCGCGGTGCCACTCTTCGGCGAAGGCGTCCATCTCGGGCTGTTTGGCCTTTTCGGCCTCCTCCGCCCGCTGGGCCTTCTCCCACTTCTCCGGGGAGTTGTCCAGGCTTTGGAGGGCGGATTTCCGGTTGGATTCGGAGCGGGTGTAGTTTTCCCTGTCCTTCTTCCACTGGGCGGCGGAGCTTTTGGCCTTTGCCCGGTAGCTGGAGAAGGTGAGGAGGCACACCACGGCCCCCAGCACCCAGGCGCCCAGGAGGATGACGGTAAAGGCGATGGTGAGGCCGGTGGAGAGGCTGGAGAAAATCGCCGGGACGAAGGAGTAGACGTGCAGGGGCAGGGCCAGGAGGAACGTGGCCATGGCCAGGGGGGCGTTATCGCCGGCGGACTCGTTGAGGGCGATGACCGGGTCGCCGATGCCGAAGAACACCTCCCCCAGGGTGATGAGGACGGCAAAGACGCAGTACAGGGCCCCCAGCAGGGCGAGGATACGGACCAGGAGGCTGGTGTCGGCCTTGTCCTTTTTGGGCTTGACGATCTTCCGCTCTAGGAATTTTTTCTCTTTTTGCAGGTCGGTGTAGGGGGTGGCGGGGGCATAGGCGTAGTGGTTCCGGTAGACCAGGTCGGGGGTCTCCCGGTCCACGTGGCCGTCGGGGAACACCATGTAGTCGGCGCCGAAGTAGTCGAAGGTGATTTTGTCCCCCGGCAGCTGCTCAAAGGTGGAATAAAGGGAGGTGGCAGGGTCGGGCCAGGAGTCCACCTTGCCGCCGTGGGCCAGGATGTACTGCTGCATCCAGTCGGCCATGTGGGCCCGAAAGACGCCCTGGTAGGTGTTGATGGCGTCGCAAATGGCTTTTCTGACCTCGAGGGTACCAGCGGCGGAGGAGACCTCCACATGGATGCGGTGGGTCTCCTGGTAATTTTTTGCCTCTTGGTGGAAGGCGTAGGCCAGGGGGCCCAGGTCTTTCCTCTCCTCCGCCAGGCAGGCGACGGTATAGGAGTAATCGGCGGGCGGATAGGTGAGCGTTGGCATGGGCATGGGGGTCCCTCCTCGGTGGTGTGCCGGGCCTGCTGCCCGGCGGTGGTTTCCGCCTTTTATTATAAGGGAACCGGGGGGAAAGGGCAAGGGCGGGGGTATGAAAATCACAAGTTTTTAAGGAGGGGAGGAGGGATTTTACGAAAAGCGCCGAAATTGGGCCCGGGGCGGAAAAAATGGGGAAGGCCGCTTGCGCTTTGGCGGGCTATTGTGTAAAATTGAGCTGTTTTTGAATTTTTCGGCTGCGGCGAGGTGGGCGATACTATGACAAAGGATATGACCGTGGGCTCCCCCATGAAGCTGGTGCTGGGCTTTACCGTGCCCCTTATGTTCGGGAACCTGTTCCAGCAGTTTTACTCCATGGTGGACACCATCATCGTGGGGAAGTTTTTGGGCACCGGCCCCCTGGCGGCGGTGGGGTCCACCGGCTCGGTGACCTTCCTCATTTTGGGGTTCTGCATGGGGGTGTGCACCGGGTTTACCATCCCGGTGTCCCAGCGGTTCGGCTCTAAGGACTATGGGGAGCTGAAGCGCTTCGTGGGGAACATCATCTGGCTGGCCGGGGGCTTCGCGGTGCTGTTCGCGGTGGTGACCGCCCTGCTGTGCCGGCCCATCCTGGAGGCCATGGCCACCCCGGCGGACATCATCGACGACGCCTACGCCTACCTGATGCCCATTCTGGTGGGCATTCCGGCCACGGTGCTGTACAACACCCTCTCCAGCCTGCTGCGGGCCTTGGGGGACAGCCGGACGCCGGTGGTGTTTTTGGTGATGGCCTCCCTGCTGAACATCGGGCTGGACCTGTTCCTCATTGTGGTCATCCCCCTGGGGGTGGCGGGGGCGGCCATCGCCACGGTGATCTCCCAGGGGCTTTCGGGCCTGGCGTGCCTGGTGTTCATCTGGAAGAAGTTCCCCCTGCTCCACGTCTCCCGGGATGACCTGCGGCCCCGGATGCCCCACATGCGGCGGCTGCTGGCCATGGGGCTGCCCATGGGCCTGCAGCTGTCCATCACCGCCATTGGGAGCATCATCCTCCAGGCCTCGGTCAACGGGCTGGGGTCGGCGGTGGTGGCCTCCACCACGGCGGCCAGCAAGATCTACATGTTCTTCAGCTGCGCCTTTGACGCCATGGGGGTGACCATGTCCACCTGGGGCGGGCAGAACATCGGCGCGAAGAAGCTGGAGCGCATCGGCCAGGGGCTGCGGTCCTGCATTCTTGTGGGGGTGGTGTACTCCCTGCTCTCCCTGGTGGTGATGGCGCTGTTCGGCAAGCCCTTGGCGCTGCTGTTCGTGGACGCCGGGGAGACCGAGATCATCGACCAGGCCTACCAATATCTGGTGATCAACGCGGCCTGCTTTATCCCCTTGGCCGGGGTGAACATCTTCCGGCTGCTTATCCAGGGCATGGGGTACAGTAAGGTGGCGGTGTTCGCCGGGGTGTTCGAGATGGTGGCCCGGGGCGCCACGGGCCTATTCCTGGTGCCGGCCTTCGGTTTTTTGGCGGCCTGCTTTGCCGGGCCCATCGCCTGGGTGATGGCGGACTGCTTCCTGATCCCGGCCTATGTGAAGGTGATGAAGCACGTGAAGCAGTACGGGTACTGAGGCAAGGCGGCGCAGAGGCCGCGCCCCCTCGCCCCCCGGCCCCCATGGGCCGGGGGGCGCCCGCCCGGAGGGCGGGCCTGCCCCCGCGCGGCGGGGGCAGGGAGGGGGCGCGGGAGCTGGGTCCCGCTGGGGCCGGAACAGAGCGGAAAAAAGGAGCTGCCAGGAGGCAGCTCCTTTTTTTGTGGGTTATTCCTCCCCAGGTTTGGGCTGGTAGAAGCCATCGTTGCGCTGGCCGCCGGGCCAGCCCTTGGCGGCGGCCAGGAGGCTGACCAGCCAGCACAGCAGGAAGGAGACGGCCATGGCCAGGCAGGCGAACAGGGGGCCGTTGGGGGTGGTGAACCCGGAGGCCGCCGCGGGCACAAAGGCGGTGAGGAAGCCGGCGATCATCCCGGCCCAGGCGCCGGCCCGGTTGATGCCCTTCCAGTACAGGGACAGGAGATAGGGGGCCAGGAAGGAGCCGGAGATAATCCCCCAGGAGTAGGACATCATCTCCAGGATGGGGGTGGGGTAGTTGGCGATGAAGTAGCTGAGCACCACGAAGGCCAGACACAGCACCCGGGTGAGGGCGGCGGTGTTCTTGTCCTCCATGGTCTTGCGGAAGCCGGCCTTGACCAGGTCCATGGACACGGTGGAGCAGGCGGTGAGGGTGATGCTGGACAGGGTGGACACCGAGGCGGAGATGAGCAGCACCAAAATCACCCCGATGAGGATGTTGGGCAGGCCGGCCTGGTCCAGCATGAGGGGGACCAGGTAGTCCTTGCCGCCATCGGGCATGGAGTCGCCGAAGAACAGGTGGGACAGGGAGCCGATGAAGTACCCGCCACCGGCCACCAGCAGGGAGAAGAAGGTGGAGATGACCACGCCCCGCTTCACCTCCCGCTTATCCCGGATGCCGTAGTATTTGTGGACCATCTGGGGCAGGCCCCAGGTGCCGAAGCTGGTCATCAGGATAGTGGAGATGAGGGCCAGGGCGGAGCTGCCGGAAAGGGGGAGCATGGAGTGGGTCTCCATGTAATCGGCCATATTGGACAGGCCCTGGGACAGGCCGCCCACCTGGGGGGAGAGCACCACCAGGACGATGAGGGCGGTGACGCCGATCATCATAATGAAGCCCTGGACGAAGTCGGCTTTTAAGGTGGCCATGTAGCCCCCCAGCACCACAACCAGGGCGGAGGCGATGGCGATGATGACCATGCACACCCGCTCGTCGATGCCCAGGACCACCGAGCACACGCTGGTGAGGCCCTTGTACACCGAGGCGGAGTAGGGGATGAGGAAGAGGAAGATCACCACGCAGGAGAACAGCCGCATGGCCGGGGACTGGAAGCGCTTTTCGAACAGCTGGGGCATGGACTTGATGTGGTGCCGCCGGGTGATGGCCCGGGTGCGATCGGCCAGCACCAGCCAGGCCAGCAGGGTGCCGAACACCGCGTTGCCCACGCCCACCAGGACGCTCCACAGGCCGTAGTCCCAGCCGGAACCCCCGGAGTAGCCGATGAACATCACTGCGGAGAAGTAGGCGGTGCCGTAGGAGAGGGCGGAGATCCAGGCGCCGGCGTTGCGGCCCCCCACGGTAAAGCTGGCCATGCCCTCCCCCTTGCGGGAGTAGAGGATGCCCACCGCCAGCATGAAGATGGCGTACACGCCGATGACAGCCCAGATGGTGAGTTGTTTGTCCATGGTCTTTCCCTGCCTTTTCGTTTTGCTTTTGCGATTTAACGCATAGGCGCGTAACAGTTTAACGCGTTTATGTACTAAACTGGCGCTATTTTACCATAGCCGCCGGAAAAAGGCAAGGGGGAAATGTGATTTTTTCTGGGGAAAAGGGGAAGGGAGAGGGAATAGTGAATGGTGAAGAGTGAATAGTGAATAGTGAAGAAGTGAAACTCCCCCAGTCACGACAAAGTCGTGACAGCCCCCTCATAGAGGGGGCGAGACTTGCCCCTTAGGTCCCCTTTTTACGGTAAGCCAAGACTAAGCATGGGGGGTGCGAGGGGGGCGGAGCCCCGCCTCGTAGGAGGGGGTACGGGGGAGTGCTCTCCCCCGTGGGGGGATACAAAGGGGGCGCGAAGCCCCCCTTTGAAAAACTTTCTTAGAAATCCCCCTCCCGTTGCGGCAAGGCTTCCTCTCACACAGATTAGAACAACAGGAGGGGGCAGGGGGTGGGGAGCAAAGGGAACTCCCCCAGTCGCCTTCGGCGGCAGCCCGCTCTTAATAACTCCCTCCGTCACGCCGGAGGCGAGACGGTGCCGCCGGAGGCGGCGGAAGGGGTGTTGCCGGGAGGGTTGAGTGAGGGCAGCAAAATTCCGGCGGGCAGTGCCCAGAGGAATTTTCCTGTCCGCGCGGTCACGCGTCCCACCCCCTGTCCCCTCCCGTAAGGGGAATGGGTGAGGGAGGATGGCTTGCTAGTACGGGAGGGGGGTCTAATTTCTAAAATAATATAAAGTTTTCAAGGGGGCGATGCCCCCTTGCACCCCCCTGGAGAGGGGAGTGAGAGGAGAAAAATTTACCTTTTTGATGTTATTGGATTTTTTTGATAACTCCCCCAGTCGCCTTCGGCGACAGCCCGCTCTCAATGACTCCCTCCGTCACGCGGAGGCGTGACACCTCCCTCAGAGAGGGGTGAGCGAGCGCCGGTGGCGCTCTGCCGCGAACCGACCGAACCGGCAGGTGAGACGGTGTCATCGCGGGGCGATGACAGAGGGGGTTATTTTGGGAGTGGCCCAGCCGGGCCGGGGTGAAGGAGGGGAGGGCAGGGAAGAAATAAGAAGTAAAGTGTAAGGGGGAAGAGGTGAGAGGGAGCTGGGCGAGGGGCTGCCGGGGAAGGCGGCCGCTGCCGCCGGGACGGCAGCCCCGGAGAGGGGAGGAGCCGCCTGGGGGGAGGTTTTGTGCCAGGCGGGGCAGGGGCAGGGGGCCCGGGGGCGGGAGA
>DXIW01000037.1 GCA_019112625.1 Candidatus Acutalibacter stercorigallinarum | reverse complement strand
GGGGCGCGTCCAGGACCGACGGTCGTGGCAACGGAGACCGGTTCGCGGCAGAGCGCCGCTGGCGCTCGCTCACCCCCCTCCCGTAAGGCTGGTAGGATATAATCAGTACCTTTTTGGTACGGGAGGGGGGTCTTTTTCTAAAATAGAGTTTTTCAGGGGGCTCCACCCCCCAAGGACACCCTTTTCCCGGCCCACTTCACCGGCGTTCCAAAGGAGCGATACTTGCCCTCACTTACCCCCTCCGTCATCGCTGTGCGATGACACCTCCCCCTCTGGGGGAGGCAGGGTCTCGCCTACCGGCTCGGTCGGTTCGCACCAGAGCGCCACTGGCGCTCGCTCACCCCCTCCCCGAGGGGGTTGTCGCCTTTCGGCGACTGGGGGAGTTTCACTTCTTCTCTATTCCTTCTTACCTCTTCCCTGCCCTTCCCAGGGGTTCCAAAGGGGGAGCGTCAGCTTCCCCCTTTGAAATGAGATATATAGAATGATCCTCCCCCTCCCGCGCCATCACGGCCCCCTCCTCAAAAGAGCTATATGCGTGGGAGGAGGCAGGGGGGTGGGCACGAGCCAAGTTTCGCTAACGCTCAAACTTACTACGAGTTATCCTCGCTCCCGCTCGGCTAACTCGCCAAGAACCGCTTTGCTGCCGCAAAACCGCGTTTCTTGGGGCTTCTATAAAACTTCCAGATAAACCCCCTCCGGCCCGGCTCCGCTGGGCCACCTCCCCCTCTGGGGGAGGCCGCCTCTCTCTTTGAGGGAGGTGTCACGCCTCCGGCGTGACGGAGGGAGTACGAGTCAAGTTTCGCTAACGCTCAACTTGTCCGGCCACAACCCAAAATCCCGGAACGCCCTTTGCGGAGGGATTTTCCTGTCCCTACGAGTCAAGCCTCGCTTCGCTCAACTTACTCGGTCAAGTCTCACTATCGTTCGACTTACCCGGTCACAGATCAAAATTCCGGCGGGCGAAGCCCAGAGGAATTTTCCTGTCCTGTCCGGCCACGGACCTAAAGTCCCTGCTCCTCCACAAACTTGTAAAAATCCTTCTCCGCGCCGCCATCCTCGGGGCGGATAGTCCCCACCGTCTGGGTGTAGAGGGTAAACTCCTCCTCCCCATCCAGCTGGAAGGTGCTGTCGCACAGCTTCTGGTCATAGGCCCCGATGCCGCAGGTGCCCAGCCCCAGGGCGGCGCAGCCCAGGTACAGGTTCTCCCCCACGTGGCCCATGTCCGCCATAATCATCCGGTGGGCGTAAATGCCGTACCGCCACTCGCTGCGGTAGGGCACAAAAGACCAGTAGAACACCACGCTGGCCTTGGCCGCCCAGTGCTGGCCGCACAGGCTCTTGCCGATGAGCCGGTCCAGCGCCTCCCGGTCCTCCATGGGGGCGATGAGCTCCAGCTGGTGGCCCATGGGCAGGTAGTGATAGGCCCCGGGGGCCAGCCCCTCCACGTCCCGCACCAGCAGGTAGGTCTCAAAGGGATGCCGCGCCCCGCCGCAGGGCACGGTGCGCAGGGTGGCGTAAGACTTCCCCCGGATCTCCTTGATCCCCTGGGTCACCCACAGCAGAAAGGACAGCTGCAACAGGCTGATCTTCTCCTGGGTGTACACCCGGCTGCTCTTGCGCTTCATCACCACGGCCAAAAAGTCGCCCTGCAACGCCAGGGGCTTAAAGTCCCGGGGCAGCTGGGTCACAGCCCCGCCCATGGGGGCCTTCACCAGGGGCGGCTGGGGCTTTTTCAGCTCCTGGTCGGTCTGGTAATCCTCCCGTCCTTGTTCCTCCAGCTCCTCCGTGTCCCGGGACTTCAAAAAGTCCCGCCCCTTCTGGATGAGCTCCCGTTCCAATGCCTTGTCCATGTCAATGCCTCCCTTTTTTGTTCTCTCTCACGGAAAAAAGCCGCTGCCGCGGCTCTTGTCCTCTGTCATTCCAGCCGGCAGCCCTGGGCCTCCAGCTCCGCCAGATAGGCCTGGCAGGCGGCCTTCATCTCCTGCGCCGCCTGGGCCATGGTTTTCCCCGGGAAGGAGCACCCGGCCGCGCCCTGGTGGCCGCCGCCCCCAAACTTGGCGCACAGGTCCGCCGCGCTGCCCGGCGGGTTCATCCGCACCGAGGCCTTCACGCTGCCGTCCTCTTTCTCCTTCAGGGTCACGCCGATGACCACCCCTTCGATCTGCCGGGGCATGGCGGCCACCCCTTCCAGCTCGCTCTCGGCGGCCCCCGTCTCCTGGTAGACCCTCCGGGGCACCTGCACCATGGCACACCTGCCCCCGCAGAAGAATTCCATGCCCTCCATCACCAGGCGTTCCGCCTCCACCTGGGCCTTGGACTTGCTCTCGAACATCAGCCGGTTGATCTCCCCGGCGTCCGCCCCCAGCTCCATCACAGCCGCGGCGATGCGGTGGGTGCGGGGGGTCACGCTGCGGTAGCGGAAGCACCCCGTGTCCGTGGTCAGCCCGGTGTAGATGTTCCCGGCCATGGCCGGGTCAATAGAGACCCCCATCTCCCCCAACAGCAGGTAGATGAGCTCCGCCGCGGCGGCGCTGTCCCCCTCCACCCAGCGGTCCTCGGTAAAAGCCCGGTGGGTGGCGTGGTGGTCGATAGCCAGGTGCACCAGGCTGCCGTACTTCTCCCAGGCGTCCCCCAAAAGGCTCACGTCGGCCACGTCCACCGTGACCACGTGCTGGGGGGCAAACTCCCCCAACTCCAGCCCCCGGAAGAGATACCGGTACTTTTCCGGCACCGGGTCGGCGCAGTAAAAGCCCACCCGCTTGCCCAGGGCAGTCAGGCCCCGCAGCAGCGCGGCGGCGGAGCCCAGGGTGTCCCCGTCGGGAGAGGCGTGGCTCAGCACCACGATGTCCTCCCAAGAGAGCAGCAGCCGGGCGGTTTCGGCGCAATTCAGCATCTTACTCCTCCCCCTCTTTCTCTGCCTCCGAAGATCCCTGGGGCACCAGGTCGTGGAGCATCCGGGAGATGTTGGCCCCGTACTCAATGGAGTCCGTAGCCTTGAAGAGCAGCTCCGGCACATGGCGCAGGGAGAGCCTGTGCCCCAGCTCGTGCCGGATGTACCCGGCGGCGGACTTCAGCCCCGTCACCGCGGTCTTGGTCCGCTCCAGGCCCTCCATGGTGCTCACATATACGGTGCAGTAGGACAGGTCGTTGGTGACCTCCACCCGCACGATGCTCAAAAAGCAGTCCTTCACCCGGGGGTCCTTCACCTCCCGGAGAATGGCGGAAAGCTCCCGCTTCACGTCTTCCGTAATCCTTCCCAGCTTGTGTCCAGGCATCTCGCTGCCTCCTTTCTTTTCCTTGTCCAAACCGTTCTTTCTGCCCATTTCCCCGAGGGAGCAGTCATGGCTACGCCATGTCCGGGGGAGTTGTCCCTAAAAAAAGCACCAGAAAACAGTTTTCCATGCTCTTTTTTCAAAGGGGGACAAGGTCTCGGCTACCGCCTCGGTCGGCGATGGACGGTCGCCACTGGCGACCATCGCCCCCCTTTGTATCCCCCCGCAAGGGGAAGGTCTCACCTGCCGGTTCGGTCGGCGCAGAACGCTCTCCACCGGAGAGCTGCGCCCCCTTGCAACCCCTCTACGAGGCGTATGTCTTTATCGTGCCGCGAGTTTCGCGGATGCGAAACTCGACCGAGTAAGTTGCACGAAGTGCAACTTGACTCGTGCGCACATCCCCCCCAAGGGCATACCCAGCCCTGGCTTACTGCAAAGGGGTTCCAAAGGGGGATGAAATCCCCCTTTGAAATGAGATATATAGAATAATCTTCCCCCTCCCGTACCAGCAAGCCATCCTCCCTCACCCATTCCACTAACGGGAGGGGGTTAGGGGGTAGGCGTCACATGGCCAGTCGCCCCCTCCGTCATCGCTCCGCGATGACACCTCCCCCATAGGGGGAGGCAAGTCTCGGCTCCCCCTATGGGGGCCGCTACGTGCCGGTGGCACGTTGCCCAGCGGCCGACCGAGCCGGCAGGCGAGACGCTGTCGCGGTGTAGCCGCGACTGAGGGGGCAAGAATAAATCCCCAGCAAAATATGCCAGCCTAAAAACTCCCCCAGTCAACGCAAAGCGTTCCATGTCTCGCCCCGGCGTGACTGAGGGGGTACGAGTCAAGTTTCGCTTCGCTCAACTTACTCGGTCAAGTCTCCCTACGTTCCACTTACTCGTGGCCACAGATCAGTCGCGATACTCCTCCATCTCGTAGGCTTCCAAAATGTCGCCCTGCTTGATGTCGGCGAACTTCTCCAGGGTGATGCCGCAGTCGTAGCCGTCGGCCACCTCTTTCACGTCGTCCTTAAACCGCCGCAGGGAGGCAATCCTGTCGTCCGCCACGATGATGCCGTCCCGCACCACACGCACCTGGGCGTTGCGGGTGATCTTCCCGGCGATGACATGCCCGCCGATGACCAGGCCCACGCTGGAGATCTTGTAGGTCTCCCGGCACTCGGCCTTGCCCAAAGCCACCTCCCGGTACTTGGGCGCCAGCATGCCCTTCATGGCGCTCTCAATCTCCTCGATGCAGTCGTAGATGATCCGGTACAGCCGCAGATCCACGCCGTCCCGCTTGGCGTTCTCCTCGGCCACGGGGTCGGGCCGCACGTTAAAGCCTACGATAATGGCGTTAGAGGCATTGGCCAGCATCACGTCGCTTTCGCTGACGGCGCCCACGGCGCCGTGGATGATGTGCACCCGCACCTCATCGTTACTGAGCTTCTCCAGCGACTGGCGCACCGCCTCCACCGAGCCCTGCACGTCGGCCTTCACGATGATCTTCAGCTCCTTCATGTCCCCTTCCTTCATCTGCTCAAACAGATTGTCCAGGGTCACCTTGGTCTGGGAGCGGAAGACCTCTTCCTTCTGCTCGGTACGGCGCTGCTCCACCAGCTCCCGGGCCAGGCGCTCGTCGGACACGGCGTTGAAGATGTCGCCGCCCACCGGCACGTCGTCCAGGCCCGTGATCTCCACCGGCACCGAGGGGCCGGCCTCTTTCACCCGGCGGCCCTTGTCGTCCATCATCGAGCGGACGCGGCCCACCGAAGTGCCGGCCACAATGATATCCCCCGTGTGCAGGGTGCCGTTCTGTACCAGCACCGTGGCGATGGGGCCCATGCCCTTGTCCAGGCGCGCCTCCACCACCGTGCCCTTGGCGGCCCGGTCGGGGTTGGCCTTCAGCTCCATCATGTCCGCGGTGAGGATGATCATCTCCAGCAGGTCGTCGATGCCCTGTTTCGTGTGGGCGGAGACGGGGATGCAGGGGGTGTCGCCGCCCCACTCCTCGGGCACCAGCTCGTACTCGGTAAGCTGCTCCTTCACCCGCTCGGGGTTGGCCCCCTCCTTATCCATCTTGTTGATGGCCACAATGATGGACACCCCGGCAGCTTTGGCGTGGTTGATGGCCTCCACGGTCTGGGGCATAATGCCGTCGTCCGCGGCCACCACCAGCACGGCGATGTCCGTTACCTGGGCGCCCCGGGCCCGCATGGTGGTAAAGGCGGCGTGGCCGGGGGTGTCCAAAAACGTGATGTCCCGGTCCCCCACCTTTACCCGGTAGGCGCCGATGTGCTGGGTAATGCCGCCGGCCTCCCCCTCGGTAACGTTGGTGTGGCGGATCACGTCGAGAATCGAGGTCTTGCCGTGGTCTACGTGGCCCATGACCACCACCACGGGGGCCCGGGGCACCAGGTTCTCCTCCTCGTCCTCGCTGTCGTCGATGATCCGCTCCTCGATGGTCACCACCACTTCCTTCTCCACCTTGGCGTGGAACTCATCGGCCACCAGCACGGCGGTGTCGAAGTCGATGGTGTCGTTGATGGTGGCGAACACGCCCAGGGCCATCAGCTTCTTGATGACCTCCGGGGCGGAGACCTTCAGCCGCAGGGCGAACTCGCCCACGGTGATCTCCTCGGGCACCTCGATGGTGATATGCTTGGCCTTGCGCTCCTGGGCAATGCGCTGCAGCCGCTGGGCCTCGGTCTCCCGTTTGCCCTTGCGCTGTTGGCCCCGGCGCTGCTGGTTCCGGTTGGTGAACTTCTGCTTGTTCACCATGTTGTCGGTCTTTACCTTCTGGTCGGCCAGCCGGTCGTACTTCTCGTTGTACCGGTCGATATTCACGTTGGAAGACCGGGTATCCACCACCCGGCGCACCGGCTGCTTGGGCTCCTGTACCTGCACCGGGGCGGCGGGCTTGGCTGCCGCCTGGGGCTGCTGGGGCTGGGCCGGCTTCTGCTGGGGCGCGCCCTTCTGCTGCTGGCCCTGGTGCTTCTCCCCGCCCTGCTTGCCCTGGTTCTGGTGCTGCTGGGGCTTCTTCTCCTGCCGGGGCTGCTCCTGGGCCGCGGGGGCGGAGGCCGCCTGGGGCTCCTCCTCCACCGTCACCACAGGGGCGGCCTTGGGCTTCTCCCGCTGGGCGAAGTAGGCGTCCAGGTTCTCCATGTTCCGCTCCTGGGTAAAGGCCTCAAACACCACGTCCAGCTCGTTCTCCTCCAGGGCGGTCATATATTTCTTGGGCTCCGGGAAGTATTTCGCCAGGGTGTCCAGTACCTCCTTGTTGGGGATATCCAGGTCCTTGGCCACTTCCCGCACACGATATTTCATCATCATAGGGCGTGTTCCTCCTTCTCTAGCTTCACAACATCCGTCATGCCGAGGATGGCTTTTGCAAACCCCTCGTCGGTCACCGCCAAAGCGCCGGCCTTTACGCCGCAGGCCCGGCCCAGCTCCTCCATGCCCACCTGCAGCCTGGCCGCGGGCACATGGGCCCGCCCGGCCTCATAGCGCAGGTTCTTCCAGGTCTTGGGGGAGAGGTCCTCCGCCCCGGCTGCCAGGGCGGCCTGCCCGGCCCGCAGGGCGCTCTTCGCCGCGTCGAATCCGGCCTCCAGCTTTCCCGCCCGCCGGGCCAGGCCCAGCAGGGAGAGCAATCTATGTTTCATCCTGGCCGATCTCCTCCTCCATCCGGTCGTAGACCTCATTGGGGATCTGGCAGGAAAAAGCCCGTTCCAGCCGCCGGGCCTTCCGGGCCAGGCGCAGGCACTCCGGGTTGCGGCACAGGTACGCGCCCCGCCCCGGCTTTTTCCCCGTCAAATCCAGCGAGATCTCCGGGGGCAGCGGGTTCCCGTTCTCATCCGTGCGCTCGGGGGCCCGCACCACCCGCACCAGCTCCTTCTTGGGCTTCATCTCCCCGCAGCCGGTGCACATGCGCATGGGTATCTTTTTCGGACGCATCCTGTTTCCCTCCTATCTCACGGCCCCAGGGGCCTTATTCCTCTTCGCCGTAAAAGCCGCTCTCCGGCTTGATGTCGATCTTCCACCCGGTCAGCCGGGCGGCCAGCCGCGCGTTCTGGCCCTTGTTGCCAATGGCCAACGAGAGCTGGCTGTCGGGCACCGTCACCTTGCAGGCCCGGGAGCCGTCCTCCGCCATCTCCACCTTCAGCACGTTGGCCGGGGACAGGGCCGCGGCAATAAACTTCTGGGGGTCGTCGCTGTACTCCACAATGTCGATCTTCTCGCCCCCCAGCTCCTCTACAATCTCGGAAACACGGGACCCTCTGGCGCCGATGCAGGCGCCCACCGCGTCCACGTCCGGGTTGTGGCTCACCACCGCCAGCTTGGTGCGGGAGCCCGCCTCCCGGGACACGGCCTTGATCTCCACCGTCCCGTCGTAAATTTCCGGCACCTCCGTCTCGAACATCCGCTTCACCAGGTCCGGGTGGGTCCGGGAGATAATGGCCTTGGGCCCCTTCTCCGTCTCCCGCACGTCCACCACATACACCTTGATGTGGTCCCCTTCCCGCACGGTCTCCCCGGCGATCTGCTCGCTCTTGGGCAGCACGGCCTCAGCCTTGCCCAGCCGCAGGGAGATGGCCCCGGTCTTGGGGTCGATGCGCTCCACCAGGCCGCTCACCAGCTCCTGGTGCTTGCTCTGGAACTCCTGCATCATCTGGCCCCGCTCGCTGTCGCGGATGCCCTGCCGGATGATGTTCCGGGCGGTCTGGGCCGCCACCCGGCCGAACTGCTTGGTGTCCAGCTTAATGCCCACAAAGCCCCCCACTTCTGCCATGGGGTCGATCTCCTTGGCCGCCTCCAGCAAAATCTCCCGGTCGGGGTTCTCCACCTCGTCCCGGACCTCCTTCTTCAGGTACACGTCAAACCGCCCGGTAGAGGCGTCCAAATCGATCTCCACGTCCTCGTTGCCGTAGTTGTTCTTGCACGCCGTGGCGATGGCCTTTTTAATTTTATCCACCATAAAGTCCACGGGGATGCCCTTTTCCTTTTCCAGCAGGTTCAGGGCGATGAACAATTCCTCGTTGCCCTGCTTTTCCGGTTCTTTCTTCTTGGCCATTTTTTCCGCTCGCTCCCTTTCCTGTCTATATAGCGTCGATTTTCGTTTCCTTCTTACTATGTATGTTACCCGTCGAAGCCGTCGTCCGCCGCCGTCACCGCGGAGCACTCCTTCTTCTCCAGGGTCACGCTGGTCTCCTCGTCCAGCTGCAGCTCAAACCGGCTGCCGTCCTCCTGTGCGGAGAGCAGCACCCCGCACAGCTCCCGCTCCCCCGTCTCCAGGGGCCGGATGAGCCGCGCCCGCACCGGCTTGCCCACATAGGCCATAAAGTGCTGGGGCCGCACGAGCTTCCGCTCCAGCCCCGGGGAGGACACCTCCAGCAGATACTCCTGGGGGATGGGGTCCTCCCGGTCCAGCACCGGGTCGATGGCGTGGGTCATGTCCACGCAGTCGTCGATGGACACGCCCCCCTCCTTGTCAATGAAGATGCGCAAAAACCAGTCCGCACCCTCCTTCACGAACTGTACGTCCCACAGGGACAGCCCCAGCTCCTGGGCCAGGGGCAGCGCCATGTCCCAGACCCGCTGGGCCACGCCGCCTTTTTTCTTTGGCGCCTCGCTCATATCCTAACCGCCTTTCTCTCCGGGGTCCGGCTGCCGCCTCCCCATAAGCAAACAAAAGAGCGGGTCGCCCCACTCTTTCATCATCCTACTATTACCATAGTGATTATAGCACCCCCTTCCCGGAAAAACAAGGCCTTTTGCCGATTTCTTCCGGAAATCCCGGGGTTTTCACGTCTCCAGCTGCCGCGAGAGGAACAGGGCCGCCGCCCTGGCGCTCTCCACCGCCTCCTGGCTCACCCGCGCCGGGGCCTTCTCCCCCTTCAAAAGGAGCACGCCCCCCATCACATCCCCCAACGACACCACCGGGAACACCGCCAGTGCCGCCCCGGCCCCGCCCAGGGCCACCGGTACAAGGGCCTCCCCCGCGGCCACAAAGCTCTTCTTCCCCTCAATGACCTCCTCCACCTGGGGGGAGACGGCCTTGTGCAGCAGCTCCTTGCGCCCGGGCCCGGCCGCCGCGATCACCTGTTCCCCGTCGCAGATGGCCGCCCCCAGTCCCGTTAATGTCACCAGCACCTCGGCATAGGCCTCCGCCAGCTGCGACATCTCCCCCACCGGGGAGTATTTCTTCAGGATCACCTCGCCGGAGATGTCGGTGAAGATCTCCATGGGCATCCCCTCCCGGATCTTCAGCGTGCGGCGGATCTCCTTGGGGATCACCACCCGCCCCAGATCGTCGATCCTGCGCACGATACCAGTGGCTTTCATAAACGCCTCCCATGTCCCGCCGCTCCCGCGGCTGTTCTCACGGGTTAGTATTTGCCATCTTTTTCGGGATTATCCTCCCCTGCCAACATCTCCCACCCAGCCTTTTCCCCATTTTTTGCGATTTCCTCCCTTCCCCCACACCCACCACTCCCCCATCCCCAGCGGCCTTTTCCTTTTCTCTTTTTTCTGTGATTTTTACCCCTATCCCCTGCTCCCTCCCCCTTCTTTTTCTCCGCGATTTTTACTCTTCTCCCACACCCTGCCACTCCCCTATCCCCCGCGCCTTTCCCCTTC
>DXIW01000036.1 GCA_019112625.1 Candidatus Acutalibacter stercorigallinarum | reverse complement strand
ACCCACCCTTTGTGAAAAGGGTGGGTACCCGGAATGTCTGTGTATCAAATCATTCGTAATCTGCCGCTTCCTCCAGCACTGTGATAGACTGTTCTACGTAGGAGGATACAACGGGATCCGTGTGGATTTCCAACTGCGAAAACTCGTTGATCATGGGAGTAATCACTTTTTCTCCCAGTTCGGTAAGCATATCTGCTTCAGTGGCCACTGCTGGTCCAGGGATCGCATCTTTCACCATAGTGCTGATTTCCGCCATTGCAGGGTTCTCTGCAAAATATTCGGTCAATCCAGTATAGGTGTCTAAATCACCCCGTACAGGGAGCATGGTCGTGGTGGTCAGCCAATCCAGGTCAAAGGAATCTTTGCCGCCGCCGTTAAACACATAGTCTAAAAACAATCCAGCAGCTTCGTGTTCTTCCTCAGTAACGCCATGGCCTTTGTACATGACTAAGCCTTTGGTATCACCATAGTTGTACGCGGTATCCCCTTCGTTTTTTACAAACATAGGGCCAAAAACATAATCCCCATCTAAACCGTATGTTTTTCCCGCTGCTAAGTTGCCCGCTACATCCCAAGGAAGTCCCATACCCATCACAACAGGAACAGTCTCCTGCTGCCAGATATTTTCGATGGTACCGGTGAGCAGCGAACTGCCCATATTGCCATACATCTTGTAGACAGTTGACAGAGCTTCCTGGTCTACAGATAGTTGTTCACTGTCGTACATGGGGGTTCCACCCGAAAGAGCGTTGTAGGGGGAGTGTACATCAAACCATCGTTCCCAGTAGCTAGTAGGCTGAAGCAGCACATCGCGGAAGAAGAAATGAGTAATCCCTTGCTCGTCCAAGGCTCCTTGACTGTCGCGGTACGCATCCAGCAAAGCATAGAAATCATCCAGGGTGGTGGGGACTTCTGTAATACCCAGAGTCCTTAGTGCTTTGCTATTATAAGCATAGCCGATGGGATTTACATATAGAGGCATCACGTACTGATGACCATCCAGAGCCCACCCTTCCAGTATCTCGGCGATCTGCCGGTTTTCCGTGGCAGTTTGGAACCATTCTTCTTCAGACAGATCATAAATCGCATCGGCGTCGGAAAAGATCAGCGCCACAGTGCGATTGATGTTTTCCGAAATCGCAGGGATCGTATCTGTTGCAATAGCATTTTGCAAGCCGGCCTCCGAGGAAGGCTGGGCTGGCATCATCTGTACTTGAACCTGTACGGTCTTCCCGTTCAACTGCGTCTCGGTCTCATTAAATTTTTCAGCATAGTTGGTCCAAAATGTTAAATTATTCTGCTCGGGTGAACTCCAGAAGTCCACAAGGAGATCTTCACCGCTGGGAGCCTCTTCCGTTTCGCTGCTTTCAGTGCTCTCGCTATTTTCTTCTGAAGGGGAGCTCTGCGACTTGCTATCCACACTGGATTCGCCGCCTTCTGAGGTACATCCGCCAAAAGCAGCAACGAAAAACAACAACGCCAGCATGCATGCAATCCATTTCTTCATTTTCTGTTCCTCCTCTGTCATTTTATTGTTCCTTACCCCTGTTACCGTGGGGAGGAAATATTATTTGCAAGTTAATCTTCTGCTATTTTCACTTGAATTTCAATCTATATTTACTTGAATATCAGAAATCTTCTCTATTTTCTCTCTATAGAAAGCGAAAATTTACCGCTTTTTCCCAATTTATCCGGTCCACCTCAATAAAAAGCACTTTAAAAAAAGTCAGCGAATACGTTTGTGTTCTTGTCTGGGCAACAACATGCCGCAACCACCGCCCTGCAGCACAGCGGGAAGTTCATCCCCTGGCAGGTGGTCACCATCGCCACGGATGGGAGGGTGGTGGATTGACCGGCCAGCTGCTGAAAAAGTGACAAGGAAGGCCCCCTAGCGGCGTTAGGGGGCCTTCTTTGTGCGTGATGTGTGGGGGAGGATTTTTGGGCGGCAGCGTCCTTGACAGCCCAGGGGCCTCCGGTCCAGGGGGCGTCTCAAGTACCAGGTCCCGTGGGGACTGGTCTATTTTTCTTTGAGCGGGCCACTTCACAAGAGCGGCGAAGCCGCATCGCCTTTTTCACTCCACCGTTTCAGCAAACCCGCTGCGGCTCCAGAGCCACAGCGGCGTATGGACATCAATGGGGCACAGCTCTGTCCCGGACAGGATGACCTCCCAGGCGCGGGCGACCGTCTCCTGCACCTTGGAGGAAGCTCTTTCTTCGGGGGATATGACGCCCAGCTTTTCGCTGGCCTGAATAATATGGGTATCGGGGGCGACTGTCAGCTCCCATCGATCCACAAAAACCATGTCTGTATACTTTTCCATGACATACAGCCAGTAATTCATGATCTTATTGCCGGAAAGATAGGGAAATCGCTTTTTCTGGGCGCTCATACAGGCTTTGATCCGTTTCACGCTTCTCCCCTGCTCTTCGAACAGGTTCCGGACCTCGTCCCCATAGGCTTCGTGGAAGGTGCGGCAAAGGGTTTGCCAGATGGCCGGCTGTTTGTTCCGCTGCAGCGCCAGGTTATAGCAGGTCAGCTTCTCCTGCAAAATCTCCTCCGGCATACGTGCCGCGGAGGCTATGTCAAAAACATCGGCCGTCGCGGGGTCGCTGCTTGTCGCCGCGGCGGCCTCCCAGAGCTTGTACGAATTCCGCTGATAGTTCAGCGCCATGGGAAGGGTAAAATACGTGTAATTCTCTTTGGAGCCCCTTGGGAAGCCCGGATTGCTGTCCTCCGGCATGGTGGAGCCCCCCAATTTTCCAGATTGGTACAGCTGGAGCAGCTGCCGTGTTTTGCGAAGGACCTCGGTTCTGTCGTCCACAGGGATCGCTCCTTTTTGGGAAATTTTTTGGCCGCTGTCTGCTCCACGGATTTTGCACCGGGCAGCGGGAGTTACGCATCTATGCTGTTGTTAGGCCAGCTTTACCAGCACCACCTCGGGGCGGTTGTTCACACGCAGGGGGAACAGACTGTTGCCCAGGCCGCGGCTGACCACCAGGCTGGTCTCGCCGATCTGGTACAGGCCGCTGGTGTACGCGGGCAGGAATCCCTGCCCTGGCGCGTACAGGCCGCCGACCCCGGGCAGGCGGACCTGCCCGCCATGGGCGTGGCCGCTGAGCACCAGGTCCGCGCCGTGCTGGGCGTAAAGCTCGACGTATTCCGGCCGGTGAGCCAGCAAGACCGTGCGCAGGTCCTCCTCCCCCGCCTGAGGGGCCAGGGCGGTCAAGGCGCCCTGCAAAATTTGTTCCGGGGTGGCGGAGGGGTCGCTTCTCACGCCAAAGGAGGGGTCGTCCAGGCCGATGACGCGAAGGGGGACCTCCTCCAACACCATAGACTCGTTTTCCAGCACGATGACCCCCAGCTCCTCCATCTGCGATTTCAAGTCCTGGTAGGCGTCATAGGCCCGGAACTCGTGATTGCCGGTGACATAGCACACCGGGGCCAGTTCCACCGCGCCCTCCAAAAAAGCCAGGGCCGGGGCCGGGTCGGTACGGCGGCTGTCGATCAGGTCGCCGGTTATGGCGATGAGGTCGGGCTCCACCTCCTCTAAAATCGTCAAGAGCTCCCCGTTGCCGCCGCCAAACTCGGCGTTGTGCAGGTCGGAGACCTGGGCGATGGTGAAGCTGCCCTCGCCGGGCAGCAGGTCCAGTTCCACGTGGGAGACAGTGAGGACTGTGTTGGCCCAAAGCAGGTATGGGATCAGGCAGGCCAGCAGCGCACACAGGGCGACCAGCACGATCCAGCGCTTTCTCTTCCTTTTATCCATAGACTACCCCTCCCCCGCCCGGGCGGCGGTTGTTTTCCCTATCTTATCACAGCTTCTGCCCCAGTACAAGGCCCGGGCGGATGGGCTGGAGCGGGGGGCGTGGGAAGTTGGAGGGAGGCTTTCTATTTCTCTCGCCGCAGCCCTCCCCTGCGATGCACACAGCGGTCTGCACTAAAACAAAACATCCCAGCCTGGCGATTCACATCAGGCCGGGATTTTTGTATGCAGAAAACCGCGGTGTTAAGCTATTTTCGCTCAACACCGCGGTGGGTGAAATGGTCCGAGTGGCGAGACTTGAACTCACGGCCTCTTGACCCCCAGTCAAGCGCGCTACCAACTGCGCCACACCCGGACAACGTACTATATTATAACGGATGTTTTGGAAAAAAGCAAGCCTTTTTTTCACTTTCTTTTACATTTTCTTTTTCTCCCCCAAAGGCCAGCTATACAGCATCTCCCGCGCCCATAGCGCTGTGAAGAAAGGTCCCGGCATGCGGGCAGACAAATTCGCGCCCTGGCTGGAGAGGAAAAATTCAGTAAACCTCCAATGCCCCCTCATGAGAGGGCACAGAATCCGTACATATGGTTTCCACCACATATCCATGCCTAAACTGGTACCCGTCAATGAAACGCAGGGTGCCCAGAATCGCCACGATAATGACCAGAACAGCGGCCATTACGATAACAATCCGGCAGACTCTGTTCTTCAAGGCCAACTGGCGCTGTATGTAGGCGGCGTCTTTGTTCTGCAAAAAAGCCTGGCCCTGTGCATCGCGCTGCTCCTCTGGGGCTGCAGCGGCCCGGCTGCCGGGAGCGCCGGGTCGGGCTCCTCTGGGGCCGGGGCCGGGGAAACGGCCATCGACCCGGACTACGCCTACGGCAATATGCAGAAGAACGTGCCCTCCGGGAATTTTGTGGAGCACGAGGGCCAAGTCTTATTCCTCTCTTACGACCCCGCCTCCAGCAACACCATGCTCTTCACCTTTGACCCGGAGACCGAGGAGGTCTCCACGTTCTGCAAGGACGCCACCTGCAGCCACACTTCCAGCAGCTGCGCCTCCGGAGGGATCACCGCCAATCTGGAGGCCTGCGGCGGCACGGTATATGGGGGCACCCTGGGCGGGGCTGTTCTGGAGCTCCGGGGCGACCGGTTCGAGACAGTCACCGACGGCGGCGTGAGCCATTTCTGGCACAGCGGCGGCGACTTGTACGTGGCCACCATGGACAGCTCCCTGCTGGTCTACGAGGAGGGCTCCAGCCAGCCCCGCACCCTGCTGGAGGAGTACACCGGCTATTGGGAGACGGTGTTCGGGGACACCCTGTACTTCCAGTCCGACGGTATGCGCAGCATCGGCCTGAACAGCGGGGACCAGGAGGCCGCCGCCGTGACGGAGAGCGCCGACGCCGTCACCGACGGGTGCCACGTATACTACGCCCCCGCGGACACCCTGGCCCTGCACCGGTGCAACATGGACGGCAGCGAGGCCACCCAGCTGCTGGAGGACCCGGTCATGCCCGCCAGCTGGAATTTTGACCAGGAGTACTTCTATTTCCGCCTGTTCTCCGACGGCCTGGACGGCCGGGAGAGCGAAAACATCTACCGCCTCTCCCTGGAGGACCCGGGGAAGAAAGAGCTGCTCGCCGCCCTGCCGGAGCCCGCTTACCAGATCTACACCGTGCCCGGGTACGGCAAGCTGTTCGTGACCTCTTACAGCGGCGGCGCGGGGCAGGAGAACATCTACCTGGTGGACAAGGCCACCGGGGACTTCGCCCTGCTGGAAATGCCTGCCAGGTAGGAGGGACCGCCATGAAACTGGAAGTGCGGGAATTGACCAAGCAATACCCCCATAAAACAGCGCTGGACCACGTCTCCTTTACCCTGGAGGAGGGGGTGTACGGCCTGCTGGGGCCCAACGGCGCCGGGAAAACCACCCTGGTCAACATGGTGGCGGGGATTTTGCGGCCCACCGGGGGCAGCGTGCTGTGGGACGGCCAGGACACGGACGCCCTGGGCCCCCGCTACCGGGAGGTGCTGGGGTTCCAGCCCCAGACCCCGTCGCTGTACGCCTCTTTCCGGGCGGACGAGTTTTTGCGGTATATGGCCGCGGTAAAGGGCCTGAAGCTCACCCGGAAAGAGCTGGACCGCCGGGTGGCGGAGCTTCTGGAGCAGGTGAACCTGAGCCAGGACGCCCGCCGGCGGATCGGCGGCTTCTCCGGGGGGATGCGGCAGCGGCTGGGCATCGCCCAGGCCCTGCTGGGGGACCCCAAGCTGCTGATTCTGGACGAGCCCACCGCCGGGCTGGACCCCAAAGAGCGGGTGCGGCTGCGCAACCTCATCGCCACGGTGGCCCTGCGGAAGATCGTCCTCTGGACCACCCACATCGTCTCGGACATCGAGTTCATCGCCCGGGACATCCTGCTGCTCAAAGAGGGGAAGCTGCTGGCGAAAGAGACCCCCCAGCAGCTCGTCAAGGGGATGGAGGGCAAGGTGTTCCAGCTGCCCGTGCAGCCCCAGGAGGTGCCGGGGTGGCAGGCGAAGGCCCTGGTGGGCAACGTGCTGCGCCGGGAGGAGGACGTGCTGCTGCGCATCGTAGGGGACGCCTGCCCCGGCGGCCAGCCAGTCCGGCCCGACCTGGAGGACGTGTACCTGTACTACTTCCAGGAGGCCTCGGAAAGGGGCGGGGCGGATGGGTAAGCTGTGTTGGTACGAGCTGAAAAAGCTGGTAAAACGGCCTTTCCTGCTGGCGGCGCTGGGGGTGCTGCTGGCGGCGGCCCTGCTGCTCTCCTGCGGGCTGCGGGAGTATTACGCCGCGGAAAACGAGCTGCGCGCCCTGGGCGTGGAGCCCGGCAGCCAGGGCAGCTTCTGGGAGTTCGCCGCCCTGGGCAGGCACTCGGCGGAGCTTGCCGCCCTGCGGTACGCCGTCATCGGGGGCCTCTCCGAACAGGAAGAGGCGGACTTTGTCCAGGCCATGGAGGAACAATACGGGCCGGATGTCCTCACCGGCGGGGCGGATACGGCCCTGTCCCCCACTCCGGAGATGACGGCGGTCCCCGGGTATTTTCCCCAGTACAGTGACTGGGACGCCATCCTCACCTACCAGGACCTGCTGGGCCGCAACCAGCGGCTGGAGGAGCAGCTCCAGCGGGTGCTCCGGGCCGGGGAGGACTTCCTGGCGGAGGCCGAGGAGGAGGGGGACGCCTACGGCGTCCGCCGCAACCAGGACATCCTCGCCCTGTACGCCCAGCCCCGGGGGGAGATCACCGGCCCGGTACAGGGCTGGGACATCTGGCTGTTCGACCAGTACGGCATGACCCTGGTGTTCCTGTGGGTGCTCCTGGCTGCCGCCGGGAGCGTGGCCTGGGAGCGGGACCGGGGCACCTGGACCCTGCTCCACACCGCCGCCAAGGGGAAGGGCCACACCCTGGGGGCGAAGTGGGCGGTCAACGCCGCCCTGGCCGTGGCGGTGACCCTCCTGGTCCGGGGGGCGCAGCTGGGGGCCGTGTGGTTCCAGGCCGGGCTTTCCGGGGCCGGGCAGTCCGCGGCCTCCCTGGAGGAGCTGGCCCTGTGCCCCTACCCCATGACCGTGGGGCAGTTCGCCCTGCTCACCCTGTGCCTGCAGGGGCTGGCCGCCGTCCTGCTGGCCACGCTGTTCACCGCCCTCTCCGCGGTGAGCCGGTCCTCCCTGGCCGCCCGGAACGGCAGGGGGCGGCTGTTCGGGGCGAAGCTGGCCGTGCTGCTGGCCGCGGGGCTCTGCGGGGCGGCAGCCAGCAGCCTGCTGGAGGCGGGCATCTTCCTGGCCCGGGGCTTTTGCAACGACCCCGGCGCGCCCCTCTACTCGGTGGCGGCCATGGACGATTGCGGGCTCCCCCTCTCCCTGGCCCAGGGGTACCTGCTGTCCCTGGGGATACGGGGGGCGGCGGCCCTGCTGTTCGCCGCGGGAATCTTTGCCCTGTCCCAGTGGCTGCGGCAGGGGGCCTACCTCATTTTTGCCGGGCTGTGCCTGGTGGCCCTCCCCCTGCTGTGGGACAGCGTCCCCGCCCTGTTCCTCTACGGCGGCGCCGCCTGCGGGAGCCGTGCCCTGCTGTGGGCGGGCCGCGGCGCCGTGTCCCTGTGGCTCCCCCTCTGCGTGATGGCCGCCTATACGGCGGGCTTGACGGCCCTGGCCGCCTGCCGTTACCGCCGGGGGCTGTAACGGTTTCAATCCATTTCTCTCCTGCGCTGTGCCTTTGCACAGCGCATTTTTTGTCCCAACCCGGGACATTTTTTCAAAAAAAGTTTCCCCCCTTTTGCCAAAACGGCCCTTTCCGGGAGTAGTAGTAGGTGAAAGGGGAAAACGCGCCCCACCACCCGGGCATCGCCCCAATCACAGCCAAAGACCCTTCACTCTTCACTCTTCACTCTTCAC
>DXIW01000035.1 GCA_019112625.1 Candidatus Acutalibacter stercorigallinarum | reverse complement strand
TGCGGTGCCCAGGGGGCCAGGTGCACGACGACGTCCCCTTCTCGCTGCTGCGGCAGGAGTGGGAGGCGTCACAACGGGAATGAAAGGGGCGAAGGCCTGTGGAATGGGAAGCGCGGCAAAGCCGCATCGATGAATTTCTGGACCTGTACAAGCAGCTGGAGGACGCCCTGGAGGACAAGTACCGCAACGCCCGGCGGCACTACAGCAGCGTGGTGTTCGAGTTTGCCAAGGACGACGACAGCATCCCGGTGCGGGATAAGCTGGACATCTGCCGGGAGATCCGCAACCTTTTGACCCACAACCCCAACCTGGAGGGGGAGCCCATCGTGGAGCCCTCGGAGCCGGTGCTGCGGGCCATGGGGGAGGTGCTGGAGTATGTAAAGCGCCCGCCCCTGGCCATCGACTACGCCACCAGGGGGGACCAGGTGATGAAGGCCACCCTGAGCCAGAAGGTGCTGCGGCTCATGGAGATCATGGACAAGAACGGCTACTCCCACATCCCGGTGATGAAGGAGGGCCAGTTCTGCGGGGTGTTCAGCGTGGGCACCCTGTTCCAGTACCTGCTGCGCACCGGAGGCAAGGGCATCACCAAGGAGACCACCGTGGGGGAGCTGGGGGCCCACCTTCAAATTCGGGAGCATCGTGAGAATTACGAGTTCGTCCCCCGGCACGCCACCTACATGGAGGTGCGCCGGAAGTTCGAGCAGGTGAAGGGGAAGAACAAGCGGGTGGCTGTCATCTTCATCACCGAGAACGGCAAAGAGGGGGAGAAGCTGCTGGGCATGCTCACCCCCTGGGACGTACTGGGCGAGCCGGATTGACGCCGCCCCCACTGGAACCCATAGAAAAACGCCTCTCCGGCGCACCCGGAAAGGCGTTCTTTTTTACAGGGTCCTGGGACTTACCCCAACTGGGCCTGCACCAGGCTGGGCACCGCGGCCAAAGCCTCGTCCAGCTTGGTCTGGTCTTTGGCGCCGGCCATGGCGAAATCGGGACGGCCGCCGCCGTTGCCCCCGCAGCGCTGGGCCACCTCTTTCACCAGCACGCCGGCCTTCAGGCCCTTGTCCTGGGCGGGCTTGTTGCAGGAGGCCGCCAGGGTGGCCTTCCCGCCGGAAACACCGGCGAACACCGCCACGATGGCCTCCTCCCGCTCCTTGGCCTTGTCGCACAGGGCCCGCAGGGCGTCGGGGCTGGTGCCGGAGAGCAGGGCGTACACCACCTTTACGCCGCCCACCTCCTGGGCGTCCTGGAATACGTTCTCCAGGCGGTTCTGGGCCAGCTTGGCGTTGAGGGACTCGATGAGTTTCTCCTTCTCCTTCAGCTCCCCGGCCACCTGCTTGGCCCGCAGGGGCAGCTCGGCGGGGTTGGGGACCTTCAGGGTGTGGGCGGTCTCCAGCAGGGCCGCGGACTGGGCCGCCAGCACCCCCAGCACCCCGGCGCCGGTGACGCCCTCGATACGGCGCACGCCGGAGGCCACGGAGGACTCGGACAAAATTTTGAACAGCCCCAGCCGGGCGGTGTTGTCCATGTGGGTGCCGCCGCACAGCTCTTTGGAGAAGCCATCGGTGACGGAGACCACCCGCACCACGTCGCCGTACTTCTCGCCGAAGAGGGCCATGGCGCCGCTCTTGCGGGCCTCCTCAATGCCCATCTCCTGCACCGAGACCGGCACCGCCTTCAAAATCTCCTGGTTCACCAGCAGCTCCACCTGGGCCAGCTCCTCGGGGGTGAGGGCGGAGAAGTGGGTGAAGTCGAAGCGCACGTGGCGGTCGTTCACCAGCTGGCCGGCCTGCTCCACATGGCTGCCCAGCACGGTGCGCAGCGCCGCCTGGAGCAGGTGGGCCGCGGTGTGGTTGCGCATAATGGCCAGCCGCCGGTCCTCGTCCACCAGGGCCTGCACCTGGTCGCCCACGTTCAGGGTGCCGCTCTCCACCACAGCCCGGTGGAGGAACACCCCCTCGTGCTTGGTGGTGTCCACCACGTCCACGGTGACGCCTTCGGCCTCCAGGCTGCCGCTGTCGCCCACCTGGCCGCCGCTCTCGGCGTAGAAGGGGGTGGTGTCCAGCACCACGGAGACCTCCGCGCCCTCGTTGGCGGAGTCCACCCGCTGGCCGTTCTGGATGATGGCGACGACCTTGGCGCTGTCCTTTGTCTGGCTGTACCCGGTAAAGACCGTCTCCGCCAGACCCGCGGCGGCGGTGTTCTCCCCCTTCCAGGCGTCGGCGCCCGCGTCCTTCCGGGCGTTGCGGGCCCGCTCCCGCTGCTCCTGCATCAGCTGGCGGAAGCGCTCCTCGTCCACGGTCATGCCCCGCTCGGAGAGAATCTCCTTGGTCAGGTCCAGGGGGAAGCCGTAGGTGTCGTTCAAGGCAAAGGCCTGCTCCCCGGAGAACACCTTGGAGTCCGCCTTGTCGATGAAGCTGTTCAACAGCGCCAGGCCCTGGTCGATGGTGCGGGCGAAGCTCTCCTCCTCAAAGCTGATGACTTTGCGGATGGTCTCCCGCTTCTCCACCAGCTCCGGGTAGGCGGACTGGTTCTCGTGGATGACCGTGTCCACCACGTCGGTGAGGAAGGCCCCCTGGATGCCCAAGAGCTTCCCGTGGCGGGCGGCCCGGCGCAGCAGGCGGCGGAGCACATAGCCCCGGCCCTCGTTAGAGGGCAGCACACCGTCGCCGATCATAAACACGGTGGAGCGGATGTGGTCGGTGATCACCCGCAGGGACACGTCCTTCTTCTCGTCCTCCCCGTACCGCACCCCGGCGATCTCGCAGATCTTCTTCATGATGTTCTGCACCGTGTCCACCAGGAACAGGTTGTCCACCCCCTGCATCACGCAGGCCAGGCGCTCCAGGCCCATGCCAGTGTCGATGTTCTTCTGGGCCAGGTCGGTGTAGTTGCCCTGGCCGTCGTTGTTGAACTGGGAGAACACCAGGTTCCAGATCTCCACGTAACGGTCGCAGTCGCAGCCCACGCCGCAGGTGGGCTTGCCGCAGCCGTACTTCTCCCCCCGGTCGAAGTAGATCTCCGAGCAGGGGCCGCAGGGGCCGGAGCCATGCTCCCAGAAGTTGTCCTCCTTACCCAGGCGCTTCATGTGGCTCTCCTCCACGCCGATCTCCCGGGTCCAGATGTCCCAGGCCTCGTCGTCGTCCTGGTACACGGAGATGTACAGAAGCTCCTTGGGCATCTCCAGCACCTGGGTGAAGAATTCCCAGGCCCAGGTGATGGCCTCCCACTTGAAGTAGTCGCCGAAGGAGAAGTTGCCCAGCATCTCGAAGTAGGTGCCGTGGCGGGCGGTAAAGCCCACGTTCTCAATGTCCCCGGTGCGGATGCACTTCTGGCAGGTGGTCACCCGGCGGCGGGGGGGCGTCACCTCCCCGGTGAAGTACTTCTTCATGGGTGCCATGCCGGAGTTGATGAGCAGCAGGCTGTTGTCCCCCTGGGGGATCAGGGAGAAGCTGGGCAGCCGCAGGTGCTCTTTGCTCTCAAAAAATTCCAGGAATTTCTTCCGCAGGTCGTTCAGGCCAGTCCATTCCATGTTGGTTCTTCCTCTCTCTGTTTCAGAATGATGTCAGCCGCAGGTGTACTGCAGCAGCAGTTTCAGGGTATTTTCCGCGCCCTCGGCGTGGGAGCGCTCGTAGCCGTGGGAGGCGTACACCCCCGGCCCGATGAGGCCGTGGCGCACGTCGTACCCCGCCCGCAGGGCGGCCTCCGCGTCGCTGCCGTAGTGGGGGTACACGTCCACGGCGTAGGCGGCCCCGGCGGCCTTGGCGGCCTCCACCAAGGCGGTGGTGACCCGGTGGTCGTAGGGCCCGCCGGAATCCTTGGCGCAGATGGACACCTCCCGCTCGGTGCACCGCAGGCCCTCGCCCACGCAGCCCATGTCCACGCTGACCAGCTCGGTCACGTCCTCCGGCACGCTGGCCGCGGCCCCGTGGCCCACCTCCTCGTACACGGTAAAGTGGAGGTACACCTTCCGCTTGGGGGTGAGCCCCTTGTCCTTCAGCTCCTTGGCATAGGCCAGCAAAATGGCGGCGCTGAATTTGTCGTCCAGGAAGCGGCTCTTGATATAGCCCGAGTCCGTCACCGTGGTGCGGGGGTCGAAGCACACGAAGTCCCCCTCGCAGATGCCCAGGGCCCGGGTGTCCTCCGCCCGCTTCACCGGCTCGTCGATGACCACTTCCATCTTATCGAATTTCCGCCCGGTGGAGCCGTACTCCCCGTTGACGTGGACCGAGGCGTCGCAGAGCTGCAGGCAGCCGGTGTAAGCCTTCCCCTCCCGGGTGTAGACGCGGCAGTTCTCGGTCTCGCAGTTTTCCGCCTGCAGGCCCCCTACGGGAGAGAGCACCAGCCGGCCGTTGGCCTTGATGGTCTGCACAACGGCGCCCAGGGTGTCCACATGGGCCATAAGGAACAGGCCGTCGCCTTCCCCGCCCAGGCACACCCGCACGCCGCCCTTCCGGGTCTTTTCCGGGGAATAGCCCAGCCGGGCCAGCTCCTCCATGAGGTAGTCCCCCACCCGGTCCGTAAAGCCCGAGGGGCTGTCGATGGCGCACAGCGCCTTCAGCTGTTCGATACAATACGCGGTATCCATGGTCTCATCCTTTCCGAAAATACTTGTCCGGCCCCGAGAGGGCCTTGCCTGGTCTGCGCCGGGCCGGGCAAAAAAATGGCTCCCCCGCCCCAGCTATGGGACGGGAAAGCCCGCGGTACCACCCATATTACCGTCCCCTATGGGGACGGTCTCTCTTTTCCCATAACGCCGGGCCGCGCCGGGACTCCTCGCCCCGGAAGCGCCGTCTGAGACTGCGCCGCCTGTCCTGGCGGCGGGAGCGGCCTGCCGCTTTCCCGGTCCTGGAGCCTCGCACCGGCCGGCTCCTCTCTGGCGGGGGGGAATGGCATCTTCTCCGCGCTTCTTTTCTACCCCGCTATTATAAGCCTCCCGCGGCCCGCTGTCAACTCCCCGGACGGGGAAAAATCCCGGCCGCTTTCCGGGAAAACTGGGAAAAGTCCCTACTCCTCCCCCGCCAGCAGGCCCTGGGCCGCCTGGCGGAAGGCCCGGGCCGCCGCGCCCCCGTCGTCAGGGGTGGACTCGCAGAGCACGGTGATGCAGTACTGGGGGCTGTCCCCCTCCCCCACATAGCCGCAGTACCAGAAGTGGAGCAGTTCCTCCCCGTCCTCCATCACCCCGGTCTGGGCGGTGCCGGTCTTGATGCCGCAGACGCCCTCTGTCACCGCCCCGGCCCGGCCGGTGCCCTCCCGGGCGGCGGTCTCCAGATACCGCTGGAGCTTTTTGGCGGTGGAGACGCTCATCACCCGCACCTCCTTGTCCGTCACCGGGGAGAGGGGCGACAGGCGCTTGTTCTCGTCCACCTCCCCGGCGATGAGCTTGGGCGTGGCGTACACGCCGCCGCTGGCGATGGTGTTGAGCACCGCGCACAGCTGCAGGGGCGTGGCGGTGAGCTCTCCCTGGCCAAAGGCAAAGTTGGCCAGGGCCCGGGGGTGCTGCAGGCTGGCGGCGTCGGGCAGCTCCCCGGCGGCGGTAAACAGCCCCCGGCCAAACTCCTGCTCCGCCCCCAGGCCCAGGTTGTAGGCCATGGAGAGGATGGCCTGGCCCCCCAGGGACCGGGCCGCGTTGATGAAATAGCAGTTGCAGGACTGGGCCAGGGCCTCCTCCAGGCCCACCTCCCCGTGGGGCTCCCCGCCGATACAGTGGAAGGTGAGCCCGTCCACGTTCACCGAGCCGGTGCAGACAAAGTCCTCCAGGGGGCTGCCTCCCTCCAGCAGGGCGGCGGCCACCACCAGCTTGAACACCGAGCCCGGGGCGTAGGCGGAGAACCCCCGGTCCACCAGGGGGGCGTCCGGGTCCTCCGCCGCCTCCCCCAAAGTGCTGGGGGAAAAGCCGGGGACGCTGGCCAGGGCCAGGATCTGGCAGTCCGGCACCTGGGTGATCACCACCGCCCCCTTCCCCAGGCCCTCTGCCGCCTCCTCCGCCAGCTCCTGCAGGGACCGGTCCAGGGTGAGGGCCACGCCGCCCCGGGCGCTGGAGAGGGTGTCCACCACCTGGCGGTCCGCCCCGGCGATCACCCGCCCCAGGGCGTCCACCTGGTAGGTGACGGACACCTCCCCGGAAAAGCCGGCCAGCAGGTCGTCCATGGCCAGCTCGACGCCTGCCGCCCCCCGGCCCTGGCTGTCCAGGTAGCCGATGACATGGGGCGCCAGCTGGTCCTCCTGATAGCGCTTGGGCACGGAGAACAAATCGATGCTGGGGTCCTCCACCAGGGTGGGCAGGGAGATGGTAAAGGGCTTGCCCTCCTCCAGGGCCAGGGCCAGCCGGGAGCGGAACCGCCCCTTGGTGGCCGTCTCCAACGCGCCGATGGACTGGATGGTGGGGGCCACGGCGGCCACCAGCTCCCGGGTCTCCCCCACCAGGGGCTCCAGGTCCCGGTCGTAAATGGTACCCCGGGACTGGGCCACCTCCAGCCGGTAGAGGCTCTGGCTGCCGGCGGCGGCCACGTACTCCGCCCCCTCCCCCGCCGCCCAGATGGACCGGGCCGCCGCTGCCAGCAGGAGCAACAGCGCCCCGAAAATCCCGTATGCCTTTCCCCGCGCGTGTTTCATCCCTGCGCCCTCCTTCGCGAAACTTCTACAGGGAGTATGGCCCGTCCCGGCGCCGCCATACACCAAAGGCGATTTTTTGTACACCCAGGTGTTTTTTTCGCGCCCTGGGGCACACTGGTACCACACGCGAAAAAAGGAGGGACAGCGGATGCGGCAAACCGGGAAATTCACTGTGTCCGGGGCCTTGGCAGGGCTGTGCAACGGGCTGTTCGGCGCGGGGGGCGGGCTGTTTCTGGTGCCCCTGTTCACCCGCTGGGCGGGGATGGACCAGCGCCGGGCCTTCGCCACCTCGGTGGCGGTGGTGCTGCCCCTGTCTTTGGTATCGGCGGGGGTGTACCTGTGCCGGGGCGCAGTGGACCTCGCCGCCGCCTGGCCCTACCTGCTGGGGGGCTTTGCCGGCGGGCTTTTGTCCGGGCGGGTGTTTACCAAAGTCCCCGTGGGATGGCTGCGCAGAGGCTTTGGGGCGCTGCTTCTCTACGGCGGGGTGCGGGCGGTGCTGGCCCTATGAGCTTTCTCCTTCCGGCCCTGGCGGGCCTGGCTGCCGGGATGCTCTCCGGCTTTGGGGTGGGGGGCGGCACCCTGCTGATCTTGTGGCTCACCCTGGCGGCGGGCATGGACCAGCGCCAGGCCGGTGGCGTCAACCTGTTGTATTTTACGGCCTGCGCGGCCCCCGCTTTGTGGGGGCATTTCAAAAACAAGCTGGTGGAAAAACACGCCGCCCTATGGGCCGCCCTGGCGGGGGTCCCCGCCTGCCTGGCCGGGGCGGCGCTGGCAAACTTCCTGGACACCGCACTGCTGCGCAGGGGATTTGGGCTGGTGCTGCTGTGGGTGGGCTGCCGGGAGCTCTTCTCCCGCCAGGCAGAAAACAAGGGCCCGCATAACGGCGCCTCCGCCGGGCACCCTAAGGGCGGGACCCAAGAACCAAACGCAAAGAGGTGAGCTGTATTGGCATTGATCGACCGCATCGCCCTGCTCCTGGCCATTGTCGGGGGCGTGAACTGGGGGCTGGTGGGCATTTTCCGTTTTGATCTGGTGGCCTGGTTCTGCGGGGGCCAGACCGCCGCCATCGCCCGCATCATCTACACCCTGGTGGGCATCGCCGCCCTGTGGTGCATCACTTTGCTGTTCCGGGACCGGGACAGCACACGGGCATAAGTACAGAAAAATTCCAGCCCTGGGCCAGCGCTCAGGGCTGGAATTCTGTCAGATCGGGCCAGTAGCGCAGGGGCATCATGCTGCGGCGGAGCTTGGGGTTCCTCCGCCCCTCGATGGCGATGGCCCGGTAGAAGCCCTTCCACAGGGCCCGGTAGCGCTGCTCCTCCTCCCCGGGGGCGGGCAGGTCGATGCTGTCCGCGTGGAAAAATTCCCGCTGCCCGCCCCGCCGGTGGAAGAAGCCCATGGCGTGGGTCCTGTCGTACAGCACGAAGTCCTCCTCCGGCAGCCGGTCGCAAAAATGCCCGGCGATCAGGGGCAGCACCGTGTTCTTTGGGGCCAGCTCCCCCACCAAAAAGCCCCCCAGGTCGGAAAACCGCAGGAATTCCAGGTAGCAGTGGGCCTCGTTGCGCACAGCCCGCACGGTTTTCCACAATGCGCACACGTCGGGCTGCACCGTAAGCCCTGTGACTTTTGCCCCGTACTTATACCCCAGCAGCACAAAGCGGATGAGCAGCAGCTCCTTCTGGGCCTCGCAGCTCAAAAAGCCGTCCCGCACCCAGCGCAGCGCCTCCGGCGAGGCCTTGCTCCGGATGGACCGCTCCACCCGCTGGGCCAGGTCCAGGTCCGTGTCCACCCCCTGGAGGGGGAACAGGGTGGCCTGGGGCTCTTCCCACCGCTGCACCGCCTGGGGCAGCCCCTTGTCCGCAAAGCACTGGGCCACGCAGCAGAGGAACCCCTGGTACGTCCCGTCGTAGCGGTAGACTAGATTTGACCGGTCAGGCATTTCACACCATCCTCCTTGGTGGGGGCAAACAGGGAGAGCTGCTCCGGCGGGGCCAGCTCCCGCGGGGAGAACCCCCGGTCGCTCACTGCCCCGGCGATCACCGCCGGGTTGTCCATGGGCAGGGGGGAGATGCTCTTCCCGCCGCACAGAATAAAATACCGGGCCCGCTTGAGGACCACCCCCAGCTTTTTCAGGGCGTCGAAGTCCAGGGCGGCGTAGCGCCGGGCCGCCCGGATGCGCTTGGCGCTCTTTACCCCGATGCCCGGCACCCGCAGCAGCATCTCGTAGGGGGCCCGGTTCACCTCCACCGGGAAGTGCTCCATGTGGTTGACCGCCCAGTTGCACTTGGGGTCCAGCAGGGGGTTGAAGTCCGGGTGCTGGTCGTCTAATATCTCCCCGGCGGAAAAGCCGTAAAACCGCAGCAGCCAGTCCGCCTGGTACAGCCGGTGCTCCCGCAGCAGGGGCGGGGGCGTGTCCCGGGCGGGCAGGTTCCGATCGCTGACCACCGGCATATAGGCCGAGAAGAACACCCGCTTCAGCTGGTACTTCCGGTACAGCCCCTCGGTGAGGGCCAGAATCTGCCGGTCCGTCTCCGGGGTGGCGCCGATGATCATCTGGGTGGACTGCCCCGCCGGCACGAATTTGGGCGCGGCCCGGTAGCGCGCCAGGTCGGCGGCGTTCTCCTTTATGCCGTCCCGGATCAGGCCCATGGGGGCCAGGATCTTCTCCTTGCTCTTCTGGGGGGCCAGCAGGGCCAGACTCTTCTGGGAGGGCAGCTCGATGTTCACGCTCATCCGGTCGGCGTACAGGCCCAGGGCATGGGTGAGGCGGGGGTCCGCCCCGGGGATGGCCTTCACGTGGACATACCCCCAGAACCGCTCCTCCTCCCGGAGCTTTTTCAGGGTCGTCAGCATGAGTTCGCTGGTGTAGTCCGGGTTTTTCACCACCGCCGAGCTCAAAAACAGCCCCTCGATGTAATTGCGCCGGTAAAACTCCACGGTGAGCCGGCACAGCTCCTCCGGGGTGAAGGTGGCCCGGGGGCCGTCGCAGCTGCGGCGGTTGACGCAGTAGGCGCAGTCATAGGCGCAGTCGTTGGACAGAAGCACCTTCAGCAGGGAGATGCACCGGCCGTCGGCGGCAAAGCTGTGGCAGATGCCCGCCTTTACCGCGTTGCCCAGGGCCCCCGGCCTGCCGGGCCGGTCCACCCCGCTGGAGGTGCAGGCCACGTCGTATTTCGCCGCGTCGGTAAGGACCTCCAGCTTTTTCAGCAGCTCATCCATCTCGCTTCTCCTCCTTTTCCAGGGACAGGGCCCGGGCCACGCTGCCCTTGCCGAACCGCTCCCGCACCAGGTCCACCGCGGACTCCAGCCGCTCCAGGCGCTCCCGGTCCTCCTCCCCGAAGAGGCTGGTCTGCTCCTCCCCGTCCCCGGTCAACCGCCCGGCCCGCACCCCCAACAGCCGCACGGGCCAGTGCTTGTTCTCCCGGCGGTACAGGTCCAGCGCCGCCCGGTACAGGGTCTGGGAGTCGCAGGCGGGCGGGTCCAGCTTCCGCTGGCGCTGGATCTCCTGGAAGTCCCCGCCCCGCACGGTGATCTGCACCTCCCCGGCCTTCAGGCCCATCCTGCGCAGCCGGGCCCCCACGGACTCCGCCAGCTCCAGCAAAGTGCGGCGGATCTCCTCCTCGCTGGTCACGTCCCGGGGCAGGGTGGTGCTGTTGCCCACGGTCTTTACTTCCTCGGCCTGGCCCGCCTTCCGCACCGGGGAGTCGTCCAGGCCGTTGGCGTAGCGCCACAGGGTCTCCCCCAGCCGGCCCAGCAGCCGCTGGAGCACCTTCACGTCCAGCCGGGCGATGTCCCCGATGGTGGCCACCCCGTACTTTGCCAGGGTGCGCTGGGTGGTGGGCCCCACCAGCAGCATGTCCCCGGCGGGCAGCTGCCAGATCACGCTCTCCATCTTGTCCCGGCCAAAGACCGTCACCGCGTCGGGCTTTTTGTAGTCGCTGCCCAGCTTGGCGAACACCTTGTTGAAGGACACCCCCACGGACACGGTGAGCCCCAGCTCCGCCTTCACCCGCTGGCGGATGGCCTGGGCGATCTCCTCCCCGTCCCCGAACAGCCGCTGGCTGCCGTACACGTCCAGCCAGCACTCGTCCAGGCCGAAGGGCTCCACCCGGTCGGTGTAGTCGTAGTAGATTTTCTGGGCCAGCCGGGAGAACTCCGCGTACCGCCGGTGGTGGGGCGGCACCAGCTGCAGGTCGGGGCACTTGCGCATGGCCTGCCAGATGGGCTCCGCCGTCTTGACCCCTCGCTCCTTGGCCAGCATGTTTTTCGCCAGGATAATGCCATGGCGGCTCTCCTTGTCACCGGCCACCGCCATGGGCACGTCCCGGTACTGGGGGGCGAACAGCGTCTCCACCGAGGCGTAAAAGTTGTTCATATCCACGTGCAGGATGCCGTTTTCCACCGCGCTCCCCTCCTTACAGCAAACGTGCGTTCGTTTTCTATCTCCTATTATAGAACATGCGTTCGAAAAGTCAAGAAAAAAATAACAGCGCCCGGGACTTTTCCTTCCCAGGCGCCGCTGTTATTCGGTTTTCTCCGGCTCCTCCAGGGGGGCGGGCTCCACCAGCCGGGGGTCGGCGGGGTCAATCTGCCGCTCCCGCAGCCGGGTGCGCACCGAGGTGCGCAGCAGCCGGTACAGCACCGCCGTGGCCGGGGTGCCGATGAGGATGCCCGGGATGCCCAGCAGGCCGCCCCAGAACACCACGGCGAACAGGGTCCACACCGCGGGCAGGCCGATGGAGGACCCCACCACCCGGGGGTAGATCAGGTTGCCCTCCACCTGCTGGAGCACCACCAGGAACACCAGGAAAATCAGGGCGTCGATGGGGTGGACCAGCAGCAGGACGACCACCCCCACCGCCGCGCCGATGTAGGCGCCCAGAATGGGGACCAGCGCCCCCAGGGCCACCACCGAGGAGATGAGCAGGGCGTAGTCCAGCCGCAGGATACTCATGCCCACATAGCACAGGGAGCCCAGGATGACGCACTCCACCAGCTGCCCCTTGATGAAGGAGAAGAACACCTGGTTGGTGACGCGCCCCACCCGGCCCAGCTTTTTGGCGGCCCCCAGGGGCAAAAACGCCAGGACTGTAGAGCGAACCCCCCGCAGCAGCTTCTCCTTGCCGAAGAGCATGTACACCGAAAAGATGAAGCCCATGATGAAGGAGAACACCCCGCTGGCCACATTGAAGGTCACATCCAGCAGGGAGGTGAGGAAGTTGGTGGCCACGCTGGTAAAGCCGGCCAAAAACGAGGTCCAGCTGAAGTCGGACAAAAAGTCCTGGATAAAGGTCAGGTCGTTTTCCGCGGCGAACTGGGTCAGCCACCGCATGGCGTTGTTGTAGTACACCGGCGCCGTCTGCTGGACTGTGTCCGCCAGCAGGGACATGGACTCGATGAGCCCGGGGATGATAAAGCAGGTGATGAACACCACCACCAGGGCCACCACCACGTAGGCCAGGGTCACCGACAGGGGCCGCTTCAGCGTTTTCCAGGCCTTGGAGGTGCTGTTCCGGAAGGGCCGGAAGACGATGTCCTCAAAAAAGTGGACGAACACATTGAGCACATAGGCCAGCACCACGCCGAAGATCACCGGCGACAGGGTGCCCGCCACCGAGGAGAGCACCCCCCACACCAGATCGACCTTCATCAAAAACAGCACCAGCAGCGCGCCCAGACACAGCAGCAGGGCGCCGTTGCGCAGCACCTTCCGCTCGTCCTGCAGGTTTTTCCCAATGTCCTTGATCCGCATCCGCCTCCCCCTTCCCTACACCGGGTAAAACCGGTTGGTCAGCTCCACGGCGCAGGCGGGCAGCAGGGCCTTCCCATCCAAAAACCGGAGGATGGTGAACCGCTCCCGGATCTCCATGGCGTGGAGCACGCTCTCGAAAAACAGGTCCCGGCGGATGCCCAGGGACTTGGGGTCGGCGCAGGCTCCCGCCGCCTCCAGACACTGGAGGATGCGGGCCTTGTCCGGCCGCTGGAAGCCCTCGGGCAGCAGGTCCGCCGCCAGCTCGTACAAGGAGGCGGAGACCACCGCCGCCACCCCCACGGAATTGCCGTGCAGGGGGTGCTCCTCCCCCCGGGCCAGGGCGTCCACCTCCCAGGTGTGGGCAAAGTGATGCTCCGCGCCGGAGGCGGGCCGGGAGTTGCCCACCATGCCCATGGCGATGCCCGAGAGCACCAGCGCCTCGGTGACGTACTCCACCGCCTGCTCGTCCCGCCGGCGCAGGCCATCGGCGTTTTCCGCGCACTTCTCCACGGCCCGGGCCATAAGGGCGGCGCACTCCTCGCAGTAGTACTCCCCGTTCAGGTCCCGGGACAGCCGCCAGTCCGCCAGAGCCGTGTACTTGCCGATAATATCCCCGAACCCGGCGGTGAGCATGGGCATGGGGGCGTCTTTCATAATCGAAGTGTCCGCCAGAATCGCCGCCGGGTACACCGCGGGCTTGGTGATCTTCTTCCCGTCCAAGATCAGCGGCGACACCGTGGAGGCGAAGCCGTCCATAGAGGGGGCCGTGGCCACAATGACGTAGGGCACCCCGGTGCGGGCGCTGAGGATGCGGGCGGTGTCGTTCAGGGTGCCGGAGCCCACCGCCAGGATCAGGTCGTCCCCGGGCTCCATGGCCGCCAGGGCCGAGCCCACGGCGTATTCGTCGGGCACCAGGGGCTTCTCCGTCTGGAAGATCCTCCCGTGGAAGGGCAGCCCCATGGCCTCCATCCTGTTCGCGGCCTGCTGGCCCGCCGCCTTCCAGGTGTTGTGGTCCGCCAGCAGGTAGACCTGCCGGGCCCCCAGCTCCTGCAGCAGCTGGGGCAGCTCCCGCAGGAGCCCGCTGCCGATGCGGATGCTGCGGATGCCCACCAGATGGCGCTTGCCGCAGGCGCAGTCCAGCTCTGCCCCCGGGAATCTCCCGGCGGGCCAGTCAGCGAAATGTTCCATTCCTCATCTCTCCCCCACCATTCTGTTATGTTTTCGTGCGGAACACCGTATGGCACTTCTGGCAGGTGACCTCGATCTTCCCCCGGCCCCGGGGCGCCCGGAGCTGCTGCTTGCAGTTGGGGCACTTGAAGTATTTGTAGGTCCCCCGCTGGTCGAACTTCTGCTTCTGGAACCGGAACCACTTCTTCACCGGCTCCCACACCTTCAAAAAGGCGTAATACTCCCGCTGCCGGGCAGGGATATTTTTCGAGAACATGCGGAACAGCACGTAGATGTACACCACATCCGCCAGCAGGGTGACGGGCCAGAAGAACAGCCCGCCGATCAAAGAGAGTACCAGGGCGATCACCAGCAGCGCCAGGCTGAAGGTATCCCCGCCGTAGCGGCCGTACATGAACTGCTGGAATTTCTGGAACAGCAACCAAAACACATCCTTTCCCGATCTGTTTTTCAGTATACCCTTCCCCGCCGGGTTTTTCAACCGCCCGGGGGAAGCCTTCACGATAAATTTACAATTCCCACAGGATTGGCAAATCCCCGGCCAAATGCTATAATCCTCTTAAAGGCGTCCCAGATCAGGGACGGGAAAGGGAGGATACACATGCGCTATCGCAAGTTGGGGAACACCGGCCTGGAAGTGAGTGAGATCGGCCTGGGGGCCGAGTGGCTGGAGCGCCACGACCAGGAGGAGGTCACCGCCGTCATCCGCCGGTGCGAGGAACAGGGCATCAACATTCTGGACTGCTGGATGTCCAACCCGGAGGTGCGCAGCAAAATCGGCCACGCCATCCAGGGCCGCCGGGAGAAGTGGATCATCCAGGGGCACTTCGGCTCCACCTGGCAGGAGGGCCAGTACGTCCGCACCCGGGAGCTGCCCCTGGTGCGGGAGGCTTTCCAGGACCTGCTCACCCGGCTGCAGACGGACTACATCGACCTGGGGATGATCCACTACGTGGACACGGAGGAGGACTTCCACCGCGTGTTTGAGGGGGAATTTCTCCAGTACGTAAAGGAGCAGAAGGATAAGGGCGTCATCCGCCACATCGGCATGAGCACCCACAACCCCAAGACCGCCAAGCTGGCCGTGCTCTCCGGGGAGGTGGAGATGCTGCTGTTCAGCATCAACCCCGCCTTCGACCTGCTCCCTGCAAATGACGACCTGGACGCCTACTTCGCCGACAGCTCCTACGCGGGGGCGCTGGGGGGCATCGACCCGGAGCGGGCGGAGCTCTACCGGCTGTGCGAGCAGCACGGGGTGGGCCTCACCGTGATGAAGGGCTACGCCGGGGGCCGGCTGTTCGACCCCAAGGCCTCCCCCTTCGGCGTGGCCTTGACGCCGGTGCAGTGCATCCACTACGCCCTCACCCGCCCGGCGGTGGCCAGCATCCTGGTGGGGTACGACACCCCGGAGCACGTGGACGCCGCCGCGGCCTACGAGACCGCCTCCGAAGAAGAGCGGGACTACGCCACGGTGCTGGCCCACGCCCCCCGCCACGCCTACGCCGGCCAGTGCACCTACTGCGGCCACTGCGCCCCCTGCCCGGCGGGCATCGACATCGCCATGGTAAACAAGCTCTGCGACCTGGCCGCCATGCAGCCGGAGGTGCCCGCCTCGGTAAAGGCCCACTACCAGGCCCTGCCCGCCACGGCGGCGGACTGCATCGCCTGCGGCGGCTGCGAGAGCCGCTGCCCCTTCGGCGTGTCGGTGATCGCGAAAATGGAGCAGGCCAGGAAGCTGTTTTCCTAGTGCCGGGCCCTTTCCCAAAAAAATAAAAATTATTCTCGTTTTTTCCTTGACTATTGGGAAAAACCTGGATATAATAAAGGTAACAAGTCCGGGCCAGACAAAATTTTTTCACAGGGAGGAAAACGCTATGCCAGAATTGAAAGGTTCCAAGACCGAGGCCAACCTGATGGCCGCTTTCGCCGGGGAGTCCCAGGCGCGCAACAAGTACACCTACTACGCCAGCAAGGCCAAGAAGGACGGCTACGTGCAGATCGCCAACATCTTCGAGGAGACCGCCAACAACGAGAAAGAGCACGCCAAAATGTGGTTCAAGCTGCTCCACGGGGGCATCGGCGACACCCTGGACAACCTGAAGGACGCCGCCGCCGGGGAGAACTACGAGTGGACCGACATGTACGCCGGCTTCGCCAAGACCGCAAGAGAAGAGGGCTTCGACGAGATCGCCGCCCAGTTTGAGGGTGTGGCCAAGATCGAGAAGGAGCACGAGGAGCGCTACCTGAAGCTGGTGAAGAACATCGAGGAGGGCCTGGTGTTCTCCCGGGATGGGGACGTGATCTGGCAGTGCCAGAACTGCGGCCACATCGTCATCGGCAAAAAGGCCCCCGAGGTATGTCCCGTCTGCGCCCATCCCCAGGCCTACTTCCAGATCAAGGCCGAGAACTACTAAATCACAGCCACGCGAAAGAGCTGCGGTGTTACCCGCAGCTCTTTTTCTCTGTCTATTTCCCTGTCACCTGGCGGTAGATGGTCTCCACCGCCTCCTCCAGGCCCACCTCTTTTGTGAACACGATCTCCCGGAGCATGGGGAGCAGATCCTTCTCCCGCCACCAGCGGCGCATCTCCTCCTCCCCGAAGTCGTGGCAGTTGGGCTTGGTGCGGTGGCGCGCCAGGGTCTCCTCGAAGGGGAGGTCGTAATAGTAGGCGAAGATGTCCGTGCCGTAGGCCTCCAAGGCCGCTTCGAACAGGGGGCGGTAGTCCCCGGCGGGCAGGATGCCCTCCAGGATGGTGACCTCCGAGTGCTGCCTGCCGTAGCGCAGCAGCTCCACCAGCAGCGGCAGGGAGCGGAGCACCCCCTCCCTGCCCCACACGTGCAGCATCTGCATCCGCACCATGTCGTGGGAGATCAGCATGGTGTTGGGGCCGAATCTTTCCTGCAGGGCCTTGGCCGCCGTGGTTTTCCCGCTGCCGGAATTCCCCCGCAGCACAATGAGCTTGGGCATAGGGCGCCTCCTCGTTTTCCGATTTTCAGAACAGCCCCTGGGGCAGGCACACGTCCTCCCGGGGCACCTTGTCCCAGGCGAACACCGGCAGCAGGTCCTGGGGCCGGGCCGCCTCCGGGCGGTCCAGGAGCCCCGCCAGAAAGGCCAGCCGCCCCACGATCTCCGGCCCAGTGAGGCCCTTTTCCTCCAGGGCTTCCAGGCTCACGTCCCGGTCCCGCTTGGAGAGCCGCCGGCCGTCCGGGGCCAGCAGCAGGGGGGCGTGGGCGAACGCCGGCTCCGGAAAGCCCAGCAGCCGGTACAAATACAGCTGCCGGGGGGCGGAGGAGAGCAAATCCCGGCCCCGCACCACCTGGGTCACCCCCATGGCGGCGTCGTCGGCCACCACCGCCAGCTGGTAGGCGAACACCCCGTCGCTGCGGCGGAGGATAAAATCCCCGCACTCTGTGGCCAGGTCCTGTTCCACCAAGCCGTAGTGGCCGTCCACAAAGGCGACTTTCTCCGCCGGGACTTTCAGCCGCAGGGCCGGGGGCCGTTTCCGGGATTTTTCCGCGATTTCCTCCCTCGTCAAGCCCCGGCAGGTGCCGGCGTAGACCACCTCCCCGTCGGAGGCGTGGGGGGCGTTGGCGGCGTGGAGTTCCGCCCGGCTGCAGAAGCAGGGGTACACCAGGCCCAGGGCCTCCAGGCGCCCCAGCAGCTCCTGGTAGTAAGGGGAGCGGCTGCCCTGGTCATAGGGGGCGTGGGGGCCGCCCAGGCTGCCGCCCTCGTCCCAAAAAAGCCCTAAAAACTTCAGGTCCGCCTCGGCCTGCTCCGCGTACACAGAGCTGGTGCGCAGCTGGTCCAGGTCCTCTATCCGCAGCACTACCCGGCCCCCCTCCTTCTTGGCGGCCAGCCAGGCCAACAGGGAGCAGAACAGGTTCCCCAGGTGCATCCGCCCGCTGGGGGTGGGGGCAAAGCGGCCGGTGACAGGGCGTTCCATCAGGACTCCGCCACCACCGGCAAGCCGGTGAGGTACCGGCGCACCATGTCCAACGCCTGGCTGGCGGCGCAATGGCGGTGCCAGGCCCGGCTCTTGGTGCGGCCGATGGGGCTGCGCTTGGTCACCCAGGTGTGCTCCCCGTCGGAGAGGGCGATGTAGATGAGCCCCACGGGCTTTTCCTCGGTGCCCCCCTCGGGCCCGGCGATGCCGGTGATGCCGATGCCCAGGTCGCTGCCGGACCGGCGGACGATGCCCTCGGCCATCTCCTTTGCCGTCTCGGGGCTTACAGCCCCGTGGGCCTCCAACGTCTCCGGTGAGACAGACAGCAGCATCTCCTTGGCCGCGTTGGCGTAGGTGACGCAGCCCATGTCGAACACAGCGGAGGAGCCGGAGACATCGGTGATGCGCTTGGCCAGCAGCCCGCCGGTGCAGCTCTCGGCAGTGGCCAGCTTCTTCCCCTGCTTTTTGAGGAGGGACACCACCAGCTCCTCCAGGGTCTCCACGTCTACGCTGTAGACGAATTCCCCCAGCCGCTTTTTGATCTCATCGATGAGGGGCTGGCACAGGGCGTCGGCCTCCTCTACGGTGGCCGCCTTGGCGGTGACACGCAGGTAGCACTCCCCCTCCTTGGCGTAGGGGGCCAGGGTGGGGTTCACCCCGTCCATCAGGTCGTCCATCATCTGGGCCACCGGGGCCTCCCCCCGGCCGTAAATGTGCACGTTGTGGGAGACGATGACGCTCTCCTGGCCCTGCTGCAGGTAGGGCACCACGTAGTTGTAGAGCATGGGGGTGAGCTCCGAAGGCGGCCCGGGCAGCATGATGATGAGGCACCCGCTCTGGGCGGTGAAGGCGCACCCCGGGGCGGTGCCGTTGTCGTTCTGGAACACGTGGCAGCCCTCGGGGAGCCAGGCCTGCTTCTCCTGGTTCGAGCTCACCTTCTTCTCGTTGAAGTAGTTCAAGATCCGGTCCAGGCTGGGCTGGTGGAGCACCAGCTTCTTCCCCGCGCAGGCGGCGGTGGTCTCCTTGGTCAGGTCGTCGGTGGTGGGCCCCAGGCCCCCGGTCATAATGAGCAGGTCGCTGCGGGCGATGGCGGTGTTTACCGCGTGCCGCAGGCGCTCCACGTTGTCCCCCACCACGGCGGAGTACAGCAGATCGATACCCAACCCAGACAGCGCCTGGGCCACGATGGCGGTGTCGGTGTTCACCACCTGTCCCAGCAGCAGCTCCGTCCCCACAGAAATGATCTCAGCGTTCATGGAACACATCCTCCTTCTATCGATAAAAACCTACAGCCGGGCGGCCTGGAAGTCCTCCCAGCTGTCATATTCTTTGATGATCCCGCCGCTCTGGCGGATGGCGGCGGTCAGGTCCGCCTCCGCCCGGTCCGCCGCCTGGACCAGCGGGCCCAGGTCGTCCCACTGGTAGGCGCCCAGCACCTGGTACCGGGGGACCGCATACTCCAGCGCGATGCCCTCCAGCTCCCGCTGCAGGCAGGCCGCTGAGAGAAAGGCCAGCACCCAGTTCCCCCGCTCCCGGCAGGAGCGGAGTTTTTGAAACGTGGAGCTGAGCTCCTCATACCAGGGGCCCAGGGCGGCGGCATCCTGCCGCTGGCCCGGCCCCGCGGCCTGCTGGGCCGGGGCCGGGCCAGGCATTTCTTTCCCCAACCAGTTTCCCAACGCGGCGAGCAGCGCCCCGCAGGCTTTCTCCAGCGCCTGGGCGTCCCCGGCCTGGATGGCCTGCCGGTAGAACGCGAGGAACCCTTCCGGCGTTTCGTCCATGGCCTGCAGGTCCCCATACTGTCCCTTCAACCCCCGGTGAAAATACGTCCCGTTGACAAAGGCCACCGCCTCCGCCGCGTCCATCAGCAGCAGGCCCGCTGCCAGCCGCCGGGAGCACAGGTCGCCGGTTTTCAGGCGCCCCCATTCTTCCCCGGCCCGGAAAAAGCGCTTTTCGGCCATTTCCCGGCAGTAGGCGCTATCTTGCAGGCACTGCCGCAATTCCCGCTCCAGCGCCCGAAACCGCGCCAGGTCTCCCTCGTCCCCATAGTACAGGACCTGGGCGTCCCCTACCAGTGGGGCCAGGGACTCCTCCAGCCTGGCGATGTTTCCCAGCCGCTCCCAGGACATGGGGAAAATATCGTACCCCACCCCTTGGAGGATGAACTGGCCGCCGAACCCCTGGCCCCGCTCTGTCTTTGGCACAAAATAGCAGTCCACGTCGGACAGGGGGCCAGCCGTCCCGTTCCAGTGGGAACCGTAGGACACCACCAGGGAGAGCTCCCCGGCGAACGCCCCGGCCGCCCTCTCCTGCAGCCAGCGGACCAGCTGGTCGTTCAGTTGTTTGCGCGCAGCCCTTTCCATCCCGATCACCCTTCCCTTACGGATACACCCACTGGGTCTCCAGCTGCCCCAGGGCCTCCTCCAGCAGGGCGGGGCCGTCGATGGCCTGCTCCGCCTCCTCCACGAAATGGAGGATGGGCCGGGTACGGGGGTGCTTGGGGGTGAAGATGGTGCAGCAATCCTCATAGGGCTCGATGGAGATGTCGTAGGTGTCAATCTGGTGGGCCACCTTTACGATCTCCGCCTTGTCCGAGCCGATGAGGGGCCGGAACACCGGCAGGTCCGCCACCGCATCGGTACAGGCGATGGCCTGGATGGTCTGGCTGGCCACCTGGCCCAGACTCTCCCCGGTGATGAGGGCGGCGCAGCCCTCGTCCCGGGCCACCCGCTGGGCCGCCCGGAGCATGAACCGCCGCAGAATCACCGTGGACAGCTCCTCGGGGCACTTGTCCCGGATCTCCTCCTGGAGATGGGTGAAATTCACCGTGACCAGCTTGATGCGCCCGGCGTACTCACTGACCTTCCGCAGCAGCCGCACCACCTTCTCGTGGGCCAGCTCGCTGGTGTAGGGGGGGCTGGCGAAGTGGATGGCCGTCAGCTCCACCCCCCGCTTGGCCATGGTCCAGGCGGCCACGGGGCTGTCCAATCCCCCGCTGATGAGGATGGCGGCCTTGCCGCCGGTGCCCACGGGGATGCCCCCGGCCCCGGGCTTGGGGTCGGTGTGGACGTAGGCGCCCACCTCCCGCACCTCCACCCGCACGGTGACGTCGGGCTGGTGCACATCCACCCGCAGGTGGGGGAAGCGCTCCAGCAGGTAGCCCCCCACCTCCGCGGAGATTTCCGGGGACTTGAGGGGGAATTTCTTGTCGCTGCGCTTGCACTCCACCTTAAAGGTGGCGGCCTCCTCCAGCTCCTCCTCCAGGTACCGGGCGGCCAGCTCCTGGATGCTCTTCAGGTCCTTTTCCGCGATGCCCGCCCTGGCGTAGCCCACCACGCCGAACACCTTGCGCACCCGCTCCTCCGCCAGGTCCATGTCGGCCTGGCCGTCTGCGGGCTCCACGTAAATGGTGGACTGCCGGGAGGTCACGGTGAATTCCCCCGCCTTCCCCAGCCTGCGCCGGATATTTTTCAGCAGCACATCCTCAAAGGCCTTGCGGTTCAGGCCCTTCAGGGCGATCTCGCCCAACTTCAGCAAAATGACTTCCTGTGGCATAGAGTCAACTCCAAACGTGTAGTGTCAAAATTCCCGGGGCGCGGAAAAAAGTCCCCGCGCCCTCAAAACTGCGCCAGCCGCCCCAGCCCTTCTTTCAGGCCCTGGAGCAGGGCCTCCACGTCCTCCTGGGCAGAGAAACGGGAGAAGCTCACCCGCAGGGCGGAGGCCACCTGGTCCCTGGGCAGGCCCATGGCCTCCAGCACGTGGCTGGGCTTGGCCCTGCCGCAGGCCGAACCGGCGCTGACGAACACCCCTCGCTCCGCCAGAAAGTGGAGCATGGTCTCCGCCCGCACCCGGCCGGCGGAGAAGCTGAGCACATAGGGCAGCCCGTCCTCCGGGGAGTGGACCGTCACGCCCTCCAGCTCCCCCAGGCCCCTGCGCAGCCGGGCGTTCAGGTCCCGGACCGCGGGCAGGGCCTCCCCGGCCTTGGGCAGCAGCTCCACCGCCCTTCCAAAGGCGGCGATGAGGGGCGTGCTCTCCGTGCCGGGTCGCAGGCCCCGCTCCTGGCCGCCGCCGAACACATGGGGCAGCAGGCGGGTCCCCTTTTTCACGTACAGGGCCCCGATGCCCTTGGGGGCATGGACCTTGTGACCGCTGATGGTCACCAGGTCCGCCCCCAGCTTCTGGGGGGTGAAGTCCAGCTTGCCGAAGGCCTGGACGCAGTCTGTGTGGAGCAGGGCCGGGGCCTTCTTCCGGCGGATGGCCCGGGCGGCCGCCTCCACCGGGAACACGGCGCCGGTCTCGTTGTTCACCAGCATCACGCTCACCAGGATGGTGTCCCCATCGATGGCGTCGAAAAGCGCCTCTTCCGGCAGGCGGCCGGTCCCGTCGGGCTTCAGGTACACCACCTGAAAGCCCTGCTTCTCCAGCTCCCGGCAGGGGTTCAGGACCGAGTCGTGCTCCGCCGCGGTGGTGACGATCTTCCGCCCCATCCGCTTCCTGGCCAGGGCCGCCCCGAAGAGGGCCAGGTTGTTGGCCTCGGTGCCGCCGCTGGTAAAGGTGAGCTCCTCCGGCCGGGCGCCCAGCCGGGCGGCCACCGCGGCCCGGGCCGCCTCCATCCGCTGCCGGGCGGCAAAGCCCTTGGTGTGCAGGGAGGAGGGGTTGCCGTACTCTTCCGTCATCAGCTCCACCGCGGCCTGGGCCGCCTCCGGCAGCACCGGGGTGGTAGCGCTGTTATCGAGATAATGGACTTCCATAGCTTCCTCCTCAGGGGAGCTTCCGGTAACCGGTGGAAAAATCCACCTGATTTTTCAGGGGCTCCCCGGCGAAGAACCGCTTCAGGTTCTCCGCCATGATCTTCACGATGCGCCGGTGGGTCTCCTTCAGATGGTAGAACCCGGACACATGGGGCGTCACCACCGCGGTGGGGATGCGCCACAGCCGGTGGTCCGCAGGGAGGGGCTCCGGGTCGGTAACGTCCAGCCCGGCCCCGGCCAGCTTCCCGCTCTCCAGGGCGTCACACAGGGCTTCCGTGTCCACGATATACCCCCGGCCCACGTTGAGCAGCACCGCCCCGTCCTTCATCCGCGCGATGCGCTCCCGGCCCAGCAGCCCCCGGGTGGCCTCTGTCCCCGGCAGGGTGACGGCCACCACGTCCGCCTGGGGCAGCAGTTCGTCCAGGTCCTCCAGGGTGTGGACCTCGTCGGCGTAGTCGGGGCAGGGGCGCTTGCTCCGCCGCACCCCGATGACCCTGGCCCCCAGGGCCTTGCAGCGCTGTCCGAATTCCCCGCCGATGTCCCCCATGCCCAGCACCAGCACCGTGGCGCCGTACACCGACCCCACGCTGCCCTGGGACTCCCAGGTCCCCTGCTTCTGGGCGTCCCGGTAGAGCTCCAATTTCTTCAAAAGCTCCAGCAGCACCCCCAGCATGTACTCCGAAATGGCCAGGCCATAGGCGCCGGTGGCGTTGGTGAGGAGGGTATTTCCCCCCAGCACCCCGGGCCGGACGTACTCCTCCACCCCGGCGGAGTTGGTCTGCAGCCACAGCAGCTTCTCCGAGCCATGGAGGAATTTCGCCGGCAGGTTCCCCAGGCAGATGTCCGCCCAGTCCGCCAGCTCCTGGGTCAGGGGCTCCCCGGGGAGGAGCTCCCCGAAGGACGCCTTCCCCACCGAGGCCTGGGCGAACCGGAAGGCGCAGCCCGGGGCTGCGGCCCGCAGCAGCTCCCCCTGGCCGGGCTCCAGGGGGATGGTCACCAGGATGTTCTTGTTCTGTTCCATGGGAATTCCTCCTTTTCGGCAGGCGGCCCCGGCGGTACAGCCGGGGCCCGCGTGTTCTATCGTCTCCGCCCCCTTCGGGGGCTTTTTGCCGCTATACGATTTGCCCAGCCGCAGCCGGGCGCTGTCATCTTCTGCGATGCTTCGGGCTCGTTTCGAAAACCGAAACCGGCTTATAACTTCTCGATCTCTTCTAACCACAGCTGAGATGACGCATCTCACGCGATGCTTTTGGCCTGTCTGAAAATCGAACATAGCTTATAGCTTCTCAATCTCCTCCAACCACAGCTGAGATGACGCATCTCACGCGATGCTTTTGGCCTGTCTGAAAATCGAACATGGCTTATAGCTTCTCAATCTCCTCCAACCACAGCTGAGATGACGCATCGCTGGGCATCCGCAGGTCGCCCCGGGGGGAGAGGGTCACCGAGCCCACCTTGGGCCCGTCGGGCAGGCAGCTGCGCTTGAACTGCTGGGAGAAGAACCGCCGGTAAAACGTGGCGAGCCAGCGCTTGATGGTCTCCGGGGCGTAGGCGCCCTCAAAGGCCCGGCAGGCCATGCGGTAGATCTTCCCCGGCGCAAAGCCGAACCGCAGCATGTAGTACAGGAAAAAGTCGTGGAGCTCGTAGGGGCCCACCAGCTCCTCGGTCTTCTGGGAGATCTCCCCATCCTTGGGGGGCAGCAGCTCCGGGGAGACCGGGGTGTCCAGCACGTCGAAGAGGGCCTGGGCCAGCCGCTCCCCGCTGTGCTCCGCCTCGTAGCGCACCAGGTAGCGCACCAGGGTCTTTGGCACCGAGGCGTTCACGCCGTACATGGACATGTGGTCCCCGTTGTAGGTGGCCCAGCCCAGGGCCAGCTCCGACAAATCCCCGGTGCCGATGGCGATGCCCCCCACCCGGTTGGCCAGGTCCATCACCACCTGGGTGCGCTCCCGTGCCTGGGAATTCTCGAAGGCCGCGTCCAGGCAGTCCATGTCCTGGCCGATGTCCGCGAAGTGCTGGCGCACCGCCTTCTCGATGGACACCTCCCGGAAATCCACCCCCAGCTCCTCGGCGATCTTTTGGGCGTTGGACTTCGTCCGCCCCGTGGTGCCGAAGCAGGGCATGGACACGGCGTAGATACCCTTCCGGTCCAGATGCAAACGGTCGAAGGCCCGCACCGTCACCAACAGGGCCAGGGTGGAGTCCAAGCCTCCGGACAGGCCGATGACCGCGCTCTTGCACCCGATGTGGGACAGCCGGGTGGCAAGGCCCTGGGCCTGCATGGTCAAAATCAGCTGGCAGCGGCTGGTAAGGCCCTCCTGGTCCCGGGGCACGAAGGGGGCGGGGGAGAATTTCCGCCGGGGCTGGAAGTTTGCCAAAGTCTCCTCCCGGTACCGGAAGGGCACCCGCACCACGGCGCTGTCCCGGCGGTCCTGCCAGGTGTTCATCCGGCGGCGCTCCTGGGCCAGCCGCTCCAGGTCGATGTCCGCGGTGGTCAGGCCGTGGGTAAAGAGCTGGCTCTCCCCCAGCACCGTGCCGTTCTCGGCGATGAGGTCGTGCCCGGCGAACACCATGTCCGTGGTGGACTCCCCCGGGCCCCCGTCGGCGTAGACGTAGGCGCACAGCAGGTGGCCGGACCACATCTTCACCAGGTCCCGGCGGTACTCCGCCTTGCCGATGGTCTCGTCGCTGCAGGAGGCGTTTACCACCACCGTGGCGCCGTTCTGGGCCAGGGCCGCGCTGGGGGGCTGGGCGCCCCACAGGTCCTCGCAGAGCTCCGCGGCCACAGTCAGGCCCGGCACGTTCTCACAGGGGAACAGCAGGCCCTTCCCCAGGGGGACTTTCTGGCCGCAGTAGGCCACCGTCACCGGGTCCGGGGCGGGGGTGAAGTGCCGGGCCTCGTAAAACTCCCCGTAGTTGGGGATGTGCTCCTTGGCGGGCAGCCCCAGCAGCCGCCCCCGGTGGAACAGGGCGGCGCAGTTGTACAGCGCCCCCTCCCAGGGCACGGGGACGCCTACGGCGCAGAGGATGTCCAGCTCTTTGGTGTCCTCCAGCAGCTGGGCCAGGCCCTGCTCCGCCGCGGCCAGCAGCGCCGCGTCGTGGAACAGGTCCCCGCAGGTGTAGGCGGTCACCGCCAGCTCCGGGAAGCACACCAAGCCGCAGCCCTCCTCCGCCGCCTGGAAGATCAGCTCCTTGATGCTGCGCAGGTTCCCCGCCACCTGGGCGGCCCGCACGGCAGGGGTGGCAGCCGCCACCCGGAAAAACCCGTCTCTCATGGCAAAATCCCCTTTCTTTGGCACCAAAAGGCTGCCGCATGCTTGTGCGGCAGCCCGGTGAGTCACAGTGTTGCGGTCATGCCTGGCCCTCGGTGGTCTCCGGGGGCACAGGGTCGGCCGGGGTCTCCGGCGCGGGGGTGGGCTCCTCCACTACAGGGGCCGGGGTGGGCTCTGGCGCAGGTTCCGGCGTAGGCTGCACCGGCTCCGGAGTGGGGGCAGGCGTGGGCGCCGGAGTAGGCGCCGGGGTGGGCTGGGCCGGGGCGGGGGTGGGTTCAGCCGCCGGCGCCGGCGTGGGCGTAGCCGAGGCCGACGGGCTGGGGGTGAGCTTCGCCTCCCCGGTGCTGCCCGAGGACTTGCTGGTGTCGATCTTGCTGGTGTCCGTCCCGGGGCCCACGGCGTAAATGGTGCCGGTAGAGCCGTAGTGGGAGCTGGGCAGCTCCTCGGTCTTTACCACCTGGTCCCCCTTGTAGTAGGTGCGGTAGGCGGCGGCGTAGTAGCCGGTGCGGCCGCTCTCTCGCAGCTGGTACTGGCCCGCGCCCAGCTGGCTGTCCTGCACGAAGCTCACCGTGCTCTTGGGGGCCTCGGTGCCGGTCTGCTCGGACCAGGCGGAGATGCTGTCCCACTCCTCGGGGAAGCAGCCGTAGAAATTCACATACAGGGTGCGCCCGTCCATCCAGGCGGAGATATACACCGGGTCCTTCAGGGGGTTCTTAAAGCGGAAGTCCAGGTTGCCGTAGTCCACCGTGGCGTCCAGGCCGATGGGCACGTAGGTGGAGGGCATGCTGTGGCAGTACCGCTCGGTGATCTCCATGCCCGCCTCCAGGGCCGCCACGTACAAGGTGCTGGAGGCCTGGCAGATACCGCCGCCGTACATCTGCACCAGGATACCGCCCATAATGCCCCCGGCGGGCTGCCAGCCGTTGTTGGGGTCGGTGCTGTCCCCCAGGGTGCCGTTGTAGGAGAACTCCTGCCCCGGCTTCAAGATGGTGCCGTTGATGAGGGACAGGGCCAGCCGCATGTTGGCGGTACCCGCCTCCGTATTCTCCGAATAGGTGGAGTAGCTGGACATGAGCTTGAAATTCTTGGTGAGGTAGTCCTGGGTCACCGTGGGCTTGGTCTCCAGAAACGCGGCCTGGATGGCACCGCCGTGCTTCTGGGACAGCAGCTGCCGCACGCTCTGCAGGGTGGCGGCCATGTCCACCCGGATACCCGTCTGCTCCTTCGAGAAGGTAAAGGCCCCGGACTCGGTGTCATACCCGGTGACCTCGGCGTCCTTCGCCTCGGTCTGGCAGGACTTGGCCGCGTCCTCCAGCTTCTTCTTCCCCTGCTCCGACAGGTCCACCACATAGGAGAGCTCGTGCTCCTTAGCGGTGCGGTCCTCCAACAGCTTTGGCAGGGTGAGCTCCAGCACGTCCTGGGTGGTGAAGTCCTCCCCGGAGAGCACCACCGTGTCGTCCTTGAATTTCACGCTGACCTCCAAGGCGTCCACCGCCTCCTCCAGCGCCTTCTGGGCGATGGCCAGGGCCTCCTCGGCCGTCTTTCCGCCGATGTTCTCCCCCCCGATGGTGGTCCCCTCCGGGAAGAGGGTGGCGTCGCTGCTCACCGCCGAGACCTGGGAGCTCTCCTCCTGGCCCTGCTGGCTGCAGCCGGCGAGCAGCGCGGCCCCCAGCAGCGCGGCGGCCGCCAGCACAGCGGCCCTGCGCCAGATCTTCCTGTTCCATTCCATATCCATGACCGTCCTTTCCGGGACTTTTTCCCGCTGTATCACCATCCGGGGCCCGGGCCTCGTCCCGCCCCCGGCGATCGCGTCATACTATCCCTGTTATTATACCTTTTTCCGGGGGAAATGTAAAGCTGGGAAAAGGTTTCAAATTGGTTAAAAAAGTGGCATTTTCGCTGTGTGTATGCTATAATCTTCTTACCGGCCCGGGGGGCGTTCCCCACAGGGCTCTGGAAAGGAGATTTCGGTATGAAGATCATGCTTTTGACCGCCGCCACCGGCGGGGGGCATCTGCGGGCCGCCGCCGCGGTGGAGCAGTACATACGGGAGAATACCTCCTACGAGGTCAAGACCGTAGACACCTTGAAGGCCATCGGCAAATTCCTGGACAAGACCGTGTGCGACAGCTACCTGTTCATGGCCAAAAAGACCCCCACCCTCTTTGGCCGGCTGTACAAGCAGACCAACAAGGAGAACCTGTTCTCCGGCCTGGTGCCCAAGCTCAGCGGCCTGTTCTCCAACCTGCTCTTGCGCACCATCGGCGAGTACGACCCCGACGTGGTCATCACCACCCACCCCTTTGCCGCGGAGATGGTCTCCGACCTGAAGGAGGACGGCCTGGTGGAGGCCCCCCTCATCTGCGTCATCACCGACTACGGGGTGCACCGGGCCTACATCTGCGACTGTGTAGACGCCTACGTGGTGGCCAGCGACGACATGGTGCCCGAGCTCACCGCCTTCGGCGTGCCCAAGGAGAAGATCTACCCCTTCGGCATCCCGGTGCACGGGGTGTTCTTCGACCACGTGGACCAGGACGAGATGCTCCGTCAGCTGGACCTGGACCCGGCCCTGCCCACCCTCTTGTTCATGGCGGGCAGCTTCGGCGTGTCCAACATCATCAAGCTGTACCGGGAGCTGGAGGCCACCGACGTGCCCATGCAGATCATCGTCATCACCGGCCGCAACGAGAAGCTCTACGAGGCCTTCGAGAAGGAGATCGGCCAGGGCAGCCGCATCCCCACCAAGCTGGTGTACTTCACCGACGAGGTGGAGAAGTACATGCACGCCGCCGACCTGCTGGTGACAAAGCCCGGGGGCCTCACCGTCTCCGAGGCCTTGGCCTGCAACCTGCCCATGGCCGTGTTCGATGCCATCCCCGGCCAGGAGGAGGACAACGCCAACTTCCTCAAGACCCACGACATGTGCGTCCGCCTGGGCAAGGGCGGCGACTTCGCCCAGGAGATTTCCGCCCTGCTCCGGGAGCGCCAGCGCCTCCAGGAGATGCGCAAAAACTGCCAGGAGTTCGACAAGTCCCAGTCCATCCCCAATATGCTGGCCCTCATCCAGGAGCTGCTGGCCAAGGCCCCCCGGCGGGAGGAAGAGCCGTGAGCTTCTCCCCCCAGGACTACCAGGCCGTCCTGGACGAGCTTGCCCGCCTGGCGGACCCGGCCTACAAGGCCTTCCACGAGAAGCTCATCCCCGGCACGTCCATGGCCTACGGGGTGCGGCTGCCCGCCCTGCGCAGCCTGGCAAAGCAGATCGTGAAAAACGACCCGGCGGGGTTTCTCGCCCACACCCGCCCCGGCTCCTACGAGGAGGTACAGCTCCGGGGCATGGTGCTGGCTGGTTGGAAGCTGCCCCTGGCGGAAAAACTCCCCCTGGTGGCGGAGTTCCTGCCCCTGATGGACAACTGGGCGGTGTGCGACGCCTTCTGCAGCTCCTTCCGGCTGAAAGAGCCAGAGCTGCCGGCCATGTGGGATTTCCTGCTGCCCCTCTTTCCCGACCCCCGGGAGTTTTACGCCCGGTTCGCGGCGGTGATGTTCCTGGACCATTTTGTCCTGCCCGGCTACGTGGAGCGGGGCCTGGCCCTGCTGGAGGCCATGGAGCAGCCCCAGTACTACGTGCAGATGGGGGTGGCCTGGGCGGTCTGCGAATGTTATGTAAAGTTCCCGGCCCTCACCCTCCCCCTGCTCCAGCGGCGGACCCTGCCCAGATTCACCCAGAACAAGGCCATCCAGAAGATCCGGGAGTCCTACCGGGTGGGCAAAGCGGAGAAGGACGCCCTGCTGGCCTACAAAAAGTAGACCCATCCTTTAGACGGCCCAGCCCCGCCGCTGGTGACGCCTTGTAAAAAATTTTCACCCAGGAGGGTTTCCCATGCGATTTGGCTGCTGTATTTCCCTGCTGGACGACACCGTCCTCCGCCTGCCCCAGGCCGGGGCCGACTACGCGGAGACCGGCTTTTCCACCCTCCGGGACCTGAGCCTGGCCCAGTGCCGGGAGCGGGCCCAGGCGCTGGAGGAGGCCGGCGTGCCGGTGCCGGTGATGAACCTGCTCTTCCCCGGAGACCTGGCCCTGACCGGGTCCAGAGTCGACCTCCCCGCCGTGGAGGACTACCTGGACCAGGGCCTGGAAAAGGCCGCCCTCTTCGGCGTAAAAAAACTGGTGTTCGGCAGCGGCGGCGCCCGCCGGGTGCCCCAGGGCTTCCCCAAAGAGGCCGCCTGGGAGCAGCTCCTCGCCCTGTGCCGGGAGGTCATCGCCCCCCGGATGGAGCGGCAGGGCATGGTGTGCTGCATCGAGCCCCTGAACCAGGGGGAGTGCAACATCCTGAACACCTGTGCCGAGGGCTTCCGCCTGGCCCAGGCGGTGGACCGCCCCGGGGTGCGCCTGCTGGTGGACCTGTACCACTTCGACCTGGAGGGGGAGCCCCGTCCCTCTCTGGAACAGTACTGGGGGTACCTGTGCCACGCCCACATCGCCAGCGCCAAAAACGGCCGCCTCATCCCCCTGCCCGGGGACGGGGAGGACTACCGGGAATTCTTTCGTCACCTGGCGGCCGCCGGCTACCAGGGAGAGGTCTCCCTGGAGGGCAACATGCCCGGCGGCCTGGAACAGATCAAAGCCTCCCTCGCCTATCTCCGGTCGCTGCTATAGGCAAGAAAACCTCCCCAGACGGGGAGGTTTTCTCATTTGTTCAAATCTTTTTTGATCTGGGTGGTGGAGATCTCCGGGGTGCGGGGCAGGTAGACCACCTGGCACAGGTCTTTTAGGAAATCGAATTTCCCCTCCCAGTCGTCCCCCATGACGAAGGTATCCACGTGGTACTCCTTCACGTCGCTGCGCTTCTGGTCCCAGGTCTCCTCGGGGATGACCAGGTCCACGTAGCGGATGGCCTCCAGCAGCTGCTTGCGCTTCTCGTAGGAGAAGTAGCACTTCTTCTGCTTCTCATTCCAGTTGAACTCGTCGGTGGACAGGGCCACGATCAGATAGTCGCCGTACTGCTTGGCCCGGCGCAGCAGGTTGATGTGCCCGTAGTGCAGCAGATCGAAGGTCCCATAGGTGATCACGCGCTTCATGGTACTCATCCTTTCCGCAAATGTTGTTCCAGCCAGTCCGCGGCCTGGGCGGCGGCGGTGCCGCTCTCCGATAGGCCAAACTCCCGGCAGAAGGCCTCCTCCCGCTGTTTCTGGGCCTGTGGGTCGTAGCCCAGGATGGCCGCCTCCAGCTGGGGGTTGTCCTCCGCCCGGGGGAAGGGCAGGCAGTCGATGTCGTAGTAAAAATTCCGGTCGTTTTTGTAGGCGGCCAGGTCGTTGACGTACAAAAAGCAGGGCTTCCCGGTGACCAGGTAGTCGAACATCACCGAGGAGTAGTCCGTCAGCAGCACGTCGCAGGCCAGGTACAGCTCCTGGATGTCCGGGTAGTCCGAGGCGTTTACGATGTACCGGGGGTCCAGGTCCATCTCCCCGGCCTTCTCGGCGATGTTGGGGTGGAGCTTCGCCAGCAGCAGCCACTCGCCGCCAAAGCGCTTTTCCAGGGCTCCTGCGCACCGGGGGTAGTCCATGTCGTAGGCGGAGAGCCCCTTGTCCTTCCGGAAGGTGGGGGCGTACAGGGCCAGCCGCTTGCCCTGGGGCAGGGAAAGGGCCCGGCGGACCTTCTCCCCCAGCTCCGGGTGGGGATGGGAGAGGATGTCGTTGCGGGGGAAGCCCGCCTCCAGCACCTGGCCGCCATACCAGAAGGCCCGGCGGTAGATGTCCGTTAAAAACCGGCTGTTGGACAAAAACAGGTCGCACATCTGGGAGTCCCGCCGGGCAGCCTGCAAATAGTCCTGGGGTAAGGCGTCCGCCGCGTCCCCCTCGATGCGCTTTAAGGGGAAACCGTGCCAGGTCTGGATGTAATATTGGCCGGGCCGCTTCCACAGGTGGCCCCATTTTCGGCAGTTGTCCACCCAGGCCCCTGCGGTGTGCAGGTGATAGGTCTCCTCCAAAGAGCCTTTCACAATGGGCCGCACCCCCTCTGGCAGGGATTTAGCCTCTCCCCTGTCCTTTACCACCCAGTAGAGCTTCCACCCGCCCCGGGCCAGAAGCTCCTGGGCGATGGCCTTGGGGCTGTCGGAGTAGCCCCGGCCGTTAAAGCTCTCAAAGACCGCTTTCCGGCCCTGTTTGGGCAAGAAGCTGCACAGCCTGCCCAGGGCGTACCGCGCCCCCCGTTGTATGCGACTCATGTGGCATCCCCGTCTTTCGCAGTTTCTTCCTCGCCGCCCCGCAGAAGGCGGCGGTTTTTATAGATGATAGCCACCCGGAACACCAGGATGGACAGCTCCGAGCAGGAGGTGAGGGCGCACAGCCCCAGCAGGGTGGCGTTCCCCGTGAGGGCCAGCAGGCCAACGCCCGCCAGGTAGACCACCGTTCCCATAATGGTGGAAATGTTGGCGTAGTGTACCAGCCCCATAGCTCCCAAGGTGGGGTATCCCAGCAGGTAATTGGGGAAGGTGAACACCGCCACCGGAATCAGCATCCGCAGAGGGGCCGCCACCTGGCCGCCCTCCGGGCCGAGCCACAATTTCAGCAGGGGTTCAGCCAAAAGGAACACCAGCACGCACCCCAGCAAAATAACGGGATAGATGAGCAGCAGCGCCTTTTTGATGAGCTTGAAGTTTTTATGCTTCACCATGTGGGGGTACAAGCTGTCGGCGATAGGCCCCATGGCGTTTTTCGCCGCGCTGATGATTTTGTCCGCGTTGGTATACAGCCCGGCGGCAGTGCCCCCCAGGGTGGATTTCAGAATAATGCCGTTGGTGTTGGTGTAAACCGCCGTTACCGCCTTTGAGATGAAGAACTGGAAGGAATTTTTGATCTCCCGGCACACCTCCCAGAAGGTGACCCGGCAGAACCGCACCCCCACCTTGCAGAACAGGTGCCAGTAGACAAAGGCCAGGGCCCCGGCGTTCCCGATGGCGGTGAACAGGGGCACCATGTAGTAGTCCCCCGGCTGGTGGATGAACAGGAAGATCATCACCGTGGCGAACACTCGGATGGACACCGCCCGCACCGTGATCGTAGTCATCTGTTCCAGGCCGCGGTACATAAAGTCCGGCAGCAGGGAGTTGAGCACCGTACCCAGCAGGAACAGCAGGTAGGTGGCAAACTCCTTCGCGTCCGCTAGGCCAGGCCTGACGAAAAGAAAGAGCACCCCAAAGGAGAGCAGGGAAAAGAGGGCCTTGGCGGTGATTACCGAAGTTAAAATATGGGCCAGGGCGTCCCGATCCTCCCGCTGGCGGGATACCTCCGCCGTGGCGGAGAGGATGAAGCCGAAGTCAATAAAGATTTGAAAAAAGTTGGTGGTATATTGGGCCGCGCCCAGGGTGCCCAGCAGCTCCATCCCCAGCACCCGGGACTGGTAGCCCTGGGTGAGGAAGGACAGGAAAATGTTGGAAAACTGGAGGATATAGAGCATCACCGTGTTTTCCAGCAGGCCCCCATGCTGCCGGCCCTGCCATTTTTTCATCAGGTTCATGGGGCACCTCACGATCCCTTGACGCGAAACGCCAGCGCCGCCGCCCCGTACCACCGGCGCTCCACCAGCCACAGGGCGATCTTCTGATTACGGGTAAAGTGGGTCTTGTTGTAGGGGTTTCCCCGGTAGGTGGGAAACTCCCGCTCTACATACGCCCGGAATTTTCGCAGCAGGGGGTTCTTGTGGTCCATGCGCAGCACCCGCACCGAAGAGGTGAGCAGGATGTGGGCCACGGTCAGGTGCTCCAACTCCTGCCGGTACTCTGCAAACAGGCCATGCTCCCGGAACCAGGGGAGGATGTCGTCGAAGGCCTCGATGATCTCCACGTTCCGGGCCACCTTGCCGCTGTTCATAATGGAGCCCTGGCGCTGCAGATAGTTGTAGCCAATGTCGCCAAGAAACACCATGCGCCGGGCCAGCGCCATGAGCTTGGGCGTGGTGCGGATGTCCTCGTACCACACCCGGGAGGGGTAGGCGAGGCCCGTCTCCCGGAAAAAGGCGGTGCGGTACAGCTTGTTCCAGGCCACCGGCGCGGTGAGGAGAACGTCTTTGCGCTCCTTTAAGGACAGGGCCCGGTCCAGGGGCACGTTCTCCCGGAACACGGCCAGCTCCCGGCCCTCCTCGTCCACCGAGCGGAAGGGGAACATCACCATGTCCGCCTCCTCCCGCAGGCCTGCTTCCAAAGATTTTTCCAAAATTTCCGGCTCGATCCAGTCGTCGCTGTCCACCAGCAGCAGCCAGTCGCCCTTTGCCTCCCGGATGCCGGTGTTGCGGGCGCCGCCCAGGCCCTGGTTCTCCTGGTGGATGACCCGGATGCGGCTGTCTTTTTTCGCCAATTCTTCACACAGCTGCCCGCTGCTGTCGGTAGAGCCGTCGTCTACCAGCAGCAGCTCGAAGTCCTGCTCCGTCTGCCGCAAAATGGACTGGACACACTTTTCCAGATATGCCTCCACGTTATACACCGGCACGATCACGCTGGCTTTTGGCATAGCACCATCTCCTATCGCCTGGGGCCTTTCCCCATACTCTCTAGTGTTTGTACCCGATTATACACGTTCCCGGCGATTTTTGCAAATTTTCGGTGACGCGGCGCTTAAAGCTCCGCCGCCTGGGCCAGCACCTGGGCCAAATCCTCCCGGAACAGCAGGTCGGCCCGGTCGTCGTAAGGGGTCTCGTCCCGGTTGAGGATGACCAGCTTTGCCTTGCGGCCCAGGTAATTCACCAGCCCGGCCACCGGGTACACCACCAGGGAGGTGCCCGCCACCACCATCAGGTCGCAGTCCATGCTAAGGCCTATGGCCCGGCGCAGGTCGTCCTCGTTGAGCATTTCCCCGTAGAGCACAACGTCCGGGCGGATCATGCCCCCGCAGGAACAGCGGGGCACCCCGGTGGTGCCCGTCACGCAGGACATGTCGTACTGCCTGCCGCAGGAGAGGCAGTAGTAGCGGTTCTCGCTGCCGTGGAGCTCGATGACGTTCTGGCTGCCGGCCAGCTGGTGCAGGCCGTCGATATTCTGGGTGATAATGGCCCGCAGGCGGCCTTCCCGCTCCAGTTTGGCCAGGGCGTAATGGGCGGGATTTGGCTTGGCGTCGGGGTACAGCATGACTTTCCGGAGGAAGTCGTAGAACTCCGACGGGTGGTCTTCGAAGTAGCGGTGGGAGAGCATCTCCTCGTAGGAGAGGCCCGCCTTTTGCTGCATGTACAGCCCGTGGGCGCTGCGGAAATCGGGGATGCCGCTGCCCGTAGACACCCCGGCTCCGCCCAAAAAGACCCCGTTTTGGCCCGTTTTGAGCCAGGTTTGGAACAGTTTCAGCCGCTCTTCGTAACTTTTTTGCTGTGCCATGGTGCCACCAGCCTTTCCAAAAATTATTTTCGCGGAGCGTCGCCTTGATACAGGGAGACACTTCTTTTTGTGTGATACTTTCTCCACATGGACGGGATGATTTTTTACCGGGAGGGGGAGGAAGGTTTTTCGCCGCTGGGAGGGGAGCAGACGGCGAAGCGTCATCTTGATATGAGAGACACTTCTTTTTGTGTGATGTCGCCCCCTGCAAGGACGGGGGATTTTTTACCGGGAGAGAGAGGAGTTTTTTCGCCGCTGGCAGTGGAGACGCCCGCCCCGCCCAGGAACGCAGCCCGCCGGGCGGTGTTCAGCCACTGGCGCAAGGTCTCTATCCCTGTCATAGCTGCCCCCTCCCTTCAGGAGCCCTCTGCCCGGGGGCGTCTTTCCGTAAAATCTCCCGGGGCGCCTCAATCTCGTTGGCCAGGGTGTGCTCTGTCAGCTGGGAAAGCAGTTTGAGCTTCGCGTTCAGCATAGGGCGCATACAGTTGGGCACATGCTCCTGGTGGGCCCGGTGGATAGCCACGCACTCTTTGCAGTTGCCGTGGTAACGGCAGGCTTTCTGGCAGGAGCAGTGGTCCTTTTCCGCGAATTCCGCCCGGAACGCCGCGGCGAACTCCTCCTGAAGGCGGAGACCCTCTTGGCGGTTCCCCTGGTGGAACTGTTCCATGGCGGCTTTTTCGATGGGATTGTTGTCTATTTTCATACAGATCCTCTCCTTGTCAAAATCAGCTCCACGGGGCAGTGGTCGCTGCCCATCACCTGGGGCAAAATGCGGCTGTCCTCCAGCTGGGGCACCAGGCGCTCATCGGCCAAGAAGTAGTCGATGCGCCACCCAGTGTTGTTCTCCCGGGCGTTGCCCCGGTAGCTCCACCAGGAGTAGGCGCCGGTCTGGTCGGGGTAGAAGTGGCGGAAGGTATCCACCAGGCCGGTGGCCAGGAGCTCGGCGAATTTGCCCCGCTCCTCGTAGGAGTAGCCCGCGTTGCCGATATTGGCCTTGGCGTTCTTCAGGTCGATGGGGCGGTGGGCCACGTTCATGTCCCCGCAGACGATAACGGGCTTGTGCTCCCGCAGGCGGGTGAGGTAGGCCCGGAAGGCGTCCTCGAAGGCCATGCGGTAGTCGATACGGGCCAGCTCCGCCTGGGCGTTGGGGGTGTACACGGTGACCAGGGTGAAGTCCCCGTACTCGGCGGCGATGACCCGGCCCTCGCCGTCAAATTCCTGGATGCCCATGCCGCAGGACACGGAAAGGGGTTCCTGCCGGGTGAAGACCGCGGTGCCGGAGTAGCCCTTTTTCACGGTGCTGGAGTTCCAATACTCGTGGTAGCCGGGGAAGGCGAAATCCGCCTGCTCCCGCTGCATTTTCGTCTCCTGCAGGCAGATGACATCCGGGGCCTCGGCCTCCAGAAAGGCGGGGAAGCCCTTGCCCATACAGGCCCGCAGGCCGTTGACGTTCCAGGATACCAGTTTCATGGGATCACCTCAGATAGTTTTTTGGTTTTTTTTGGGGGGGAGAGGGATTTTGAAGGGAACCCCCTCAGGCACGATGAAATCGTGCCAGCTCCCCCAAAGGGGGAGCCAAGACTTGCCTCCCCTTATGGGGGAGGTGCCGCCGTCGGCGGCGGAAGGGGTTTCCTGGGCGATTCCCATCCCCCACGCCCGCCCTGGGAAAAATTCCTTTCCCTCTGGCCATGGGGGGCAGAAGTGTGGTATAATAGGCCCAGCGAAATCGCTTTACAACAGACAACAGGAGGAGATCCTTATGCAGAATCCCATTGTGACCATCCAGACCACCCAGGGCACCATCAAGGTAGAGCTCTACCCCCAGGTGGCCCCCAACACGGTAAACAACTTCATCTCCCTGGTGAAGAAGGGCTTTTATGACGGCACCATCTTCCACCGGGTCATCCCCGGGTTCATGATCCAGGGCGGCGACCCCGAGGGCACCGGCATGGGCGGCCCCGGCTACGGCATTGTGGGGGAATTCGCCGCCAACGGCATCCAGAATGACCTGAAGCACACCACCGGCGTCATCTCCATGGCCCGGTCCCAGCGGCCCAACTCCGCGGGCAGCCAGTTCTTCATCATGGTGGACGACGCCCCCTATCTGGACGGCCAGTACGCCGCCTTCGGGAAGGTCACCGAGGGCATGGAGGCGGCCCAGGCCATCGTCGCCGCGCCCCGGGACCGGATGGACCGGCCCTATGAGGACCAGATCATGGAGAAGGTGACGGTGGAGACCTTCGGGGTGGAGTACGACGAGCCCAAGACCGGACCTGAGCATGGCTAAAGCGTGTTCGGCCAAAACAGACCGGAAACTGCCAGAGGGGGCCCCTGCGGGGGCTCCCTCTTTTTTTGACTATTGCAGGTCGCCGGGGCCGAAGGCCATGGGCAGCAGCGCCCCCAGGGTGGTGCGGGAATAGCTCTCGGGGCCGGCCAGGAGGATCTCGAAGTCGGGGCCGCAGAATTCGGCCATGACCTGGCGGCACACCCCACAGGGGGCGCAGACGGCGGCGGGGGGCTCGCCCGCCGGGCCGCCGGCGATGGCGATGGCCAGAAACTCTCGGTGGCCGTCGGCCACGGCCCGGAAGAAAGCGGTGCGCTCGGCGCAGTTGGTGGCGGTGAGGCCGGCGTTTTCGATGTTGCAGCCGGCGTATACCGAGCCGTCGGCGCAGAGCAGGGCGGCCCCCACGGCGAAGTGGGAGTAGGGGCAGTAGGCGGCCTGGCGGGCCTCCCGGGCGCGCTGGGCCAGGGCCTGGTAGAGGGCTTCCAGCTTGTCCGGCATGGTCACACCCCCTGCTGCTTGGCCAGGGCCACGATGCGGCTGGTGCCCAGCCGGTCCGCGCCCAGGGAGAGGAATTTTTCCGCGTCGGCCAGGCTGGCGATGCCCCCGGCGGCCTTGACCTTCACGCTGGGCGGGCAGTGCTGGCGCAGGAGGGCCACGTCCTGAAAGGTGGCGCCGCCGGTGGAAAAGCCGGTGGAGGTCTTGATGTACTCGGCGCCGGACTGGGCCAGAACCTCGCACATTTTGATCTTTTCCTCCTGGGTGAGGAGGCAGGTCTCGATGATGACTTTGAGGAGTTTATCGCCGCAGGCTGCCTTGACGGCTTTGATCTCGGCAAGGACGTCATCGTACTTGCCGTCTTTGACCCAGCCCAGGTTCACCACCATGTCGATCTCGGCGGCGCCGTTTTTTATGGCGTCCGCGGCCTCGAAGCATTTGGCGGCAGTGGTGGAATACCCATTGGGGAAGCCGATGACGGTGCAGATGGGCACCCGGCCCCCGGCGTACTCCGCCGCCTGCTGGACGTAGGAGGCGGGGATGCACACCGAGGCGGTGCCGTAGGCGATGCCCTCGTCCACGATGGTTCTGATCTGTTCCCAAGTGGCGTCCTGCTTTAGCAGGGTGTGGTCCACGTGGGAGAGGATGGCGCGAAGTTCCATAGGTCGTTCTCCTGTTCTCAGGCGGTGCCCGCCTGGATGATGCGGGCCAGCTGTTCCCGGGTGGGCAGGCCCTCGTTGTCGCTTTTGTGGGTGATCTGGATGGCGCCCATGGCGTTGCCCCGGAAGGCGGCCTCCTCCAGGGTCTCCCCTTCCGCCAGGGCACTGATGACCCCGGCGGCGAAGCCGTCCCCCGCGCCCACGGTGTCCACCAGCTTTTTGACGGGGAAGGCCGGGGAATACCCGCTTTGGCCGTCTTTTTCGGAGTAGTAGGCCCCGTCCTTGCCCAGTTTGACCACCACGTTCCTCACCCCCAGGCGGTGGTAGAAGGCGGCCACAGCCTCGGGGGTGTCCTGGCCGGTGAGGAGCTTCCCTTCGCCCAGGCCGGGGAGGACGGTCTCGGCGTCCTGGGCCAGGCTGTTGAGGGTGGCGGCCATCTTCTTCTCGCTCTCCCACAGCTGGGGGCGGAGGTTGGGGTCGAAGGAGATGGGCAGCTCCAGGGCCTTGGCCCGGGCGATGAGCCGCCGGGTGGCGGACAGGGCGGAGTCGGACACGGCGGGGAAGATGCCGGTGACGTGGAGCCTCTGGCAGCCGTACAGGTCCAGCTTGTCGATGTCGTGGGCGGACAGGCGGGAGGCGGCGGAGCCCTTGCGGTAGTAGGCGATGTCCGGGTCGCCCTGGTCGGTGGAGCTTTTCATCATAAAGCCGGTGAGCTCCCCGGGGGCCTGGGTGACCAAGTCGGTGGCGATGTGGTTCCGACGCATGCCGTCCAGGATGCGCTCCCCCAGGGGGTCGAAGCCCAGGCGGGTGCAGTAGGCCGGGGTGTGGCCCAGCCGGGCCAGGCCCACGGCCACGTTGTATTCCGCCCCGGCGATGGAGGCGGTAAAGGTGTTTACTTTGCTTAGGGGGCCGGTCTCATTGGCCATGAACAGGCCCATGGGCTCCCCCATCAGGATGATCTTCATGGGGTGTCCTCCCAACTGATTTGTGATGTTTGAAAATTTGCTTGGTGAAAAAACTCCCTCCGTCATCGCTTTGCGATGACACCTCCCTCAGAGAGGGAGGCGGGCCTTGCCGCCCACCCGGGCCCCGGCGCAGGCCGGGGCCCGCTCCCCCCACGGGGGAGCGCCCGCGCGAAGCGAGGGCAGGGTGGGCGGCGCTGAGGCTGGTTCCGGGCAGGAAGTTGTTCCAACCGGCATGGACAGAAAAAAAAAGGGGGGGCAGGGGGTGGCTGCTAAAAAAATTATGTAAACCCGCCCCAAAATCCCGGCGCACGAAGTGCAGAGGGATTTTCTTGTCCTGTCCGGTCACGGACCGGCGCACGGAGCGCGGAGGGTTTTTCCTGTCCCGTCCGGCCACGGACCGGGGCACGGAGCGCGGAGGGATTTTCCCGGCACGCTGCATCAGCCGCTTCCCTTCGGGAACCCCCACCGCAAAAACTGCCCTGGGGCAACTGGGTTCCGCTCCCTGGGGTCCAAGGGGCGAAGCCCCTTGAAAATTCTTTCTTTTAATTTTGAAAACTTACTCCCCCTCCCGCGCCTGCTCGGCCCGCGGGGAGCGGGGCGGCTCACCCGGAGGGGGAGCCGGGCTTCGCCTGCGGCGAAGCCCGAGCGGGCGCGGCTGGCGGGCCGGTCACTCCCCGGCGGGAACGGTGGTCTTGACCACGGTGCAGGGGCCGGTGAGGGTGACCTTGCCGGTGCCCGCGGGGACAAAGAGGCTGTCGCCGGGGACAAAGGACACCTGGTTCTCCGGGCCGGCGGCGGTGCCGCTGCCGGTGAGGACGATGAGGGAGGCGAAGCTGTCCTCCCCCACCTCCAGCTCCATGGCGGTGTCCACGGTGAGGCGCTGGGTGGCGAAGTAATTGCAGGCGGCCAGGGGGCGCTTTTTCCCGCCGGGGACTGTCTCCTCCCCGGCTGCGGTCTCCTGCCGGGGGGAGGGGGTGAACCGGGAGACCTCCAGGGCCTTCTCCACGTGGAGCTCCCGGGGCTTGCCGTCGGCGCCCCGGCGGTCGTAGTCGTAGACACGGTAGGTACAGTTGGAGTTCTGCTGGATCTCGCAGATGAGGATGCCGGCCCCGATGGCGTGGATGGTGCCGGACTGGATGAAGAACACGTCGCCGGGGTGGACGTCCACCTTATTGAGGACTTCCAAGACGGTGTTGTCGGCGATGCGCTGGGCAAACTCCTCCCGGGTCACCTCCCGGTTGACGCCGAAGTACAGGTAGGCGCCGGGCTCGCAGTCCATCACGTACCACATCTCGGTCTTGCCGTACTCGTGCTCGACCCGCAGGGCGTACTCGTCGCTGGGGTGGACCTGGATGGAGAGGGGGTCTTTGGCGTCGATGAATTTGATGAGCACGGGGAAATCCTGGAAGCGCTGGCAGTTTTTGCCCAGGGCGGCCTTGCCCAGCTTTTCGAAGTACTCCTCCAGGGTGAGGCCGTCGTACTCGCCGCCGCTTATTTTGCTCGGGCCCGCCGGGTGGGTGGAGAGCTCCCAGCTCTCGGCGATTTTATCGAAGTCGCAGGGCTTGTGGTACACGTCGCGCAGTTTGGTGCCGCCCCACAGGTAATCCTTAAAGGCAGGGGTCAATTTTTCCAGTTTCACAGCAGATGCCTCCCAATTACAAATTTGTTATGTGTGATTACAGGGCTGAGACGGGACAAATTCCTGTTTCTATGGTATACTATTTTTGGGAAAAAGGCAAATATTTTTCGTTGGGGAAGGAGGAGACCCTGTGAAAAAGAAAGTGCTCTGTATCATCGCGGCGGTGGTGTTCTGTTTGGCGGTGCCGGTGGGGGCGCTGGCCAACTCGGCGGAACCGCCCTGCGTTACGGTGCTGGTACTGGCGCCCCCGGGGGACCTGGAGCTCACCATAGAGTTTGACAGCGCCCAGGACGAGGAGCCCCAGCGGCTTTCCGGGGAGCGGTTGCTGTGGGAAGGGTACTACCGGTTTTACGGCCGGTGGAACGTGGACCCGGAGGGTCTTACCGGGGCAAAGCTGGTGGTGGAGACCGGGGGTGAGAGCTTCGCCCTGCCCATCGACCCCACGGGGTTTGCCCGGTACAACAACCTCATCACCCTGGACGTGGGCGGACGGCAGCTGCTGTACGGCCAGCCCTGGTGGCGGCAGCCGCTGCTGGTGGTGCTGCGGGTGGCCCTGACCCTGGCCCTGGAAGGGCTCATCTTTTACCTGTGGGGGTACCAGGAAAAGCGGAGCTGGATCATCTTCCTTGCGGTGAACCTGGTCACCCAGTTTGGGGTGAACATCGCCATTTTGTGCTTCCTGCCCGCGGCCTCCCGCACTTACGACGCCATGTGGGCCAAGGTGCTTTTGTACGGACCCATGGAGGTCCTGGTGATCCTGCTGGAGGCCATCGCCCTGCCGCTGCTGCTGAAGGAACAGCGCAAGGGCACCGCCGTGGGCTGCTCCGTGATGGCCAACATCCTCAGTTGGTTCCTGGGGGCGGTGCTGCTGTCGCTGCTGCCGGTGTGAGCGGCGGGGAGGCTTTGGCGCAAAAAAAGAGGGAGGAGCCGCGGCTCCTCCCTCACTTTTTTTATTTTTTGGTATGGGCGGGAAACTCACCCGGCCAGGGCGTTCATCACGGCGCTGGCCACGCTGCCCGCGCTCTCGATGCCGCCGGTGCCCTCCTCCACTAGGATGGCGAAGGCGTAGGGGTAGTCGACGGAATCGCAGAAGCCCACCATCCAGCAGTTGGGGGCCTTGCCCTCCCCCACCTCGCCGGTGCCGGTTTTGGCGCAGACGTTCATGCCCGTGGGAAAGAGCCAGTCGCCGTAGTAGTTCTCCACGTCGCCCCGCAGGAGCTGGGTGAGGTTCTGGGCCTCGGCGGCGGTGACCAGGGTGCGGTCCTCCCCGGGGAGGAGACCGGAAAAGAGCTGGCTCTCCTGGGTGAGCCGGGGCTGGACGTACTCCCCGCCGTTGGCGATGGCCCCCATGAGGACCATCATGTGGTAGGGGTTGCACAGCACGGTGTACTGGCCCACGCCGGCCCAGGCCAGCTGGTTCTGGCTGGCGGCGGAGAGGTCGATCTCACTTTGGGCGGTGGGCACGCTGCCCAGGGAGAATTCCCGGCCGAAGCCCATCTCCTCCGCCTTGGCCTGGAGGGCCTGGGCGCCGATCTCGCTGGCCAGGCTGGCGAAGAACACGTTGCAGGAGTTGCCCATGGCGCTGAACATGTCCTGGTCCCCGTGGGCGGTGCCGTAGAGGCAGGTCACATCGGAGCCGCCGATGTTCTCGGAGCCGGTGCAGGTGTGGGTCCACTGGCTCCAGGTGTCGGGCCACTTCTCCATGGCCGCGGCGGCGGTGACAATCTTGAAGATGGAGCCGGGGGTGAAGGAGCTGGACAGGGTGTTGTCCAGGTAGACGCCCTTGTAGGCCTCGTTGGTCTCCAGGTCCTCGGGGATATAGGCCGGGTCGAAGCCCGGGGCGCTGACCTTGACCAGGATCTCCCCGGTCTGGTAGTTATAGACCAGCACCGCCCCGTTTTTGCCCCCCAGGGCGTTGTAGGCCGCGGCGCAGGCGTCCTGGTCCACGGTGAGGGCGATGTCGCTGCCCATGCGGTTGAAGATGGTGTCGTTGAGGCCGGTAATCAGGTTGTAGCCGGTGAGCTTGTCCCGCATGGTGTACTCCACGCTGGTGGAGATGTAGCCGTAGGGGTCGCCCACAGTGTGGAGCAGGGCCCGGCGGACGGTCTCGCTGTCGCTGTAGGTGCGGCCCTCCTCGGTGGAGGTGGCCAGCACATTGCCGCTGCGGTCGGAGATGTTCCCCAGGGAGGAGGAGATGTGGCCGTTATAGGGCTGCATGGCCCACTGCCCCCCGTGGAGGAACAGGTTGACCCCCAGGTAGACCACGCCCCCCACAAAACAGGCCAGCAGCAGGTAGAGGACCATGGAGCGGAATCCGGTGGTGCGCATGGGCTACGCCTCCTTTCTGGAATGGCGGCCGCCAGGGGGCCGCAGGTGGCTGCCCCCCTTTTTCGGGGCCTCCCGCCGGGGGGCTTCCCCCTGGGGGCGGTAGGCGGGGGCGGGCTGCTCCTGGGGCCGGCGGGGCTGCTGGGGGCCGCGGTTTTTCGGGACAAAGGGCGGGGGCTCCTCCCGGGGGGCGCTTTTGCGGCTGGCCCGGCGGGCGGCGTAGGTGCGCTCGTCGCTGGCCTTGAGGAAGGCCATGAGCCCCCAGACGGAGATGAGGCTGGAGCCGCCGGAGCTGATAAAGGGCAGGGTAACGCCGGTGAGGGGCAGCACGTCGGTGGCGCCGAACACGTTGAGGGCCGCCTGGAACAGGAGCATCCCCGCGGCGGCGCAGGCGGCGATGGAGAAGAAGGTGGAGCGGCTGCGGGTCACGTCGCTGCGGGCGTAGAACACCCACAGCACAAAGGCCAAAAGCACCACCAGGCCCAGCAGCAGGCCCTGCTGCTCGCACAGGAGGCCGAACACCAGGTCGCTGTCGGCGGCAAAGACAGAGGCCAGATAGCTGTTGCCCAGGCCCAGCCCAAACAGGCCGCCGCTGGCTATGTAGGTGAGGGTGCGGGTCTGCTGGTAGCCGTACTCGTCGTTGATGTGGTCCCACACGTGGCCCCAGCCCAGGAAGCGGTCCAGCACATAGGGCTTGACGGCCAAAATCACGAACAGGGCCAGCACCGCCCCGGCCAGCACCAGGGCGATGGTGCGCACGCTGCCGGAACGCATGAAGGCGATGATGAGGAAGGTGGCGAAGAGGATGAGGGCCATGCCGAAGTCGGGCATGAGGGCCAACAGGCCGATGCAGGCCCCGGTGAACAGCAGGAACTCGCCGATGTTCTTCTTGGTCTGGAGGCGGTCTAAGGTGGAGGTGCCCACGAAGATGAAGCAGATCTTCACAAACTCGGAGGGCTGGACGCTGAGGGGGCCCAGGTAGATCCAGTTTTTGGAGCCGTAGGCCCCGGAGCCGAACACCAGGGTGAGGCCCAGAAGCCCCAGGGCCCCCAGGCCGATCCACAGCCGGCACTTGGCCACGCGCTCCATGTCCCCCATGAACCACAGCAGGAAGCTGAAGAGGAACACCCCCAGCAGCATGGCGGCCAGCTGGGTGGTGACGCCCTGGAGGTCGAAGGCGGAGAGGAGCTGGATGCCCAGCCCCGACAGGAGGAAGGCCACGGTCTCGATCTCGAAGCTGACCCGGTGGAGGATGCCGATGGAGAAGATGTACAGCCCCCAGCCCATGACCAGCACCGCGGCGAAGGGGATGAGCTGCTCCGGGTGGATCTCCCCGCCCAGGAACAGGCCCTGGACCGCCGCCAGCAGCAGGGTGAAGGAGGCGGTGAGCATCAGCTTTAAGGGGGAGGCGGCCTCCCGGGAGAAGCCGGTGAAGATGCGCCGGCGCTTGCGGGGCTCTACGTCGGTGTTCCACAGGGTGAGGGTGGTGCCCCCCATGGTGATGGTGTCGCCGATATTCACCAGCTGACGGCCCTCCACCTTTTTGTGGTTGACATAAATTCCGGATTTGGAGCCGGTGTCGCAGATGAACCAGCCCTCGTCCCGGCGCAGGAGCACCCCGTGGTCCCGGGACATGGCGGCGTCGGGCAGGGTGATGTCACAGCTGCGGCTGCGGCCGATGGAGTTCTCCCAGTAGAGCACCGGGAACCGGGCGCCGGAGGCCTCGTCCCACAGCATGATGACCGGGTCCCGGCGGCGCTGGCCCTTCTTGAAGGAGGTGTAGCACCGCCACACCACGTACAGGGCCAGCAGGGGCACCAGAGCCCGGAGGACCAGGAGCACTGTGGGCAGCACTCCGGACGATAAAAATTCCTGGATCGCTTCCATGCGTTCCCCTCCTTACCGGAGCGGCACCCGCTCCCCGTTGTTTTTGTGGATCTGCCCGGCGGGCAGGAAGCCCCGCACCATGGACAGGGGATACACCCGGGAGCCCCGGCCCACCACGGTGCCGGGGTTTAAGACGCTGTTGCAGCCCACCTCCACGTTGTCCCCCAGCATGGCGCCGAACTTCTTCAGGCCGGTCTCCACCCGGAGGTAGCCCACCTGCACGGTGACAGGGGTCTTGTCCTGCTTGACATTGGAGGTGACGGCCCCGGCGCCCATGTGGGACTTGTAGCCCAGGATGGAATCGCCCACATAATTGTAGTGGGGCACCTGGACGTTGTCGAAGAGAATGACGTTTTTCAGCTCGGTGGAGTTGCCCACCACGCAGTTTGCCCCCACCAGGGCGTTGCCCCGGATGAAGGCGCCGGGCCGGACCTCGGTCCCCGGGCCGATGATGCAGGGGCCGGCGATGAAGTTGTTGGGGTAGATCTTGGCGGTCTTGTGGACCCACACGTCCTCTCCCCGCTGCTCGTACTCCTCCGGGGAAAGGGTGGGGCCCAGGGCCCGGATGAAGTCCCCGATTTTGGGCAGGGCCTGCCAGGGGTACTCCGCCTGCTCCAGCAGGGGGGCGGCGGCGGTGTGGGTCAGGTCGTAGAGCTCTTTGGTGCGCAGCATGTTCTGTTCCATGGTTCCTTCCTCCTTGGATGGCTTTTCGAAAAAGGGCGGGCCGCGGCGGGCCCGCCCACCCGGTCACGGTTCGAGCCGCAGCACGGTCTGGTCGATGGTCTTGATCTGGTTCATGTCCAGCTGCAGCTCCCCCTGGTCGGTCTGGAGGATGTCCAGGGCCACGGTGCGGGGTTCCTCATCGTAGCGCAGGTCTGCCAGCTGTCCCTCGCAGTAGTCCAGCACCAGATCGGTGTAGAGCTGGTTCACGTCCACGGTGTCGATCTCCGGGGCGGAGGAGCTGGACTCCTCTTCCTCGTCGGGGTCGTAGGGGTCGCCGTACTGGTCGTAGGTCACGTAGTTGCCGTACTCGTCGTACCCCTCGGAGGCCACGTAGCGGTCGTCCTCGGGCTGGGAGCTGCTATCCTCGGCGGTGGCTTCGTCCTGGGCCTGCTGCCGCAGGCTCTCCAGCTGGCGGGTGAGGCCGCTGAAATTGGTGATGGAGGACACGTCCACCTCCAGGTAGTAGCCGGTGTCCACTTTCTGCTCCTCCTTCACCGTATAGCGGGCCTGAGTGAGCGCCCGGGCCATGATGTCCTCCAAGCGGTCCATCTGGGCGTCGTCGGCCAGGAGGTTATAGGTGTTGCAGAACTCCACCGCGGCGTTCTCCACGGTGGTGGTGTTGTTCTCCTGGGCGTCCTCCAGGGTGGCGCTGGCCAGGGACATGAACTCCCCGTGGGAGGCCTTATAGCTGCTGTCCAGCAGGCCCTGGATATAGGCGGAGACGTCGTAGTCGGCAAACCCCGGCATGGGGATGCTGCACCCGGCAAGGGCCGCGGCCAGCAGGACCGCGCACACCACAGCAAGCCATCTCTTTCCCTGTTTCACCCTGGTTCCCTCCTCCCTGCCGCCGGTCACTGGTCCCGGCCGCAGCATTTTTTGTACTTCAGGCCGCTGCCGCAGGGGCAGGGGTCGTTGCGGCCCGGCTTTTTCGCCTTTTTGACGGGCTGGCGCTTGACGGTCTTGTCCCCGGCGGTGCCGGCGCTGGTCTCTTTGGCCACCTGCTCCCGCTGGGGGGCCTCCTTCTGGCGCAGGCGCACGGTGAGGACCATGCGGGCGGTGTTCTCCCGGATGGTGGCGATCATGGCGTCGAACATGTCGAAGCCCTCCAGGCGGTACTCCACCACCGGGTCCTGCTGGGCGTAGGCCCGCAGGCGGATGCCGTCCTGGAGCTGCTCCATGGCGTCGATGTGGTCCATCCACTCCTGGTCCACGTTGCGCAGGAGCACCACGCGCTCCACCTCCCGCATGATGGGGGAGGTAAACTCCTGCTCCCGCTTCTCGTAGAGGGCGCGGGCCATCTCCTGGAGGTCCCCGGTGATCTGGTCGGGCTCGATGTCCTCCATCTGGGAGGGGGTGAAGTGCAGGTCCTCGGGGCCGATGAGCCAGCCCAGGTAGTGCTCCCGCAGGCCGGCCATGTCCCAGTCCTCGTGGGGGACGTTCTCCGGCAGGAAGCGCTTGACATTGGCAGCGATGGCCTCGTCAATCATCTTCTGGATGGACTCCTTCATGTTCTCGCCGTTTAAGACCTTGTCACGCTGGCCGTAGATAATTTGGCGCTGGGAGTTCATCACCTCGTCGTACTGGAGCACGTTTTTGCGGATGCCGAAGTTGCGGCTCTCCACCTTGCGCTGGGCGCTCTCGATGGAGCCGGAGACCATTTTGGCCTCGATGGGGATGTCGTCGTCGATCTTCAGGGTGTTCATCATGCCCTGGAGGCGCTCGCCGCCGAAGAGGCGCATCAGGTCGTCCTCCAGGGAGATGTAGAACCGGCTTTTGCCCGGGTCCCCCTGGCGGCCGGCACGGCCCCGGAGCTGGTTGTCGATGCGGCGGGACTCGTGGCGCTCGGTGCCGATGATATAAAGGCCGCCCAGCTCCCGGACCAACTGGGCCTCAGGGGCGATCTCGTCTTTGTATTTTTTGTTGAGCTCGGCGAAGGTCTCCCGGGCTTTTAAGATCTCCTCATCCTCGGTGTGGCTGTAGGCGGTGGACTCCACCAGCTGTTCCTCGGTAAAGCCCATGCGCTGCATCTCCGCCTTGGCCATGAATTCCGCGTTGCCACCCAGGAGGATATCGGTGCCGCGGCCCGCCATGTTGGTGGCGATGGTGACCGCCCCTTTGCGGCCGGCCTGGGCCACAATCTGGGCCTCTTTCTCGTGGAATTTGGCGTTCAATACCTCGTGCTTGACGCCCCGCTGCTTCAGCATTTTGGAGAGCAGCTCAGACTTCTCGATGGTGATGGTGCCCACCAGCACGGGCTGGCCCTTTTCGTGGTGCTCCACAATGTCGTCGATGACGGCCTTGTACTTGGCCGCGGCGGTCTTGTACACCACGTCGGGGCAGTCCTCCCGGATCATGGGGCGGTTGGTGGGGATCTCCACCACGTCCAGCTTGTAGATCTCGGAGAATTCCTCCTCCTCGGTCATGGCGGTGCCCGTCATGCCGGAGAGCTTGCCGTAGAGGCGGAAGTAGTTCTGGAAGGTGATGGTGGCCAGGGTCTTGCTCTCTCGGGCTACCTCCACCCCCTCTTTGGCCTCGATGGCCTGGTGGAGGCCCTCGTTGTAGCGGCGGCCGTACATGAGGCGGCCGGTGAATTCATCCACGATGATGACCTGGCCGTCCTTGACCACGTAGTCCTGGTCCCGGTGCATGATGCCCCAGGCCTTGATGGCCTGGTCCACGTGGTGCTGGAGCTTCAGGTTGTCGGGGTCGGTGAGGTTGTCGATGTGGAAAAACTCCTCAGCCTTCTTTACGCCCCGGCGGGTGAGGGAGCAGGTCTTTAGCTTCTCGTTTACGATGTAGTCGTAGTCTTTGTAGAGCTCGTCGTTGTCCTCTTTCTCGTCGGTCTCTTTGACCCGGATGGGCTTGAGGCCCCGGGCGAAGGCGTTGGCCCGGGCGTACAGGTCGTCGGCCTTGTCCCCCTGGCCGGAGATGATGAGGGGGGTGCGGGCCTCGTCGATGAGGATGGAGTCCACCTCGTCCACAATGGCGTAGTTGTGGCCCCGCTGCACCTTGTTCTCCTTGTAGATGACCATGTTGTCCCGGAGGTAGTCGAAGCCCATCTCGTTGTTGGTGCCGTAGGTGATGTCGCAGGCGTAGGCGGCCTTTTTGTCCTTGGAGGACATGCCCGTTAACGCCAGGCCCACGGTGAGGCCCATGAAGTTGAAGACCCGGGCCATCATCTCCCCCTGGTACTTGGCCAGGTACTCGTTGACGGTGACCACGTGGACCCCCTTGCCCGTGAGGGCGTTGAGGTAGGCGGGCAGGGCCAGGGTGAAGGTCTTGCCCTCGCCGGTCTTCATCTCGGCGATGCGGCCCTGGTGCAGGATGATGCCGCCCTGGACCTGCACCGGGAACAGCCGGATGGACAGCACCCGGGCCATGGCCTCCCGGCAGGCGGCGAAGGCCTCGGGCAGCAGGTCGTCCAGGTCGGCGCCCTGCTCCAGGCGGGCCTTGAGGGCGGGGGTCTTGGCCTTCAGTTCCTCGTCGCTGAGCTTTTTATATTCCTCTTCCATGCCCAGCACCTGATCCACCAGGGGCTGGATGCGCTTTAATTCCCGTTTGCTGTAGTTGCCGAACAGCTTCGTCAAAATATGGTTTGCCATAAAAAGACCATCATGCCTTTCTCTTCCGGTTCTTGCCGAGCCGCGCTGGAACATCGTGAGAGCGCTGCTCGTAGGTAGTGACATACTTACAGCGTATTATACCACATATAGGGGCGGGATTGCAACAAAAGCCACAGTTTGTTTACAAATCCCAAAGGGGCGCAAAAAGGCGGAGGGCCGGGGAGGCTCTCCGCCTGTGGGCCGGGCGGGGGTCAGGAGCCCTCCCGGTGGTCGGGGACAGGGTGGGCGCGGCGCTCCAGCAGCCGCCCCATGAACAGGAAGTACACCGCCGTGGTGACCAGGGGGCCCAGCACGTCGGAGATGGGCTCGGCGTAAAAGGCGGCCCGGGCCCCGAACAGGGCGGGCAGCAGGAAGATGGACACGAAGTACACCAGCTTCCGCCACAGGGACAGGGACAGGGAGAACCGCACCTGGCCGATGCCGGTGAAGCCGTCTACCAGCTCGTACTGGACGCCCAGGGGGATGATGGCCAGGGTGCAGACCTTGATGGCGTCGAAGGCCTGCCGGGACAGGTCCGGGTCCTGGGTGAAGAGGCGGACAAACAGGGGGCCCGCCAGCCGGGCCAGCAGGAACAACAGGGCCGTGTACCCCACGCACAGGCCCACGATGTACTTCTGGGCCTTACGGACCCGGTCCACCTGACGGGCGCCGTAGTTGTAGCCCAAGAGCCCCTGGGTGCCCCCGCTGATGCCCCCCAGGGGCATGGTGACCACCAGCATGAAGCTCTGGACGATGGTGTTGCAGGTGACCAGGGCGTCCCCCTCCCCGGGGCCGCCGTACTGCTGGAGCACCGCGTTCATGGCGATGATCATCACGTTGTCGATGGCGATGATCACAAAGGGGGTAAAGCCCATGGCCAGCACCCGGCCTATGACCCGCAGGCTGTACCGGCCGAAGGTGATGGGCACCGGGGCCCGCTTTCCCAGCAGGAAGGCCACCACGAAGGCGGCGCTGGCCGCCTGGCTGATCACCGTGGCGATGGCCGCCCCCCGCACCCCCATATCGAAGGTGAAGATGAACAGGGGGTCCAGGACGATGTTCAGGGCGGCGCCCAGCATCACCGAGGCCATGCCCACCTTGGCGAAGCCCTGGCAGATCACCAGCTGGTTGAGGCCTGTGGCCGCCAGGGCGAACAGGGTGCCGCTGAGGTAAGCGGTGAAGTATTCCTCGGCGTAGCCGTAGGTGGCGTCGCTGGCGCCGAAGAGGTACAGCATGGGCTTGCGGAAGGGCAGGATGCCCGCCACCAGCACCAGGGAGAACAGGCAGAGCATGAGCACGCAGTTGGACATGACCCGGCGGGCCTCTTTCAGGTTGCCCTCCCCCATGCGGATGCTCACCAGGGGGGCGCCCCCCACGCCGATGAGGGAGGCCACCGAGCCCACCATGGTCACCACCGGGCCGCAGACCCCCACCCCGGCCAGGGCCAGGTCCCCCACCTGGGGGATGTTGCCGATGTAGATGCGGTCTACGATGCTGTAGAGGACGCTGACGAACTGCCCCAGCATGCTGGGGATGGCAATGCGCCACACCAGGCTGCGGATATTGTCTTTGCCCAGGTCGTTTTCTGCTGCCATACCAACACTTCCCTTTCCCTTGCTGCGCTGCCAGCTAGGCAAAACCACCCTATGGTACCACGTTTGCACTGGAAAGAAAAGGGTTTGGGAGAAATTTTTCCCGAAACGCAAAAAGGCCGCCCCGAAAAAATCGGGACGGCCCGGAGGGTCGCAGGGTTACAGCTGGGATTTCAGCCAGGCCACGGACTGCTCTAAGAACGCGAGGGTGTCGGGGGAGTCGTAGAACTCCAGGGTGTAGGCGCCGTCGTAGCCCTGGGCGCGGATGCGCTCCACCGCTTCGGCGAGGGGCAAGGCCCCCGCCCCCACCGGAGAGGGCACCATGCGCCGGGCGTCCCCCTCCCCGGCCAGGCCACGGTCCTTGAGGTGCACGTGGCCGACCCGGCCTTTGAGGGCCTCCCAGCCTTGCAGCACGTCCTCCCCGGCGGGGAGGAAGTTGCCGGTGTCGAAGCAGCTGGCGAGGGCCGGGCAGCCCTGTAAAAACCGCAGCACCCCCTGGGTGGTGCTGAAGGGGGCGGCGGGGTTGTCATACTCCTCCATCACCAGGGAGAGGCCGTACTGGCCCGCCAGCTCCGCCAGGCGGCAGACGCCGTCCACCATGGCCTGGGTCTGGCGCTCCCGCTCCTGGGGGGGATCGTCCTGGTCCAGGAAGCCGGGGATGACCAGGAGCTTTTTGGCCCCCAGATAGCTGGCGGCCTCCAGGGTGGGCAGGGCCTGGCGGGCCACGTCGGGGTCGCGGCCGAAGTCGAAATAGGCGGGCACCGCCGAGATGGACATGTCGTGGTAGGCCAGCTCCTGGCCCACCTCGTCCTCCCGGCCGATCATGTTGTTCTGGTTGACCTCCAGGGCCTCCACCCCCAGCTGGCGGGCCAGGCCCATGGCGTCCATGAGGGAGATCCCCCGCTGGCGGGAGATGTCTTTGATGTGGTCGTAAAAGGTGGCGATCTGCGCCATGTGTGTCAACTCCTCCCAAAGTGTTGCCGCAGCCGCTTGCCGGTCTCCAGAGCGGCGGCGAAGCATTTTTCCGAGACAGAGGCCCCCTGCTGGCTCAAATCCCTGGCGTCCCACTCCTCCGCGTCCAGGTTGTCGGCGGACCAGAAAAACTGGGCGAAGGGCACCCCCCGGAACCGGGCAACGGCGGCCAGGGAGGCGCACTCCATCTCCACGCAGAGGCAGCCCTGCTCCTTGCGGCGCTGTACCTTGCCCCGGGTCTCCCGGAAGAAGGCGTCGGTGGTCCAGGTCTTGCCCTCCACGAAGGGGAAGCCCAGGCTGTCCAGGGCGTCCCGGCAGGCGGCGGCGCAGGCGGGGTCCAGGGCGATCTCCTCCGCCGGGGGCAGGTAGTGGTAGGAGAGGCCCTCGTCCCGGACAGCGGCGGTGGGGATGATGAGGTGGCCGGCGGTGATGTCCCGGCGCAGCACCCCGCAGGAGCCGCTGAACACGAAGTACCGCCCGCCCCAGGGGATGAGGTTCTCCACAAAGCTGGCGGCGGACGGGGCGCCTACGTGGGGCAAAAACAGGGCGGCCTCGGTGCCGCCGGCCCGCACCCGGTACACGGGCACCGGCCCGGTGCAGAAGTCCACCTGGGCGATGACCTCCCCGCCGAAGCGGGCCGCGGCCTCCTCCACGATGCGTTGGGAGAAGATGCCGATGCAGATCTCCGGGAAGCCGGGGATGGGGCTGTAGTACTCGCTGGGCTCGATGGCCGCTCTCCGGTCCGGGTCGTAGGTGTCGCGAAGCATGGGTGGTCCTCCTCTCGTCTTTGCTCCCATTGTAAGAGGGCGGCGGGGGTTTGTCAAGGGAAGAAGGCAGAAGTTGTGGGGGGGGACAAAACAGGGGCGGGGAACCAATCCCCGCCCCTGCGCTTATCTTCCCCGGCCCGCCGGCTTATGCCGTATGGGCCTCCAACTTTTCCTCGTGTTCCCGGACGATGTCCCGCAGCCCGGAGACCTGTGCCTGCACGTCCTTCCGCACGGCGTTCTGCTGGGAAAGCAGGGCGCAGATCGTCTCGTTCTGCTCACCTATACTGTCCGCAATCTCAGAGGCCATCTCCGTTTTGAACTGGCCCAGCTTGCTGTCGAGAAGCTGTTCCAGGGCCTGCAGCAGCTGTTCGTTGTCCATGGGTATAGCCTCCCTTCTGTTTGATTTTTCGTATAGCATGAAATGCGATTTGGCGCAAGAGGAAAACAAGCCGCCCGGGGGCGGCTTGGAGGGGGATGGAGTCAGGATTGGATGTGCTTGAGGGCCTCCCGGGTGAGGGAACGCTTTTTGGTGGACACAGGCACCAGGGTGCCGTCGGCCAGCTGGACGCCCTCGCCGGTGAGGCGGACGGACCAGCCCAGGTTGACGGCGTAGGAGTCGTGACAGCGGAGAAAGCCCTTGCCCTCCAGGGGGGCGAGGACGGTGCCGAAGGACACCCGCAGGCATTTGCTCTCCAGCTCCTCCCCGTCCACCAGGAAGAAGGTGATGCGGTGGCCGCTGCTTTTGGCGTAGGCCACCTGGGCCACCTGGAGGTTCACCAGGCCCTGGGTGGAGTTGAGCAGGATGCGCTGGGGCCGCTGGAGGCCGCCCTCCCGGACGGTGCGGTCCAGGGCGGCGAAGAGGGCCTGCTCCCCCACGGGCTGGAACAGGTACTGGGCGGCCCCGGCCCGGTAGGCCTGGAGGGCCCAGGCGGGCTCCTGGCCCCGGCCGTAGAACACCAGGGCCGTTTGGGGCAGGCGCTCTTTGATATCCCGGCCCGCCTCCAGGTGGAGGGGGGCTTCCACGTTCACCAGGCACACCCCGAAGGAGGCGTATTTATATTCCAGCAGCTCCTCTGCCGAAGCGAAGAGGCACACCTGCCCCTGCAGCTCTTTCCGGGCGGACAAGTACCGCCGGGCCATGGCGGCCATGGAATGCCGCCGGTCGGCGTCCCGGTCGCAAACCGCGATCCACACCATTGTTCTTTTCCTCCATTTTCCCAAACATTTTCCCAAAAATCGCCCTGCCGGGGCACAGTTGGCCGGCAGGAACATTTTGTTTACTTTTATTATACAGGAATCTACCTCCCCCCCGCGTGCCGGATTTCGAGTAAAAACTGCCCTTTTTCGTGTAAATCGACTAAAAACGGCAAGATATGCGAAGTTAAGCCGTTTCCTCACATAGAATTTCTTGCCTTTTGGATGGGAAACCTAGTATAATTGGGGTAAAGAAATCCCGCGCGGGGGATGCCCGCCCGGGGAAAAAGGAGGAGCCTGGGGATCTTTCCCCAGCGAGTTTTGCTATGCCCAACATTGCCATTTGCGAAGACGACCTGGCCACCAGCCGCTACATCGAGGGGTTGGTGCGGGCCTATCAAAGGCAGCAGCCCGGCCAGATCGACCAAGTCGCGGTGTTCCTCTCCTCGGCCCAGCTGCTGGAGCAGGTCGCCAAGGACAAAAATCAATTTGACATCTACCTGTTGGACGTGCTCATGCCCGGCGCCTCCGGCATTGAGACCGCCCGGCGGCTGCAGGCCCAGGGGTGCGAGGGCACGTTCGTGTTCCTCACCGCCTCCAAGGACTTCGCCCTGGACGCCTTCCGGGTGGGGGCGCTGCAGTACCTGGTAAAGCCGGTGCGGGCCCAGGACCTGTACCCGGTGCTGGACCGGGCCCTGGGGCTGCTGAGCCGCCAGGCACCCAAGTCCATTTTGGTGAGCACGGTGCGGGGCAAGGAAAACCTGGCCTTCTCCTCCATCGTCTACGTGGAGTGCCGCAACCATATCCTCACCTACCACCTGGCCGACGGCACCGCCCTGCTGGGGCGGACCATCCGGACCTCCTTTGAGGTGGCCATGGAGCCCCTTTTGCGGGAGCCCAATTTCATCCACCCCCACAAGAGCTTTATCCTCAACGCCGACCATGTGGACCGGCTCACCTCTCAGGCCTTCATCATGACCGGCGGCGCCCAGGTGCCCATCACCAAGAGCCGGTACAGCCAGGCCCGCAGCCGGTATTTGCAGTATTTTGACCTGACCACGGGGCTGTGACCCTGTGGCGATTGCGACGATAAAACGGCCCCCTGCCAGAAGATGGCAGGGGGCTTTTTGGGTGGGGGAAAAGGGGGCTCCCCCCTATGGAAGGTAGCTGCCGGCGGCCCTTAAAATCCCGGCGGGCGGAGCCCAGAGGGATTTTCGTGTCCTGCGGGGACACCCGCCGCCCCCTCCGGCACGCCGGGGCGTGCCGACTCCACCGAAGGGGGAGGGCCGTCGCGGAGCGAGGGCAGAGGGGGCGGCGGGCTGTGTTGCTGGCTTACGCAAAATACCAGGTGGGGAGGAGCTCCAGGGCGTCGGCGTAGGCCTGGGTGGTAGGGGCGCCGGAGATCACCGGGAAGTACAGGGCGAACAGGAGCAAACAGGCGGCGGCGAACACCCCCAGCAGCAGGGCGGAGAGGGGGATTTCCCCCTTGCCGCCCAGGCGGATGGTGCGGGCCAAGGGGCCCCGGCGGGAGAGCTGCTGGAACACGGCCAGCAGGGCCAGCACCAGGAAGGGCACGGCGGTGAAGTAGTGGTAGATGAAGGTGAGCCGGGGCACCAGCACCCAGGGCAGGTACACCGACAGAAACCCCGCCAAGGCCAGGGCCCAGGGCCACTGGCGCCTGCGCAGCCACAGCACGGCCGTGCCGATCAGGCAGGGGAGGCAGGCCCACCACAGCAGGGGATTGCCGAAGGAGGAGATGGTGCTGTAGCCCTCTGCCGTATGGCCGGCGAAGAACCAGATGGGGCGCAGGTCCAGGGGCCACTCGTACCAGGGGGAGGCGAAGTAGTGCTCCGCCTGGAGGGTGGAGTGGTAGGAGAACATGGTGTCCTGGTAGCGCCAGAAGCTGCCCCAGACGTCCCCCGCGTTATGGGGCAGGGTGGTGAGAGGCAGGTAGGCCGCGAAGTAGATGGCAAAGGGGATGAGGAGGAAGAAGACGCAGCAGAAGCCGCAGAGCTTCCCGCATGTTCGCAGCAGGGGGCGGGTGTCCTGCCCGGCGGAGCGGGCGGCACGCCATGCAGAGTACAGCTTGCCGAAGTACAGCGCCGCCAGGCCCAGGGCCCCGTAGGCGGCGGTCCATTTGGCGGCGAAGCCCAGGCCGGTGAACACCCCGCACAGCAGCAGGGGGGGCAGCAGCTGCTTCCAGCTGTCCCGGAGGAGGTCCCGGCGGAGGAAGGCGGCCATGGCCCCATACATGAGCAGCAGGAAGAACACGGCGTAGGTGTCGATGGTGGCGATGCGGGTCTGGGTGAAGTGCATGAAGTCGAAGGCGAAGAGGAGGGTGCCCAGGGCGCAGAGCCAGGTGCTGCCCAGGAGCTTTTTGACGAGATAGTACAGGGCCGGGAGCATGAGCACCCCGAAGAGAGCCCCCACGCAGCGCCAGCCGAAGGGGTTCATGCCGAAGAGGCGGATACCCAGGGAGATCAGGTATTTGCCCAGGGGCGGGTGGGTGTTCTCGTAGGGCTCCAGGTTCAGGATGTGCTCGTAGGCGGTGCGGGCGTGGTAGATCTCGTCGAAGTAGGCGGAGTTCTCATAGGTGGCGTACAGGGGCGCCAGGTCCTGCTCGTCCAGGAGGGCCTCCCCCTCCCCCGCCTCCAGGGTGAGGTTGGCCAGCTCCTGGTACCCCTGGCGCTTGAGGGCCACCTCGTTGAGCACCACGCTGCCGTCCAGGGCGGTGAGGCGCACATAGCGGCCGGGGGCGGACAGGGGGAAGCTGGTCCAGGTGAACACGTAGCCCCCCTCCAGGGAGCCGCAGTCCGTCCAGGTGAGGCCGTCGTCGCTTACCTCCACCTGGACGCTGGTCCCCACCCGGTAGGAATAGCCCTGGCTGTCCGCTGTCAGCCCCGGCAGGTAGAGGAGCTCCTCTACGGGACTGCCGGCCTCCAGCACCACCTGCTGGCCCTGCTGGGGGGTCCAGCTGGTCTGGGGCATGGAATTGTCTCCCAGCTGCCAGAAGGCCACCAGGCCGTAGGCCAGGGTGACGGCCCCCAGCAGGAGCCAGTCCCAGCGGCCCATGCGGAAGCTCTCCCCGGCGGGGAAGGCGGGCAGGGGGGCGGGCTGGCGGGCGGGGGCCGGGACCACCTTGCCCCGGAGGTACACGGAACACCCCGTGTACAGCCCATAGCCCACGGCGGCCACCTGGGCGGCGGCCAGCAGCCGCATGCCCGGGGCGTTGGGGTCGTAGTTCTGGCCCAGGTTCTCGGCGATCCACAGCACGTGGGCCACGTTGAGGTAGTGGGCCACGGCGATGAGCCCGTAGGACCCCAGCAGCCGCCGGTCCCCGGAGAGGGCGCAGGCCAGGAGCAGGAACAGCAGCGCCGGGAACAGGTAACGCTCGTGCATCTTCACCCCGAAGATGTACATGATGCTCATGAGCATGACGGGGCAGAAAAACAGGACGTCCTTCCGTTTGGAGAGGAGCAGCAGGGCCCCGCAGCCGGCGGTGGCCAGGACCGGGGCGGCGAAGGTGAGCACGGTCTTCAGGGGCTCCCCGGGCAGGAGCTTCCAGTTCCAGCCCAGGAGGGTCCAGAAGTTATAGGCGTTGACGGAGTAGTAGTCGTAATAGTTGAGGGTGGAGGTGTACTCGGTGAGGAGCCACCGGAAGTTGAAGCCCGTGGTAAAGGGCAGGGCGAGGAGCAGCAGCGCCCCCGCCCCGCAGAGGACGCCGGTGGCAAGCCGCAGCCACTTCCGCTGGCGGATGGTGAAGAACAGGTACAGGGGGGCGAAGATGAGCATCTGGGGCTTGCAGGCCACGGAGAGGCCGTAGAGCAGGGCGGAGGCCTCGTACTTCTCCCGGTACAGGAGGAACACCGAGAGCAGGAGGATAGCGGTGCAGAAGGAATCGGCCTGGCCCCACTGGGCGGAGTTGACCAGCACCGCCGGGCAGAACAGGTAGGCCGCCGACAGGAACAGCCCCGCCTTCTCCCCCAGGCGGCGCTTGGCGGCAAAAAGCACCGCGGCGGCGCAGCCCAGGTCGGCCAGGAGGGAGGGCAGCTTCATCAGGAGGGTGAAGGCCTGGGAGGCGGCGTCCAGCCCCAGGGCCAGCCGCAGCCGCTCCAGCGCCCAGAGGACGTACAGGTAGCCGGGGGGATAGTCGAGGAAGATGTCCTGCCGGTAGATCTGGGAGAAGCCCACCTCGTTGACGATGCGGGCCCAGCTTTTGAAGGTGTCCATGTCGATCTGGTAACCGGTCTGGGAGTAGCCCAGGACCAGCCGCACCGTAAGGCCCAGCAGGAACAGCAGGCTGCCCCACAGGGCGAAGCTGTTCTTCCCCAAAGCCGTTCTGGCGGGCCGGCCGGCGGCCAGGTACAGCACCCCGCCCCCAAACACCGCCGACGCTACGATCCCTGCGCCCATAAGCGCGCCTCCTTTCCCAGTGGAAAAATCTTTTTTGCAAAAAGGCGATTGACACTTGCCCGGTTTCAGAGTAATCTTACAGTAACAAGGAAAAGTATACTTGTTTTCCGCGAAATGTCAATCCAAGCGCTGAAAGGAGACTGTTGCCATGAGCGAGACCCTCCGCCAGTTCCATGAGGACCCCCAGATCCTCCACGTGGGCACCTGCCCCATCCGCAGCTATTACCTGCCCTTTGCCGACGAGGAGGAGAGCCACACCGGCGTTTCCTCCCGGGTGTTCTCCCTCAATGGGGAGTGGGCGTTCCGCTATTTTGAGTCCTTCGGGCAGGCTGTTGACCCGGAGGAAGGCCTGTGCTTCGACGAGGAGGAGATGGGCTCCATCCCCGTGCCCTCCTGCTGGCAGAACCACGGCTATGGCCGCCACATGTACACCAACGTGCGCTACCCCTTCCCGGTGGACCCGCCCTATGTGCCCGACGAGAACCCCTGCGGGCTATACGTGCGCCACTTCGAGCTGGAGGAGAAGGACCAGGAGGCCCGGTGGTTCTTGAATTTTGAGGGGGTGGACTCCTGCTTTTACCTGTGGGTGAACGGGGAGTTCGCCGGGTACAGCCAGGTGTCCCACGCCACCTCGGAGTTTGAGCTGACGGAGCTTTTGCAGGAGGGGGACAACACCCTGGCCGTGCTGGTGCTCCAGTGGTGCGACGGCAGCTACCTGGAGGACCAGGACAAGCTGCGCATGAGCGGCATCTTCCGGGACGTGTACCTCATCGCCCGGCCCCAGGCCTTTTTGCGGGATTACTTTGTAAAAGAGAGCTTTGCCCCGGATTTTTCCAGCGCCCAGGTCACCGTAGAGCTTGAGGCCGAAGGGAAGCTGGACCTGACCGCCAGCCTCTACGCCCCGGACGGGACCCTGGTGGGCACTTGTGAGCACCCCAAGGACAGCGCCGTGCTGGAGGTCCCTGCCCCGGTGCTGTGGAACGCCGAGCACCCCGCCCAGTACACCCTGGTGCTGGAGACCCCCGACGAGTGCATCGTCCAGATGGTGGGCCTGCGGAAGATCGAGGTCGTAGACGGGGTGGTGTACTTGAACGGGGTGAACATCAAGTTCCGGGGCGTGAACCGCCACGACAGCGACCCGGTCACCGGCTACACCATCAGCCGGGAGCAGGCCCTGCTGGACCTGGCCCTGATGAAGCGCCACAACGTCAACGCCATCCGCACCAGCCACTACCCCAACGCCCCCTGGTTTTTGCAGATGTGCTCGGAGTACGGCTTCTACGTCATCGGCGAGGCGGACATGGAGTCCCACGGCATGGCCATGCGCACCGGCCTGCACAGTCTGGAAAATTACGCCGACGCCGCTGACGACCCCCAGTTCGGGGAGGCCATTCTGGACCGGATGCAGCGCAGCGTCATCCGGGACAAGAACAACGCCGCGGTGGTGATCTGGTCCTTGGGCAACGAGAGCGGCTGGGGCGAGAATTTTGAGGCCGCGGGCCGGTGGGCCAAGGAGTACGACCCCTCCCGGCTGCTGCACTACGAGAATTTCCTCACCTACCACAAGGCGAGAAAGCCCGACTTCTCCATGCTGGACCTGTACAGCCGCATGTACGCCCCCCTGGACCAGGTGCGGGACTACTTCGCCGGGAAGGACCTGGACGAGAACCTGCCGGAGAAGAAGCTGCCCTTCATCCAGTGCGAGTACATCCACGCCATGGGCAACGGCCCTGGGGACGCGGAGGACTACCAGCAGCTCATCATGGAGTACGACGGCTTCTGCGGCGGCTTTGTATGGGAGTGGTGCGACCACGCCGTCTACGGCGGCACCACCCCGGACAACCGGCCCATCTACCGGTACGGCGGGGACTTTGGGGAGTTCCCCCACGACGGGAATTTCTGCATGGACGGCCTGGTGTACCCCGACCGCACCCCCCACACCGGCCTGCTGGAATATAAGAACGTGATCCGGCCCATCCGGGCGCGGCGGGCCGAGGGCAAGGCGGACACCTTTATCCTCCACAACTACTTGGACTTCACCAACGCCGAGGACTTCCTCACGGTGTCCTACGAGATCAGCCAGGACGGGGAAGTGCTGTACGGCGGGGAGCTGGAGCTGCCCCACCTGCCCCCCCACGGGGAGGCGGAGGTGGTGCTGCCCGCGCTGCCGGAGGGCGGGGTGTGCACCCTGCTCCTCTCCTACGCCACCAAGGCGGCAGGGGACTTCTGCACCGCCGGGCACGCCCTGGGCTTTGACGAGATCGTCCTCCACGACGAGCCCTTCTTCCTGGACGCCCCCGCCGAGGGGCCGGTGGAGCTGGAGGAGACCGGGGACGCGGTGGTCCTGACCGGGGAGAAGTTCCGCTATGTGTTCAACAAGCACACCGGGCTGTTTGACTCCCTGGTGTGGCAGAACCGCAATTACTTGGAGAAGCCCATGGGCTGGAATCTGTACCGGGCCCCCACGGACAACGACCAGTACATCCGCCACCAGTGGGAGCTGGCGGGCTACCACCGGCCCACGGTGAAGGTGTACGGCACCCAGGTGTCCCGGCTGGAGAATGGCGGGGCCTGCGTCACCTGCCAGCTGAGTATCGCGGCGCTGACCGTGTCCCCCTTCCTGCGGGTGGAGGCCCAGTGGGCCATCGACGCCCAGGGCCGCATGGACGCCAGCCTGGACTGCCGCCGGGATGGCAGGTTCCCCTGGCTGCCCCGGTTTGGGGTGCGGCTGTTTATGCCCCGCGACTTCGCCTCGGTGGAGTACTTTGGCTACGGCCCCTACGAGAGCTACCAGGACAAGCACCAGGCCTCTCACCTGGGGGTGTACGCCCAGGCGGTGGACGCCATGCACGAGGACTACCTGAAGCCCCAGGAGAATTCCTCCCACTGGGGGTGCCGGTACGTCACCCTCACCGACGGGGCCTACAGCCTCACCGCCTCCTCGGAGACGCCCTTCTCCATGAACGTCTCCCCCTACACCCAGGAGGAGCTGGCGGAGAAGAAGCACAACTACGAGCTCACCAAGTGCGGGCAGACGGTGGTCTGCCTGGACTACAAGATGAGCGGCGTGGGTTCCAACTCCTGCGGGCCTGAGCTGCTGCCCCAGTACCGCCTGGAGGAGGAGGAGTTTGCCTTCCGCTTTACCCTGATGCCCCAATAAGGCACCAGTAAAACGTGAAAAAGCCCCCGGCCGGGAGAGTTCCCGGGCCGGGGGTTTTGTGGTTTATGGGGGTTCGGGGCTCGTGAGGTGCGCGCGGGGGCAAGCTGCACTCTGTGCGCTTGCCCCACCCCAGCCGCGGCCCTGCCGCGGCTGGGGGCCTGGCGCCCTGCGGGCGGCAGGCGCCGCGCGCGTGAGAGGGCCGGTCCTTTACCGCGCCATGCGGTAGATGGCCTTCAGGTCCTCCTTCTGCAGGACCTTGAAGCGGCCCACGGTGCGCTGGCCGAAGTAGGTGCACTTCTCTGCCAGCTCCTCGATCTGCTCCTCGGTGAGGGGGTCGATGCCCAGCTCCCGGATATTGGTGGGCATGTGGATGGAGCGGAAAAAGTCCTCCATATTCTCGATGCCCTTGAGGGCGTCGGCCCTGGCGTCGCCGGAATCCGCCACGCCGCAGACGTTGTGGGCCAGCTGGGCGAAGCGCTCCGGCTTCTCATCCAGCACGTACCGGGCCCAGCTGCCCCAGACCGCGGCCAAACCGGCCCCGTGGGCCACGCCGAACATGCCGCTGAGTTCCATCTCGATCTGGTGGCTGGCCCAGTCGCCCACCGGGCCGCCGCAGTTGAGAAGCCCGTTGTGGGCCAGGCTGCCGGCCCACATGATCTCTGCCCGTGCCTTGTAGTTTTTCGGGTCGTCCCGGAGGATCGCGCCGTACTTGCGCACCGCCCGGAGCACGGCCTCGGCCATGGTGTCGGTGACCTCCATGGTCTCCTCCTTCACCAGGTAGCGCTCCAGGATGTGCATCATAATGTCGGTGACGCCGCTGGCGGTCTGGTAGGCGGGCAGGGTGTAGGTGAGCTCGGGGTCCATTACGGCGAACCGGCACCGGCAGTAGCTGCTGTTGTAGCCCCGCTTGAGCATGCCCTCGTCCTTTGTGATGACGGTGGAGTCGCTCATCTCGCTGCCGGCGGCGGCGATGGTGAGCACCGCCCCGATGGGGGCGCAGCCGGTGGCGGTGTTCTTCCGGTCGAACAGGTCCCACACGTCAAAGTCGTTGGCGAGGCCATAGCCGATGGCCTTGGAGGAGTCGATGACGCTGCCGCCCCCCACGGCCAGGATGAAGTCCACGCCCTCCTTTTTGCACAGGTCGATGCCCTGATACACCAGGGACAGGAGGGGGTTGGGCACCACGCCGCCCAGGGTCACATAGGGGATGCCGGCCTGCTCCAGGGAGGCGCAGACCCGGTCCAGCAGGCCGCTCTTCTTGGCGCTGCTGCCGCCGAAGTGCACCAGCACCTTGGTGCCGCCCTGCTCCTTGACCAGGGCGCCCACCTGGTCCTCTGTCCCCTTGCCGAAAACCACCTTGGTGGGGGTATGGAACACGAAATCGTTCATTTACAATTCCTCCTAACTGATTCGCGCCGGCCGTCCCGGCGCTTTCTGCTTTGATTATAGGAGCTTTGCCCCTGTTTTGCAAGCCGGTTTTCCAGAAAAACCGGCACGCCCCGGGTATAGGCGGCCCGGGCCGGGCCACACTAGGGAAAAAGGGGGCTGATGGGATGAGACCTATGGACAAAGAGGAATACGGCCGCCGGGTAAAGGCGGCCTCGCCGCCCTCGCCGGTGGGGAAAGACTGCTGCTTCGCCTTCCTGTTCGGGGGGAGCATCTGCACGCTGGGGCAGTTTTTGGGGGAGGTGTACCAGGGGTGGGGGCTGGCTCTTGCCGACGCCCGCACCGCCGTTTCGGTGACACTGATCTTCCTCTCCGCGGCCCTGACGGCCCTGGGCTGGTACGACCAGCTGGCCAAGTACGGCGGGGCGGGCACCCTGGTGCCGGTGACGGGCTTTGCCAATTCCATGGCCTCCCCGGCCATGGAATTCAAGAGCGAGGGGTATATCACCGGGCTGGGGGCGAAGCTGTTCTCCGTGGCGGGGCCGGTGCTGGTGTATGGCGTCACCGCCTCGGTGGTGTACGGGCTGCTGCTGTACTGCTTCCCGGCGTTGGGAGGCCTGGCATGAGGCGGGTGGGCCGGGGCTGCCTGGCCTTTGAACGGCCCCCCGCCCTGCTGGGACGGGCCGCTGTGGGGGGCAAACGGGAGGCCCAGGGGCCCCTGGGGGCGGACTTGGACAAGACCTTTGGGGACACCAGCCTGGGCATGGACACCTGGGAGCAGGCCGAGGCCCAGCTGCAGAAGGAGGCGGTGGCCCTGGCCCTGGCCCGGGCCGGGCTGGGGCCGGAGGACCTGGACCTGATCTTCGCCGGGGACTTGCTGAACCAGTGCATCTCCTCCACCTTTGGGGTGATGGGGTACCAGGTCCCCTTTTTAGGGCAGTACGGGGCGTGTTCCACCATGGCCCAGGCCCTGCTGCTGGCCGCCCTGGCTGTGGAGAGCGGCGCTGCCCGCCAGGCCGCGGCGGTGACCAGCTCCCACTTCTGCTCGGCGGAGCGGCAGTTCCGCCTGCCCCTGGAGTACGGCGGGCAGCGCTCCCCCACCGCCCAGTGGACCGCCACCGCCGCCGGCTGCGCGGTGGTGGGGCTTAGCGGCAGGGTGAAGGTCCGCGGAGGGCTGGTGGGAAAAATCGTGGACCTGGGGGTGAAGGACCCGGCCAACATGGGGGCGGCCATGGCCCCTGCCGCGGCGGACAGCATCGCCAGGTATTTGCGGGACACGGGCACGTCCCCCGGGGACTACGACGGCATTTTCACCGGGGACCTGGGGGCGGTGGGCACGGCCCTGCTGTACCAGCTACTGGCGGAGGAGGGGGTCCATCTCCAGCGGGTCCACGACGACTGCGGGCTGCTCCTCTACGACCGGCAGCGACAGGATGTCCACGCCGGAGGCTCGGGGTGCGGGTGCTCGGCGGCGGTATTGTGCGGGCACCTGCTGAAACGCATGGAGCAGGGGGAGCTGGGGGACATCCTCTTCTGCGCCACCGGGGCGCTGATGTCCCCCACCTCCCAGCAGCAGGGGCAGTCCATCCCCGGGGTGTGCCACGTGGTGCACCTGACCGCGGGATAGAAAAAGGAGAGGGCCGAGGGGCTCTCTCCTTTTGGTATGCGGTGGGGTTTGGGGGCCGGGAGCTCCCTCCGGCCCGGCGGGCCGGGCCGCCTCTTTCCAAGGGAAAGAGGGTCACGCCCCTGGGGCGTGGCAGAGGGAGCTCCCGGCCAGGGCGTTACAGCTTCTCCACAGGGGAGACATCCACGCCTTCGTGATGGGCCTGGAAGAAGGTCTTGAGCTTTTCGGCGATCTGGGCCACGCCGCCGTGGGAGTTGCTCTCCAGGTTCAGGGGCAGGATGGGGTCGTGGACAGACAGCCGCAGCAGGAACCAGCCATCCCCCTCCCCCCGGGGGAAGGAGACCCGCAGGCCCTCCCGGTTGTCCGGGGCGATGGCCCAGCCCTGGGCCCGGGCGTAGATCTCCAGCTCGTCGATGAGGGACTGGCCCGCCTCCCGGAAGTCCTTGTCCAGGATAGGCAGACGCACCTCGGCGGCCTCCATGGGCTCCTTCAGGGGGGCCAGGAGGTCCTCTAAGTCCTTGCCCTCCTGGCGGAGCTTGGCCAGCTTGATGATGATCTGGGTGACCAGGTAGGCGCCGTCGTCAAGAAAATAGTTGTCCCGCATGGCGGCATGGCCGCTGGTCTCGATGGCCAGGGGGCAGTCCACCCCTTGGGCGTTGAGCTCCAGGGCCTTGTTGATGACGTTTTTATACCCCCGCTGGTACCGGTAGTGCCGGCCCCCCAGGGTGCGCTCGATGTACTCCTTGAGGCCGTCGGAGGTGATGGAGTCGGTGACGATGGTGCCCCCGGGGCAGTTCTCCAGGGCGATGGCGGAGGCCAGGGCCACCAGCCGGTTGCGGTTGATCTCCTTGCCCTCCCGGTCTACGGCGCCGCCCCGGTCCACGTCGGTATCGAAGATGACGCCCAGGTCGGCCCCGGCCTTTACCGTGGCCCGGGCGATGGAGTCCATGGCCGCCTGGTCCTCGGGGTTGGGGATGTGGTTGGGGAACATGCCGTCGGGCTCGAGAAACTGGCTGCCGGTGATGTCCGCACCCAGGGGAGCCAGCACGTCGGTGGCGTAGAAGCCCCCGGCCCCGTTGCCCGCGTCCACCACGATGTGGAAGCCCTGGAGGGGGTGGTCATAGTCCCCGGCGTTTACACCTTTTTTGATGATGTCCCGAAGGGTGGCGGCGTAGGTGGTCATGTGGTCCACCGGCTCCCAGCTGCCGGGGAGCTCCTTGGCCGGGGCCAGGCCCTGGTTCGCACCCTCTAAGATCTCGGCGATGTCGGGGCCGTCCAGGCCGCCCTCCTTGGTGAAGAACTTCAGCCCGTTGCGGTAGTAGGGGTGGTGGCTGGCGGTGACCTGTACGGCGCAGGGGCAGTCCAGGTCCAAAGTCGCCAGGAACATGGAGGGCGTAGAGGCCAGGCCGCAGTCCAGGCCCACCGCGCCGTAGCGCAGGAGCACCCGCTGGATGGCCTGGACGATCCGGGGACCGGAGACGCGGGAATCCCGGCCCACGGCCACCCGCAGCCCGTGGGCGCTGAGGCCTAAATGGCGCTTGCACCACATCAAAAACGAGGCGAGGATGGCCTCCACCGCTGCGTCGGTAAGGGTGACGGGCTGGCCCTCCACCCCGTCTACTGCCACGCCGCGGATGTCTGTGCCGCTTTTTAGCTGTGTATAATCCATAGTGATCTCCCGTTTCTGTGATTTTTCAGGGTCTCCCCCCCTTTGCGGGGGTGTTTTCCCTATTGTACCAAAAACCGGCGGAAGATTCAACTGGGGGCGGGGCAGAAAGAAAAAAGCCCGCCGGGGAGGCGGGCTTTTGGGGCTGGGCAGCCGGGAGCTGGCTTATTTTCTCCCCTCTCAGGCCCCGTCGGGGGCGGGGGCGCCTTTGCTGCGGAAGTCCTGGATCTTATCGATGAGGAACGAGGAGATGGTGACGGTGATGAGGGAAAAGGCGATGCGTTTGACGGGGATATAGGACAGGGACAGCACCAGCACGGTGATGTCGGTGAACAGGTAGCACCGGGCCAGCCGCCAGCGGCTCACCTTGGAGATGACCAGGGCCAGGGCGTCGTCGCCGCCGCTGGAGCCCCCCTGGCGGACAATGAGCCCCACGCCCACGCCCACGAACAGGCCCCCCAGCACCGCCGCCGCCAGGGGATGGGCGGAGAAGTCCGGCAGCATGGGCGGGAATTGCTCCCACACCTTATAGAACAGGGATACGCTGAGGGTGGACACCACCGACACCTTGATGAACCCGGCCCCCAGGTACCGCCAGGCCAGCAGGTAGCAGGCGATGTCCAGCACCGGGGTGATGTAGGCCGGGGAGAAGCCCAGCCAGTGCTCCACCAGGAGCATCATGCCGATGACGCCGCCCTCGGTGATGCCGGTGCGCTGGTGGATGTTGTGGATGCCGAAGGAGCAGATGGCCGCCCCCAGCAAAATCATCAGGATCATCCGCCCCGAAAAACCGTCCCCAAGCCAGCGGACGGCGGCGGAAAGTTTGCGCTTCATGTTGAAATGCCTCCTTGCAATTCTCGCTTCTATGGGATATGATAAACCATATAGTAACTATATTGTCAAGGGGGCAGGAGTGTGAAAGGTTATTTTTCCATCGGGGAGCTGTCAAAATATCAGAACATTTCCAAGCAGACACTGATTTTCTACGACAAGATCGGCCTGTTCCGCCCCGCCTATGTGGACCCCCAGAATGGCTACCGCTACTACAGCGCCAAGCAGATCGACTACCTGGACACCATCCTCATCATGAAGAAGATTGGCTTCCCCTTAAGCCAGATCCGGGAGCACATGGAGCACTACAACACTGCCGGCAGCCTGGCCGCCCTGGGGCGGCAGGTGGAGGTCATCGACCGGAAGATGGAGGAGCTGTCCCTCATCCGCAGCAGGCTGCTCCACCGCTGCGGGCAGATGGAGCAGGCCCAGAAATACCTGAGGCAGGAGGTCCCGGTGCTGGTGGAGGAGGTCCCCGCCCAGTGTCTGCTCATCCGGGAGGTGGCCCCGCCCTACAGCCTGCGGGAGATCAGCATCGCCACGAAAGAGTGCTTTGCCCAGGCCTTTCAGGAGAAGCTGCCCATCTTCTTTCAGAGCGGGGTCACCGTGCCCCTGGAGCGGGTCCGGCGGGGGGAGTACATCCAGGCCTCCCACGCCTTCCTCCCCATTGAGGACACGGACCGGGCGAAAAATATCCGCCGGCTGCCTGGAGGGAAGTGCGCGGCCATCTACCACGTGGGGGACTACCAGTCCATCGGCCGCTCCTACCGCAGGCTGCTGGACTACTGCCAGGGGCAGGGGCTGGCCCTGCGGTCCGGCTCCTTTGAATTCTGCATCAACGACTACATCACCACCGAGGATGAGAGCGAGTATATCACCAAGATACAGTTTTATGTGGGGTGAAGGCAAAAAAAGACGTGGTCGCAAAGCGGACTTTGCTCCGACGTGGCTGGGCTGGCGGGATCGACCAGCGTTTCTGCGAAACGCTGCTGGCTCGAACTCCCACACGCAAGCGTGTGGGGCCCGTCTCGCCGCTCCTCGCTAAAAACGTCCCACCGGGACGTTTCCTTAACGCTCGGACCCTCACGGGTTCGAATCCCGCATTCTCTAAAAATCCAGCCAGGCCCGCAAGGGGCCCGGCTGGATTTTTGGCTTTACTGAACGAAAATGAACCCTTGTCAAAAAAGAGAAGCAAAAAAGCTAGGTTTTATGCTGGTTTCCATCAGTTCCTTGTTCAGAAAATGCTCACTGAACAAAAATGAAACCGCAACTTATGGATTATATTATAGCAGATTGAATGCAAAAAAGCAATTGTTTTTGAAGATAGAAAAATATGCTGACTTGTCATTATAGTTTCATCCCATACTCCGCCGCCACATTTTCCTCCACATCGTTCTCTGTGGAATCCATCTGGGGCTGCTGTGTGAGGATAAAAGTCGCCAGCAGTTGGACACGTTGGTTCACCGAGGCAACGATGGCTTCCACTCGCTCTTTGTCGATGAATTCCTCCGCGCCAGTGAACACCTCCCGGATGTC